>NZ_BAAAHQ010000045.1:0-70647 GCF_039525605.1 Nonomuraea longicatena | reverse complement strand
ACATGTCCAGCGAGATCAGCGCGTCCTCATCACCGAACAAGAACTCCGCCAGCGCCTTGGACAGCTCGGTCTTACCGACACCGGACGGACCGGCGAAGATGAACGAGCCACCGGGACGGCGCGGGTCCTTCAGACCGGCGCGCGTACGCCGGATGGAGCGCGACAGGCCCCTGATGGCGTCGTCCTGGCCGATGATCCGCTTGTGCAGCTCGTCCTCCATGCGGAGCAGGCGCTGCGACTCCTCCTCGGTCAGCTTGAAGACCGGGATGCCGGTGGCGGTGGCGAGGACCTCGGCGATGAGCTCCTGGGTGACCTCGGCCACGACGTCCATGTCGCCGGCCTTCCACTCCTTCTCCCGGCGCTCGCGCTTGAGCTGGAGCTGCTTCTCCTGGTCGCGGAGGGCGGCCGCCTTCTCGAAGTCCTGCGCGTCGATCGCGGACTCCTTGTCACGGCGGACGTTGGCGATCTTCTCGTCGTACTCGCGGAGGTCCGGCGGCGCGGTCATCCGGCGGATGCGCATCCGGGAACCGGCCTCGTCGATGAGGTCGATCGCCTTGTCGGGCAGGTAGCGGTCGCTGATGTAGCGGTCGGCCAGCTGCGCCGCGGCCACCAGGGCGTCGTCGGTGATCGACACGCGGTGGTGTGCCTCGTAGCGGTCGCGCAGCCCCTTCAGGATCTCGATCGTGTGGCTGAGCGACGGCTCCGCGACCTGGATGGGCTGGAAGCGGCGCTCAAGGGCGGCGTCCTTCTCCAGGTACTTGCGGTACTCGTCGAGCGTGGTGGCGCCGATCGTCTGCAGCTCGCCGCGCGCCAGCATGGGCTTGAGGATGCTGGCGGCGTCGATCGCGCCCTCGGCGGCACCCGCGCCGACGAGCGTGTGGAGCTCGTCGATGAACAGGATGATGTCGCCGCGCGTGCGGATCTCCTTCAGCACCTTCTTCAGGCGCTCCTCGAAGTCGCCTCGGTAGCGGGAGCCCGCGACCAGGGCGCCGAGGTCGAGCGTGTAGAGCTGCTTGTCCTTGAGCGTCTCGGGGACCTCGCCCTTGACGATCTTCTGTGACAGGCCCTCGACGACGGCGGTCTTGCCGACGCCGGGCTCGCCGATGAGAACGGGGTTGTTCTTGGTCCTCCGGGAGAGGACCTGCATGACCCGCTCGATCTCCTTCTCACGGCCGATGACCGGATCCAGCTTGCCCTCGCGGGCGGCCTGGGTCAGGTTGCGGCCGAACTGGTCGAGGACCAGGGACGTGGAGGGAGCGGACTCCTGCGGGCCGCCCGCGGCGGCCGGCTCCTTGCCCTGGTAGCCGTGGAGCAGCTGGATGACCTGCTGCCGGACACGGTTGAGATCGGCTCCGAGCTTCACGAGCACCTGGGCGGCGACACCCTCACCCTCGCGGATGAGGCCGAGCAGTATGTGCTCGGTGCCGATGTAGTTGTGACCCAGTTGCAAAGCCTCACGGAGCGACAGCTCGAGGACCTTCTTGGCCCGCGGGGTGAACGGAATGTGCCCCGACGGAGCCGACTGGCCCTGGCCGATGATCTCCTCGACCTGCTGACGCACGCCCTCAAGGCTGATGCCGAGACTCTCCAGAGCCTTGGCCGCTACGCCCTCACCCTCGTGGATCAGGCCAAGAAGGATGTGCTCAGTGCCGATGTAGTTGTGGTTGAGCATCCTGGCTTCTTCTTGCGCCAGGACGACAACCCGCCTCGCTCGGTCGGTGAACCTCTCGAACATCTCGTCGCTCCTCACAGAGCGGTCAGTCAGGCCGGTTAATCCGGTCCCGTCAACCGCATGCTAGCCCTGGCTCGGCGAACCGTGCCCACTGCCGCTGACCCGCTCTATAGCAGAGACGTTCCCCGAGAGCAGGGCGTTCACCCTCCATCCAACTACTGTTCGGGGGTGGTGTGTTCCCTGTACGCCGCAAGCGAACGAGGTTTGGAACACCGTGCCGCAGCGGGCTTTTCGCCACCCACCACACTGTGTACATCAGCTGTGGATCGACTCGGCCGTGCGCCGGACAGATCCGTAAGCCGTACCCCCATCCTATGGCCCCGCTGCAACCGGTTGGGCAGCGTTCCGGCGCAGCTCGAAGGGGTGGGCCTGGAATCCCCAATCATGACGGAAACCCCGGCCCGGACGGCAAATCCGCATGATCGAGAAGCGTGGATTGCGGGATATATCCAGGGGTTTCAAGGGAGCCCAAAAGCACCGGGCCGTCCCACCATGCGAGACGCGCAAACCCGGACAAACGAGCACTCGTATAAATGATCATGCGCTTATGGCAGTCGCCGGGGTTCAAGGCGAACGTCATAAGCGCATGGTTGGGGCGCCACCGGGTTAGTGAGCGGCTTCGTACTTCTCCACGACGGTGGAGGCGATACGGCCCCGCTCGCTGACCGGCAGACCGTGGGCCTTGGCCCACTGCCGGATCTCGGAGCTCTTCTCTCGGGTCATCGCACGCTGTCCGCCGCGACCCCTACGACGTGTGGAGACTGCACCGGCCCGGCGGGCGTGCTGCACGAAAGGCGACAGCGCGTCCCTCAGCTTCTTGGCGTTAACGTCGCTGAGGTCAATCTCATACGTCGAGCCGTCAATAGCGAAGCTGACCGTCTCATTGGCCTCGCCCCCATCGAGGTCATCGATGAGAATCTCCTGGATCTGCTTGGCCATCTACGCAATCCTTTCCGGAGCATTGTTTCATTCGCCTGCCCAAACATATACCCGAAAAGGCGCCGAGACAATTCAGGAGACACGGATTGGGCTGACTCGCGGCTCAGGACTGGCCGTTGGCAGGATCCTGCCACTTTGGCCGGGGATCTGGACAGCCGGGCGCGCCGACTTCAGCCCGCCAAAGGGAACGCGGCACCGGCGCGGCCTGCGCCGACAATGCCTCCGGAAGGGCTTCCATTCGACCTCGACTCCACACCCCGGCCCGGGTTTCGGCGACACCGGGTTATCCAAGATTGGCCAGAGCACGGGCACAGGGAGAAGCACCCGCGTGCTTGCGGCCCCTCACATCCACCCAAACCCGACCATATCGCCACATGGACCTCGCCCACACGACAGGGGCCCACAACCTCCGGGCTCAGGTGCCCCACAGCCTAATGCCTGTCTCTCCAGGCTCCTTACCGGATCGGGAAAGTTTGTCGGCTTCCACACACCTGTCGGCTTCGCGCATGCCTGTCACCCTTTGGGCCGATCTTGAAGGTGGCCGGACATGGACAACCCTGGGGCGAACGCCGCCATTCCCGTGACCGGATTGGGCCCCCGATTCCCAACGAACACCGGCACCGGATAGTTTCGATCACCGACCTTTGGGTGCATCGCCGCAGGTGAGACGCTTGCGAATGACCTTGGACGGCCCGCCGGCCAGCGGAATACGCCATGTGGTCATAAGCCGTATAGGCCGGTCCAACGGTCAACCAGGTGAGCACACCAGGCAACTGCCCATCGTAGGCATCTAGCACCCCGACAGGTAGGAAGAACGCGCAGAGCGCGATGAACAGAATGTAATAGAACACGCCCTTCCCAGGGCGGGCACCGGCCATTCAGCGGGTACGGCCTGCCCGGTCACGGCCACAACCGTTTACATCGGTTGACCTTTCATTCTGGCGCGGGCAGCAAACAGGGGCCGCCGTTGGGCGACCCCTGTTTGTCGCGGATGCTACTTGACCTTCACCACCACGGTCTTGGCGACCTTGTCGGCGAACGTCTGCTGCAGCGGCTTGTCCCAGAGCTGGGAGGCGCCGTTGAGCGCCACGAAGAGGTAGCCGAGCCAGCTGAGGATCGGGACGCCGTACAGCAGGTACGCGCCCCAGGTGACCAGCGCCCGCAGGATGGCGGTCGCGGCGGCCAGACCGCCGTAGCCCATGGGCGCGCCCACCTGGACGATCTTGATGCCCATGACCATCTTGCCGATCGTCTGGCCCTTGGCCTTGGTCAGGAAGAACTCGTAGGCGATGTAGATGCCGCCCAGGAGGAGGCCGAGGATCAGTTGGGCCGCACCCACGCTGAGGCTCCCCGACGACGCTCCGGACGAGGAGTTGTAGCTGACCACCAAGGCGCCGATCACGATCACGCCGAGGATGAAGTAGACGATGCCGAACAGGACGAAGTCGATGAGCCGGGCGACCAGGCGCTGCCACCACTCCGCCAGCGGCGCGGGCGCGCCGGGCGGCTGCACCCCGACGGGCTGGTTGTACGGCTGACCGTAGCCGGGCTGCGCCTGGCCGTAGGGCTGGGCGGGTGCACCGTACTGCTGCTGGCCGTACTGCTGACCGTAACCGGGCTGGGGCTGACCGTACTGCTGCTGCTCGTATCCCGGCTGCGCGTACTGCTGCTGCCCGTAACCGGACTGGGCCTGCTGCCCGTAACCGTGTTGACCGGAGCCGGGCTGGCCGTAGCCGGACTGGTCGGGAGTGGGCTGGCCGTAGCCCTGCTGGTCGGAACCAGGCTGCTGACCGTAGGCGGGCTGCTGGCCGTAGCCCTGGTCAGGGGCGGGCTGGCCGTAGCCCTGGTCAGGGGCGGGCTGGCCGTAACCCTGGTCAGGGGCGGGCTGGCCGTAACCCTGCTGGTCCGAACCCGGCTGCTGACCGTAGGCGGGCTGCTGGCCGTAGCCCTGCTGGTCGGAACCAGGCTGCTGACCGTACGCGGGCTGCTGACCGTAGCCCTGGTCAGGGGCGGGCTGGCCATAACTCTGCTGGCCGTAACCCTGCTGGTCCGAACCAGGCTGCTGACCATAGGCAGGCTGGCCGTAGCCACCCTGCTGGTCATGAGCGGGCTGACCATGAGCCGGCTGGCCCTGGGCGGGCTGGCCGTACCCGGGCTGCTGGCCCTGGGCGGGCTCGAAGCCCGGCTGCTGACCCGACGGCTGTCCGTAGCCGGGCTGCTGACCCGACGGCGGCTGCTGTCCGTAGCCGGGCTGCTGGCCATAGGCAGGTTGTCCGTACGCGGGCTGCTGGCCGTAGCCCTGCTGCCCCTGGGCGGGCTGTCCGTAGGCGGGCTGCTGACCCGACGGTGGCTGCTGGCCGTAACCAGGCTGAGCGTACTGCTGATCCTGGCCGTATTGCTGGCCCTGGCCGGGCTGCTGTCCATACGCGGGCTGCTGGCCGTAGCCCTGCTGGCCCTGGGCGGGCTGGCCGTACTGCTGGCCGGAAGGCTGGCCGTAGCCTTCGCCCTCGTGCCGGTAGCCGACGACCGTCGCCTCGGGGTCGGACTCTCCCTGGGGGTAGCCCGAGTTCTGCTGTCCGTATTGAGGCGCCCCGGAATTGTCGCCGGGGTCGGCCTGCGGATACGGCGGCTGTCCGGTGCTCACCGTGTCACCTCGCTTCGAGTGTGCATGTGGCACATGTCAGGACACATGCCTTCGCTGCCCAACGTATCGACATAGGTATCTACAATCACCTTTCCCTTTGGTCGACGCCCGAGTCAAACGACGGGCAAGTGGAGCAGCATCCTGGTGTTGCCCAAGGTGTTGGGCTTGACGTGCTCCAGGTCGAGGAACTCGGCAACCCCCTCGTCATAGGAGGCGAGCAACTCGGCATAGACCTCAGGTGAGACGGGTGTGCCCTGGATCGGACGGAAGCCGTGGCGGGCGAAGAAATCGATCTCGAAAGTCAGGCAGAACACGCGCCGGAGCCCGAGTTCGCCGGCCGTTTTGATCAAAGCCGACACGATCTTGTACCCGATTCCCAGGCCACGGCTGTTCGGATCAACGGCGACCGTACGAATCTCCGCCAGATCCTCCCACAAGACATGCAATGCGCCGCAACCTACTACCTGGCCACCGTGTTCGGCGACCCAGAATTCCTGTATGTCCTCATACAGGGTCACGGTCGCCTTCTCCAGCAGCCGGGGACCGGCGCCGGCATAGGTGTCCACGAGGCGCCTGATCGCGTGGACGTCGGGGGTCCGGGCGCGTCTCACGACGAGCCCTAGGTCGGGAACCTCTCGTTCGGCCACCTGCTCCATGGCAGTTCAGCGTACAGAGCGCATTACGGTTCGTCCGTATTTACCCACCCCGCGACCACATACGGCCCAGCCGCGCTCACCTGGCCATCAGGCTCTCAAACAGGGGCAAACAGGGCGCAATTTCCCCACTACTGTGATCGCACCGTTACTCTTCGGTTGCACAACCGCCACCGAATCCGCGATTCCGGTTGAGCACGAACTCCGGGTGCACTAGTGTCCACCGACGATGTCACCCCGCGCAGGCGCGCGAGGCGGCACGCCTAATCCCATCGAGAGGAACCGGGAACCCACCCGTGGCCGAAGGCCACCGGGGTGAATCCGGGCGACCTTGCCCGGTAGGGCCACTCAGCCCGAACCCGTCAGCCAACCCGGTCGGCGTCGTCGAGAGGAACTGGTTGGTGAAGAGGAACAGCGCGAGCGAACCTCCCGAACCCGGGAGCCGGAGAAGACTCGCCGCCGTCGTGACCGCCCTGGTGTTGACCATTCCCATCGGCCCCGTCGGCACCGCCGGCACAGCGGCCGCCGACCCTGAGCCCACCCTCAAGGAGCTCGCCGACCGGGCGGAGAAGCTGCACACGCAGATCGGCACCCTCTCCGAGCAGTACAACGGCCAGCGGGTGAAGCTCAAGGACGCCGAGAAGGCCGTGGACGACGCCGAGCGCACCCTCCGCGCCAGCCAGGCCGACCTCGACGTCAAGCAGCGCAGGGCGGGCGCGCTGGCCCAGCAGGAGTACATGACGGGCGGCCTGAACAACACGCTGGCCCTGATGAGCCCCGCGGACCCCGAGACCTTCCTGGGCCGGGCCGCCACCACGTACGCCATCCAGCGGCAGCACGGCGAGCAGCTCGGCCAGGTCACCCGCGCGCGCAAGGCCGCGGAGACCGCCAGGACGGGCGCGAAGGCCCGCATCGCCGAGGTCCGCCGGCTCGTCGACGACCTCGGCAGCAGGCGCGACAAGATCACCAAGCTGGTGGCGAAGGTCGAGGGCGACCTGTTCGGCCGCGCACTCGGCGAGGCCGGACGGCCCGGCACCCCGGCCAAGCGGGTCGAACTGCCGATCCCCGGGCAGGGCAAGGCCGCCACAGCGGCCAGGTGGGCGCTGACGCAGCAGCTCAAGCCGTACGTGTGGGGGGCCGAGGGCCCCGGCTCCTACGACTGCTCCGGTCTGGTGATGGCCGCCTACAAGCAGGTCGGCATCTCGCTGCCGCACTACACCGGCCACCAGTGGACGGCGGGCAAGCGCATTTCACGCGCCGAACTGCGCCCCGGCGACCTGGTGTTCTTCTACAACGACCTGCACCACGTAGGCATCTACCTGGGCGGCGGCATGATGGTGCACGCGCCGCGCACCGGTGACGTGGTGCGGATCGCCGCGATCGACCGGCGCCCGTGGGCGGGCGCGGTGCGAATCGCCGCCTGATCACTCAGATGAGTTGACGACGGGCCGCCCAGGCCACCGCTTCGATCGCGGTGGCCACGCCGATCCTGTCGCAAATTCCGCGCAAACGGCGGCGTACGGTGCGTCCACTGACGTCCAGCCGGCGCCCCACCCGATCGACCGTGACACCCTTGGCCAGCTCGGCCAACAAGGCTAAATCGGCATGGCTCAGCTCGACGCCCTCGGTGAGCACATCCATCGGGAGCCCTCCCCCCAACAGTGGAACTCGCAAGACGTCTCGGCCCGAGCGTAGGTGCTCGTCTCGGAGACGGTAAACGCATTCGCGAAAGGACGTCAAGCGCGGCTGTCGGGACCCTTGACAAGGCGCATTGACTTGATCGGCAAAGATGTGAGCTACTCACCATATGTCGTCACACGTCGGGACGGGATGAGCCGTCACAGCGCCCCTGACAACACCTCACCCGAATCTGACAAGTTGAAAGTTTCCTTCGCGCTCCGTGCGCGTGGCGAGGGAAAACGCGCAGGTCGCCTGCGTACTTCGCGACGGAGGCGGCCGGGCGGCCGCGACGGGCCGCCCGGACGCTCACTGACCGGCGGGCTTGACCAGCGGGAAGAGGATCGTGTCGCGGATGTTCTTGCCGGTGAGGGCCATGATCATGCGATCGATGCCGACGCCGACGCCGCCCGTGGGCGGCATCGCGTACTCCAGCGACTGCAGGAAGTCCTCGTCGACCTGCATGGCCTCCGGGTCGCCTCCGGCGGCGAGCAGCGACTGCTCGACCAGGCGGCGGCGCTGCTCGATCGGGTCGTTGAGCTCGGAGTAGGCGGTGCCGAGCTCGGTGCCGAAGCCGATAAGGTCCCACTTCTCGGTGACGAGCGGGTTGTCCCGGTGGTTGCGCGCCAGCGGCGAGGTCTCCAGCGGGTAGTCCATGACGAACGTGGGCTGCACGATCTTGTGCTCGACCAGTTCCTCGAACAGCTCCTGGACCAGCTTGCCCTGGCCCCACTTCGGGTCCCAGGCGATCTCGTGCCGCTCGGCGTACTTGCGGACCTGCTCCAGCGGCGTGTCGGTGGTGACCTCCTCGCCGAGCGCGTCGGAGACGAGGCTGTAGAGCGGCACCCGGGGCCAGCGCTCGCCGCCCAGGTCGATCTCGACGTCGCCGTGGGCGACCACGGTGGTGCCCAGGGCGGCCACGACCGCCTTCTGGTACATGCGCTGGGTCAGGTCGGCCATGTCGTGGTAGTCGAGGTAGGTGCCGTACGCCTCAAGCATGGTGAACTCGGGGTTGTGCGTGGAGTCGGCGCCCTCGTTGCGGAAGTTGCGGTTGATCTCGAAGACCTTCTCAAGACCGCCGACCACGAGCCGCTTCAGGTAGAGCTCGATCGCGATGCGAAGGTAGAGCTCCATGTTGTAGGCGTTGATGTGCGTCTTGAACGGCCGCGCGCTGGCTCCGCCGTGGATCGGCTGGAGCATCGGCGTCTCGACCTCCAGATACCCCTCCTCCAGCCAGAAGTCGCGCACGGCGCGCACGGTGGCGCTGCGCAGGTGGGCCATCTTGCGCGCCTCGTCGTTGACGATGAGGTCGAGATAGCGCTGCCGTACCCGGGCCTCGGGGTCGGTGAGACCGACGTGCTTCTCGGGCAGCGGGCGCAGGCACTTGGCGGTGATCTGCCAGCTCTCGGCGAGAATCGACAGCTCGCCGCGCCGCGAGGTGATCACCTCGCCCTCGACGCCCACCTGGTCGCCGAGGTCGACGTCGCTCTTCCAGCGGGCGAGGGACTCCTCGCCGACCTTGTCGAGCGAGATCATCACCTGGAGGTCACCGGCGCCGTCGCGGAGCGTCGCGAAGCAGAGCTTGCCACCGATGCGGTTGAGCATGACCCGTCCGGCCACGCCGACTTTGTCCCCGGTGGCGGTGTCAGGGGCCAGGCCCTGGTATTTCTCCCGGATCTCGGCGTTGGTCGCCGTGCGGGGGAAATTGACCGGATAGGGCTCGACGCCCTCACTGCGGAGGCGGTCGAGCTTCTCCCTCCGGATGCGCATCTGCTCGGGAAGTTCGTCGCTCACAGCAATAAAGGGTAGGGGATATGGCGAACTGCAAGGGCTCGTCGGTCTACTGAAGGATGTCTGCAAGCACTCTCCGTTACCTATGGGACACAGCACCTCCAGGTCAAAGGAGAGATCATGATCAAGAAGATCGCGGCGGGCTTACTCGCCGCCGCAGCCACCACCGCCCTCGCCCTCGCGCTGCCCGCCGCCGCGAGCGCCTCCACGGCCTCCACCGACGACTACAGCGGCTACTGGGGGCCGTTCTACTCGGCCAACCACCTGGCCAAGGCTCAGGGCTGGGTGGACGTCGAGTGGGACCACGCGGGTGAGTCCAACACCGTCGACGTGCGGGGTCGCCTCTACGACCTCGACAACCGGACCTACGGACAGGGCGGCAAGTGCGCGTACGTGAAGTTCCAGACCGAGAACTTCGACGGCGACTGGTCGAACGTCTACACGAGGAAGTACTGCGGCTTCCCCGGCTACAAGAAGTTCTCCTTCAGCGAGGACGACGTGCACACCCTGCGGGTCAAGGTCTGCCAGGCCCCGCAGTACGGCGGCTACGTGAGCAGGTGCGGCTCCTGGCGGTACCTCTACAACGCGGCGTAGCCTCTTCCGATGGCGAGCGGCCCCCTCCCGAGCGGGGGGCCGCTCTTCTCATGTCGTGTTGCGGTTGTAGACGAGCCGCAGGCCGATCAGCGTGAGCCACGGCTCGTGCACGTCGATCGAGCGCGACTCGCCCACCACCAGGGGCGCGTGGCCGCCGGTGGCGACGACGGTCACCTCGTCGGGGTCGTCGGACAGTTCGGCCGCCATCCGCTCGACGATGCCGTCCACCTGACCGGCGAAGCCGTAGATGATCCCGGCCTGGAGGGCTTCGACGGTGTTCTTGCCGATGACCGAGCGGGGCCTGATCAGCTCCACCTTGTGCAGTTGCGCGCCCGCGGCCGCGAGCGCGTCGACGGAGATCTCGATGCCGGGGGCCGTGACGGCGCCGACGTACTCGCCCTTGGCCGACACCGCGTCGAAGGAGGTCGCGGTGCCGAAGTCGACGATGACGCAGGGGCCGCCGTACTGGTCGATGGCGGCGAGGGCGTTGACGATGCGGTCGCTGCCGACCTCCTTGGGGTTGTCCATGCGGACGGGCACGCCGGTGCGGACGCCCGGCTCCACGATCACCGCGCTGACGTCGCCGTAGTAGCGGCGGCACATCTCGCGCATCTCGTTGAGGACGGACGGCACGGTCGAGCAGATCGCGATGCCGCTGACGTCGGTGCCCTTGAGCAGGGGCGATTGGCCGAGAAGCCCTTGGAGCACGACCGCGAGCTCGTCGGCGGTACGGCGGGCGTCGGTGGCCAGCCGCCAGTGCTCGATCACCTCGTCGCCCTCGAACAGGCCGAGCACCGTGTGCGTGTTGCCGACGTCGATCGTGAGCAGCATCGATTACCCCCGCAGATCCAGAGCGATGTCAAGGGCCGGCGCGGAGTGCGTGAGCGCTCCCACCGCAAGGTAGTCAACGCCAGTCTCGGCCACAGCGCGTGCCATTTCCAAGGTCAGTCCGCCGCTCGCCTCCAGTTTGGACTGATTTTTCGTGATCTGTACGGCGAGCGCCAGCCGTTCGACCGTGAAGTTGTCCAGCAGGATCTCCTCCGCCCCCTCGGCCAGCACCTCCCGCAACTGCTCGATCGTGTCCACCTCGACCTCGATCGGCACGTCCGGATACCGCTCTCTGACCGCCCGGAACGCCGCCCCCACGCCACCGGCCGCCACCACGTGGTTGTCCTTGATCAGCGCCGCGTCCGACAGCGACATCCGGTGGTTGACCCCGCCCCCGGCCCGGACCGCGTACTTCTCCAGCGCCCGCAGCCCCGGCAACGTCTTGCGGCTGTCCCTGATCCGCGCCCCCGTGCCCTCCACCGCCTCCACCCAGCGCCGGGTGAGGGTGGCGACGCCGGACAGGTGCGTGAGCAGGTTCAGGGCCGTGCGCTCGGCCGTCAGCAGCGCCCGGGTCGGCCCCTCGACCGTCATGAGCACCTCGCCCTCGGCGACCGCCTGCCCGTCCTCCGCCCGCTTGCCCGTACGGCGCACGCCCAGCCGCGCGAAGACCGCCTCGGCCACCGCGAGCCCCGCGACCACCCCGTCCTTGCGCGCGACCACGTCGCCGACCGAACGGTGCTCGGCCGGGACGGTGGCGAGGCTGGTCACGTCGCCCGCCTCCGTCAGATCCTCGGCCAGCGCCCGCTCGATCAGTTCCTCGGTGCCCTCGGGCAGTTCGTGCGGCGTGAAAGTCATCTGCAAGCCCTCCTCGGTCAGTGTCACGTCCAGGTGCCCGAGCCAGCGGTCGTCGTCGCGCTCCGCGTGGTCCTCGCGCCAGTGCGAGCCGCGCGTCTCCTCGCGGGCCACGGCGGCGGCGGTGAGCACACTGGCCACCGTCAGCAGGTTCGTGGCCTCCCACGCCTCGGTGCACGGCCGCACCTGGACCGGGGTCCAGCGGGCGTCGCGCAGCGCCCTGGCGGTCCGAAGCAGCGACTCGTGGCTGCGGAGCACGCCGGCGCCCCCGCTCATGTGCGCCTGGATCCTGGGGCGGATCCGGGGGTCGAACAGCCCTTCCCCCGCCTTCGGCGCGGCGGGCTCGCGCCGTACGGCGGACAGGTCCTGGGCGATGCGCTCGGCGAAGACCAGCCCTTCCAGCAGCGAGTTGGAGGCCAGCCGGTTGGCCCCGTGGACGCCGGTGCAGGCGACCTCCCCGCAGGCGTACAGGCCCTCGATGGACGTACGGCCCCGCAGGTCCGTGCGCACGCCCCCGCTGGCGTAGTGGGCGGCGGGCACGACGGGGACGGTCTGCCTGGCGGGGTCGAGGCCGTGTTCCAGGCAGACCGCGTAGATGGTCGGGAAGCGCCTGCGCCACTTGTCCTCGCCGAAGTGGCGGCCGTCGAGGTAGACCTGGCCGGGCTGACGCATGATCGCCTTGGCGACCACGTCGCGGGGGGCGAGTTCGGCCAGTTCGTGCACGTCCTGCATGAACCGGTTGCCCTCCTCGTCCACGAGGAAGGCGCCCTCGCCCCGAACGGCCTCGGAGATGAGCGGCTGCTGACCGGTGGCGTCCTCGCCGAGCCAGAGCACGGTGGGGTGGAACTGGACGAACTCCAGGTCGCGCACGACGGCTCCGGCGCGCAGCGCGAGCGCCACCCCGTCGCCGGTGGAGACGAGAGGGTTGGTGGTGCTCTGGTAGACCTGCCCCATCCCGCCGGTGGCGAGCACGACGGCGGGGGCGTGCACGGCGCCCACGCCGTCGCGGGCGCCCTCGCCCATCACGTGCAGCGTCACGCCCGCCGCCCGCCCCTGGGCGTCCTTGAGCAGGTCGAGGACGAGCGCGTGCTCGATGACCTCGATGCCCTGGGCGCGCAGCGCCGCGACGAGCGCCCGCTGCACCTCGGCGCCGGTGGCGTCGCCGCCCGCGTGCACGATGCGGTGGCGGCGGTGCCCGCCCTCTCGGGTCAGTTCCAGGCGGCCATCGGACGCCCGGTCGAAGCGGGCGCCGCGTTCCATCAGCCGCCGCAGGGCCTGCGGTCCCTCGGTCACCATCGTGCGCACCGCCCGGCTGTCGCACAGCCCGACCCCGGCCACGAGGGTGTCGTTCAGGTGCTCTTCGGGGGAGTCCGCCGGGTCGAGCACGGCCGCGATGCCGCCCTGCGCCCACTGGGTCGAGCCGGAGCCGAGCACGTCCTTGGTGACGACGAGGACCTTGGCCTGCGGCCTGAGCTCGGCGTGCCGCAGGGCGACCGTGAGGCCCGCGACGCCGGACCCCACGACGACCACGTCGGCCTCGACGGTCCAGCCGGGTTCGGGAGCGCTCAGGCGCAGGGGAAGCGCGGGTCCGCTCATGGGGGTCTCCTCACCGAGGGCAATTTCGTCATAATGACGATAACGCCCTTGGTGAGGTGCTCGCCTGCTGGGGCCCAACAGTGTTGCGGAAGCCCCTGCGCCCGTCGTCAAGCAAGGCCATGCCCCTACGGCACGCCCCACAGCGTTGCCGAAGCCCTAGAGGCGGATGAGCGCGTTGTCGATGAGCCGCGTACGCCCGACCCGGGCGGCCACGGCCAGCACCGCCTCCCCCTTGTACGCCTCGGGAACCGCCTCGAAGGTGGCCGGATCGACCAGCGTGAGGTAGTCGGGATCGAGGCCGGCGGCGCCGAGCACCTCCCGCGCCACCGCCACCACCCGCGACGGCGTGGCCTCGACCGCGCCCGCCGACAACGCCCTGGACAGCGCCAGCGCCCGCTCGCGGTCCTGCGCGGACAGGAAGCGGTTGCGGCTGGACATCGCCAGCCCGTCCGGCTCGCGCACGGTCGGCACGCCGACGATGCCGATCGGCAGGTCGAGGTCGGCGACCATCCGCCTGATCACGGCGAGTTGCTGGGCGTCCTTCTGCCCGAAGCAGGCGAGGTCCGGCTGGACCAGGTTGAACAGCTTGAGCACGACGGTCAGCACCCCGTCGAAGTGGCCGGGCCGGGCCGTGCCCTCGACGATCGTGCCCATGTGCCCGGCGCTGACGCCGACCTGACGGTCGGCGGCGTACATGTCCTCGGCGGCGGGCGTGAAGACGACCGCGACGCCCTCGGCCCGGCACGCGTCGAGATCGGCCTCCAGCGTGCGCGGGTAGCGCGAAAGGTCCTCAGACGGCCCGAACTGCAGCGGATTGACGAACACGCTGACGACCACCCGGGCGGCCAGCGCCCGTGCCTCCCGGATCAGCGCCCGGTGCCCCTCGTGCAGCGCCCCCATGGTGGGGACCAGGGCGATCGGCCCCTCTCCCCTTGCCTTGACCAGCTCAGCGCGGTTGCGCGCGACGACCAGTTCCACGACTTTCGCCTCCTGAACGACGATCAGGGCCCGACCGGGTCCCTGTCACGTCCATATGTTGCCTCCCAGCGCGTCGAGCAACCGCTCCGCCTCCTCCGGTTTGAGCAGTCCGGCGGCCAGCGCGCGGTCGGCGGTGAGCCTGGCCAGCGCGATGTAGGCGTCGGCGGCCTCCGGCGCGGTGAGGATCAGCGCGTCCACGTGCTTGCGCACGGTGCCCGCGTCCCCCCTCACCACGGGCCCGGTGAGACCGGCGATGCCCAGTCGCAGCACGTTGTCGAGCGCCGCGCCGAGCAGCGGCCCCAGCATGCGCCCGGGGTGCTCGACGCCGATGCGGTGGAGCAGGTCTGAGGACTCGGCGATCAGCGTCACCATGTGGTTGGCGGCGCTCGCGAGGGCCGCGTGGTAGAGCGCGCGGTCGGCGTCGGCGATCCAGACCGGTTCGCCGCCCATCTCGATGACGAGCGCCTCCGCGATGGGCCGCAGCGGCTCGGGCGCGGTCACGCCGTACGAGATGCCGGTGAGCTTGTTGAGGTCGTCGTCGCGCCCGGTGAAGGTCATGACGGGGTGCAGCGCGAGCGGGAGCGCGCCCTCGCGGGTGGCGGGGTCGAGGACGGACAGTCCGTAGGCGCCGCTGGTGTGGGCCAGCAGCTTGCCGCGCAACCCGGCGCCGGTGGAGGCGAGCCCGGCGACCAGGCCGGGCAGTATGTCGTCCGGGACGGCGAGCAGGATGAGCTCGGCCGCCGCGACCACGTCCTCGGGGCCGGAGGTGCCGACGCCGAGGCGCTCGGCGGCCCGGCGCTGCGAGGCGTCCGAGACGCCGCTGGCGGCGACGACGCGATGGCCCGCCTGCGCCAGCGCGGCGCCGAGGGCGGAGCCGACCTTGCCCGCCCCGAGCACTCCGACGGCAAGGCGTCCTGGGCGATCACCAGCATGCATGATGTGCCATCCCTGTTGACCCGATGGACCTGTCGAACAGGGTATCCGGCGGCCGGTCTGTCACATGTGACTGGCCTTTTGCCGCGCGTTGAGGTACCGACAAATCCGACAAGGGCACACAAACTATGCACCCCTGTCGGGATGAACAAAGGAGAGGGGATATTCATCGCATGGCCGCGGGCGCCAGGCCCAGGATGTGGACCCGACGCCCGCTCTGACGATGTGCTGCCCCCTGTGGAGGTGCACCCCGGCCGACCAACCGCCGACTGGCCGGCCGGCAAGAGCTCGAACCGGTTAGTCACACCGGTTCGAGCTCTTCTCAACTAGCGGACGGCGTGCGCGGTGCCCTTGCAGTGCGCGTTCGCGCCGCTGAGGGCGGTGACGGCCTGGATGGCGTTGCCGCAGACGACGACGGGAACCTTGATCGGAGCGATCACCTGGGTGCCGGTGAGGATGCCGGAGTTGCCGGCGGTGGTGGCGTTGCCGGAGTTGATGTCGGCGTGGGCGGGAGCGGCCAGGCCGAACATCGCGAAGGTGCCGGCCACGACGAGGGTCTTCTTGAGCACGGGATTTCCTCTCCTGCGCGCGGGGGCGCGCTGTGCTGCGGGACGACGGGCGCGACGGGCTGTGAATCCAGCGGATCCGTACCGTTAACACCCGATGACACTAAGTAACGATAGCGCAAATCTACAACAGTGTGTAGTCAAGAAGTCGCTGTGCGTGTTAGAGCTTTCCCATGAGATAGTCCCTCCCATGTGGCTCACCTGGCGCACGGCGATGGAGCGGGCGCTCTACGGCGACGCGGGTTTCTACGCGCGCGAACGGCCTTCCGGCCACTTCCGCACGTCCGTCGACACCGGTGCGCCGTTCGTCGACGCCGTGCTCGCGCTGCTGCTCGAAGTCGACAAGGAGCTGGGCTCCCCCGCCCTCGTCGACTTCGTGGACATCGGGGCGGGTGAGGGCCGCCTGGCCGCCGGCGTGCTGGCGGCCGTCCCGCCGTCGCTGCGGAGCAGGTTGCGGGTCGGCGCCGTCGAGCTGGCGCCCCGGCCCGAGCGCCTGCCGGAGGAGATCGCCTGGCACGACCGCGTGCCGCGCGAGATCACCGGGCTGGTGATCGCCAACGAATGGCTCGACAACATCCCGCTCGACGTGGCCGAACTCGCCGAGGACGGCCCCCGGCTGGTCATGGTCGACACCGAGACCGGGCGGGAACGGCTCGGCGACCCGGTCGGCCCCGGCGATCTGCGGTGGATCGAGCGGTGGTGGCCGCTGGCCAGGATCGGCGACCGGGCCGAGATCGGGCACCCCCGCGACGCCGCCTGGGCGGGCGTGGTGAGCGGTCTGACGGAGGGCCGGGCGGTGGCCCTCGATTATGCACACCCTGTGGACAACCGGCCGACCGGCGGCACCGTCGCCGCCTATCGCGACGGCTGCCTCGTCCCCGCCGTACCCAACGGGACCTGCGACATCACCGCGCACGTCGCCCTCGACGCGTGCGCGGAGGCCGGGCGGCGGGCGGGCGCGATTTCCACAACATTGTCCACACAGCGCGACCGGCTGCGTGCGCTCGGGCTGACCGCGGAGCGGCCGCCGCTCGAACTCGCGCACCGTGATCCGCCCGGCTATCTGCGGCTGCTCGCCCGCGCCTCGGGCGAGGGCGAGCTGATCGACCCGTACGGCCTCGGCGGCTTCGGCTGGCTCTCCCAGACGGTCCGGGCCGGCTAGATCGCCACCTCCAGCGACTCCAGCCCCCGGATGACGTAGCCGGGCTTCCACACCGGCTCCTTGACCAGCTCCATGGCGGGCGCCTTGGTCAGCAGTGCCCCGAACGACTCGGCCAGCTCGATCCGCGCCAGCGGCGCGCCCAGGCAGAAGTGGATGCCGGCGCCGAAGCTGATGTGCGGGTTGTCCGCCCGGCCCAGATCGAGGCGGTCGGGCTCGACGAAGACCTCGGGATCGCGGTTGGCCGAGCCGAACAGCAGCGCGACCTCGACGCCCTTCGGGATCGCGACGCCGCCGATCTCGATGTCCTCCAGCACCCAGCGCTCGAACATCTGCAGCGGCGTGTCCCAGCGCATCAGCTCCTCGATCGCCGTCGGCAGCAGCGAGTGGTCGGCACGCAGCCGGGCGAGCTCGCCCGGGTTCCTGAACAGCGCCCACCAACCGTTGCCCGTGACGTTCACGGTCGCCTCGTGACCGGCGTTGAGCAGCAGCACACAGGTGCCGACCAGCTCGTCCTCGGTGAGTTCCTCGATCTGGGCGAGCGCGCTGATCAGGTCGTCGCCCGGGTCGCCGCGCCGCTCGGCGGCGAGCCCCCTCAGGTAGCCGGCGAACTCCGTCGCCGCCCTGACGGCCGCGTGCTGGGCCTCAAGGGAGGGGTTCAGCTCGAACATCCCGCACATGTCCGCCGACCAGGGCCGCAGCAGGCCACGGTCGGACTCGGGCACGCCGAGCATCTCGGCGATGACCGTCACCGGCAGCGGCTCGGCCACCTCGGCGATCAGGTCGCCGCCGCCCTGGGCCACGAAGGCGTCCACGAGACCACCGGCGATCTCCTTGACGCGGGGACGCAGCGACTCGACCATCCGGGGCGTGAACGCCCTGGACACCAGGCGGCGCAACCGGGTGTGCTCCGGCGGCTCCAGGTCGAGCATGCCCGCGTTGTTGACCCGCCACCAGGGCTCCTGGAACTCCGGCGGGCTCAGCCGCCCGAACTCCTCGTGGGTCGCCACATGCAGATACGTACGGCCCAGCCGCCGATCCCGCAGCAGCGCGTTGACGTCGGCGTGCCTGGCGACGAGCCACTGGCCGGTCGGCTCGAAGAAGCCGACCGGCGCTTCCCGCCTCAGTTCGGCGTAGGCGTCGTAGGGAAATGCGACGAAATCCGGATTCCAGGGATCAAAACGCACTAGTCCATCTTAGGTTCTGCCTGCTCAAGCTTCGCCCGCCTGGTGCGAACCCGGATGTTGAGGAGTTCGACGATCAAGGAGAAGGCCATCGCGAAGTAGATGTAGCCCTTGGAAACGTGCTGTCCGAAACCATCGGCGACCAGCACCACGCCGATAAGGACGAGGAAGGCCAGCGCCAGCATCTTGATACTCGGGTGCTTCTCCACGAAACGGCTGATCGGCCCGGAGGCGACCAGCATGACGATCACGGAGACGATCACCGCCGCGATCATCACCGGGAGTTCGTCGACCATGCCGACGGCGGTGATGACGGAGTCCAGCGAGAACACGATGTCGAGAATCATGATCTGCACGATCACGGACGCGAACGAGGCGGCCTTGCGCTGCTTCTGGTCGGCCGACTTCAGCTCCATGCTGTGGCCGATCTCGATGGTGGCCTTGGCCAGCAGGAACAGACCGCCGCCCAGGAGAATGAGATCTCGCCCGGAGAACGCGTGACCGAGTACCTCGAAGATCGGTTCTTTCAGCCCCACCACCCACGACAGGGCGAAGAGCAGAAGCAGCCTGCTGATCAGTGCCGCGGCGAGGCCGAGCACTCGGGCGCGGTCACGCTGATGTTCTGGAAGCTTTCCCGCGAGGATCGAGATGAAGATGATGTTGTCGATCCCGAGGACGATCTCCAGCGCCACCAGGGTGAAGAACCCGATCCAGATTTCAGGGTTGGACACCCAGTCCCACATCGTTCAACCTCCACGTTCGGGGACAGTCCCCGCCTTCAACGACCAAACCCCCGAAGAAGTTCTCGCACACACTATTCGTTGTTCCGGGTAAAAAGTGGGGTTGCGGACAACAGCTGAGTGTCGGTTATAGTTCCGACGTAGGTCATGAGTGCCAGCGACAAGCCCCGGCTAGCTGGCCGGCAACCCTCGCGTCCGCGGCGGGGTGCCCCGGGTGAAGACCTGGTCCGCCACGCAGGGTGGTGGGCAAGCGCGGGCTCCGTGGCGCACCAAGGGGTCCCGACGACCCCGGAGGCTTCGCCGTGTCCACGCTCACGATCTTCAGTTCCGTTCCCGCCCAGGCCGACTCCCCCGAGCAGCCCGCGCCGGGCAGCCGGACCGTCCCCACCGTCCTCGGCGGCGACCTGGAGGTCCCGCTCAAGGACGGCCGCACGGTCCACTACGCCAATCTCGACTACGCGGCCAGCGCGCCCTGTCTCGAACCCGTGAGCGCCGCCGTGAACGCCGCCCTGCCCGCCTACTCCAGCGTGCACCGGGGCGCCGGGTACGCCTCCCAGCTCACCACCGCCCGCTACGAGCAGGCCAGGCACAGCGTGCGAGCCTTCGCGGGCGCCCGGTCCGACGACGCCGTCATCTTCACCCGCAACACCACGGACGCCACCAACCTGCTCGCCGGATGCCTGCCCGCCGGCACCACCGCGGTCGTCTTCGACAGCGAGCACCACGCGTCGCTGCTGCCGTGGGACGACGTCGTACGGCTGGCGCCGCCCGCCTTCCCCGGCGAGGCCGTACGGGCCGCCGACAGCGCGCTCGCGGGCATCGCCGGGCCCAAGCTGCTGGTCGTCACCGCCGCCTCCAACGTCACCGGCGAGCTGTGGCCCATCGCCGCGCTGGCCCACATCGCCCACCGGCACGGCGCGCGCATCCTCGTCGACGCCGCCCAGCTCGTGCCCCACCGCCAGCTCAACGTCGCCGCGCTCGACCTCGACTACGTCGCCTTCTCCGGCCACAAGCTGTACGCCCCGTTCGGCGCGGGCGTGCTCATCGGGCGGCGCGACTGGCTGGCCGCCGGCGAGCCGTACCTGAAGGGCGGCGGGGCCGTGAAGGCCGTCGGCGCGGACGGCATCGAGTGGCACGAGGACCCCGAGCCCCGGCACGAGGCGGGCACCCCGAACGTGCTCGGCGCCATCGCGCTCGCCGCCGCCTGCGACGCGCTCGCCGCCACCGGCTGGGCGCCGCTGGTGATCGAGGAGGAGCGGCTGATCGCCCGGCTGCGCGACGGGCTCGCGACCGTGGACGCGGTGCACGAGCTGTCGCTGTGGGGGCCCGACCACCCGCGCGTCGGCATCGTGTCCTTCGTCGTGGACGGCTACAGCGCGCGGGAGGTCGCGGAGGCGCTGTCGAACGAGTACGGCATCGGCGTGCGTGACGGAAAGTTCTGCGCCCACCCGTTCGTCTCCCACCTGCTTGGGGCCGTTGCCGACGGGGGGTGCGAGGACGGGCGGGTCGCCGCCGTGCGCGCCTCGATCGGCATCGGGACCACGGACGAGCACGTGGACCGGCTCGTCGAGGCGCTGCGCGAGCTGGTCAGCCGTTAGAACGCGGCTGGTCGCCGTTCGTCAGCTCGTCGATCGCACGCTGGTCGGCCTCGCTCAGGGAGGACGGCCCGGCCGGGTCCTGGACGGTGCGGACATTGGTCGGGTTCGTCGTGGGGGGCGTGGGCGAGGGGCGCACCTGGGCCACCTCCTGGTCGCGGGCGCGGCGGTCGGCGCGGGCGCGGAACATCGAGTGGACGATGCCGTCGAGGCTGATCCGGCCCGCGCCCAGGGCGAGGAACAACAGGGCGCCGGCGGCCAGGGCACCGACGAGTTCCCATCCGCCGTCGGTGACGAAGACGCCGTTACGGGCGTGGACGAACACGACGGCGCCCACGGTCACGATCAGCAGCGCGAGCGCGGCCACCCGCGTGAGCAGGCCCACGATCAGCAGCGCGCCGCCGAGCAGTTCGGCGGCGGTCGTGAAACCGGCGGCCAGCTCCGGCATCGGCACGCCCGCCTTGGTGAACATCTGCGTGGTCGGGCCGAGGCCGTTCTGCATCTTCTGCGCGCCGTGCGCGACGAAAATCACACCGATCGTCACGCGCGAGATCAGCGCCGCCACATCAAACACTGTCTTCATCAGCGTTACCCCCGTGTGATTCTCCCCTCCACACTCACTCTGAACTCGGCATTCTTCCCTTCCTTGACCAACTCAACTGATCACTTTTGCCATCAAACCCCGACCATCTCTTCCATTCCTCTGGGACAGACCTCGCTATCTGTCACGGCAAGCCCACTTACCCGCCGCCCACCGCACCCGGCCACCGGCCTTTCCGAGCGCCACTCCCCGGTTCACACATCCGCCCGTGACGCCGCCCGGTAACCCCGTTCCACGGCCCAGGCCGGCCGCGGCGCGGACCGTGGAACGCGGGCAACGGCGCGGCGTCACGGGGAGACCTGCGGGCGGGGAGTGGCGCTCGGGGAGGCCCTCGGCCGGAGTGCGGTGGGCGGCGGGTAACCGGGCTTTGCCGTAACAGATGGTGATAAATCCACCCGCACCGAATCCCTCCCCGGGTGGATCGGGAACCGCCCGAGTGGGACTATGGGTGACTATGACGGAGCGGACGGTCGGCATCGGCGCGGGCGCGAAAGAGCTCGCCACCGAGGACATGATCCTCAACATCGGCCCGCAGCACCCCTCGACCCACGGCGTGCTGCGGCTGCGGCTCACCCTCGACGGCGAGCGGATCTCCACCGCCGAGCCCATCATCGGCTACATGCACCGAGGCGCCGAGAAGCTGTTCGAGGTCCGCGACTACCGCCAGATCATCATGCTGGCCAACCGCCACGACTGGCTGTCCGGCTTCTCCAACGAACTCGGCGTCGTCCTGGCCGCCGAGCGCATGCTCGGCATGGAGGTCCCGGTCCGCGCCGTCTGGGCGCGCACGCTGCTCGCCGAGCTCAACCGCGTCCTCAACCACCTGATGTTCCTCGGCTCCTACCCGCTGGAGCTCGGCGCCGTCACCCCGCTCTTCTACGCCTTCAACGAGCGCGAGCGCATCCAGTCCGTCATGGAGGAGATCTCCGGCGGCCGCATGCACTACATGTTCAACCGCGTGGGCGGCCTCAAGGAGGATCTGCCGCACGGCTGGCTCGACCGCGTCTCCGCCACGGTCGCCGAGACCCGCCGCCGCGTCCCCGACATCGAGAAGCTGATCCTGCACAACGAGATCTTCCTGGCCCGCACGAAGGGCGTCGGCGTCCTCGACCGCGAGACGATCATGCAGTACGGCGTGAGCGGCCCCATCGCCCGCGCCTCCGGCGTCGACCTCGACCTGCGCCGCGACGACCCCTACCTGGCCTACGGCGAGTTGCCGGTGAAGGTCGTCACCCGCACGGCCGGCGACTGCCATTCCCGCTTCGAGCTGCTGCTCGAACAGGTCAAGGTGTCGCTCGACCTGGCCGACGTGTGCGCGGACCGGCTGCGTTCGCTGCCGCCCGGCCCGATCAACCAGCGCCTGCCCAAGGTCCTGAAGGTCCCCGAGGGCCACACGTACGCCTGGACCGAGAACCCGCTCGGCATCAACGGCTACTACCTGGTCTCCAAGGGCGACAAGACGCCGTGGCGCCTGAAGCTGCGCTCGGCCTCGTACAACAACATCCAGGTGCTCCGCGAGATGCTGCCCGGCCATCTGGTCGCGGACATGGTGGCGATCCTGGGATCGATGTTCTTCGTCGTGGGTGATATCGACAAGTGAGTCAGACCGTAAGCGGCCGCGACAAATACGTCGACTGGCTGCGCGCACTCAGCCTCATCGTGGTCGTCGTGTGGCACTGGGCGTTCACGATCCTCCAATGGACACCCCAGGGCCCCTCCGCCACCAGCCCGCTCGGCTTCACCAGCGGCCTGTGGATCCTGACCTGGCTGTTCCAGGTGCTGCCGCTGTTCTTCTACGTGGGCGGCCACGTCCACCTGATGTCGTGGCAGCGGGCCTGCGAGCGGGGCGTCGGCATCGGCGCGTTCGTCTGGCGGCGCATCCGGGCGCTGGCCGCGCCCGCGCTGGTGCTGTCCGGCGTGTGGATCGGCATCGGCGCCGCCGTCACCTGGGCCTTCGACGTCGCCTGGATGTGGCGGGTGGTGGTGCTGGTCCTCAGCCCGCTGTGGTTCCTCGGCGTCTACCTGGTGCTGATCGCGCTGCTTCCGATCGCGCTGTGGATGCATCGGCGCTTCGACGTGCTCGCCCTCATCTGGCTCGGCGGCGCCGCCCTCGTCGTGGACGTCCTGCGCTTCCGGTACGGGTTCGAGTGGGCCGGCTGGCTCAACATGATCATCGTGTGGGGACTGGCACACCAGTCGGGATTCTTCTACCGGCGCATCGTGGCACTGCCCCGGCGCTACGACGTGGGACTGCTGTGGACCGGCCTGTTCGCGCTGATCGGCCTGGTGTACTCGGGCATCTACCCGGGCTCGATGGTCGGCGTCCCCGGCGAGAAGCTGTCGAACATGGCCCCGCCGACGTTCGTCATCGTGGCGCTGCTCGTCTTCCAGATCGGCCTGGTCGAGGTGTTGCGCCCGTCGATGGAACGGTTGCTGGAACGTCCCAGGTGGAAACGGGTCAACGACACCATCAACCGGTTCGCGCTACCGCTGTTCCTGTTCCACACGACGGGGATGGCCATCGCGCTCGGCCTCACCTGGTGGCTGTTCGGCAGCATCGGCGGCCGGATCCCGCCGGACCTGACGTGGTGGCTCGAACGACCGATCGCGATCGTCGGCCCGCTGCTGTGCACGCTGCCGGTCATCTACCTGTTCGGCCGCCCGCGCAAAGCCGCCTAAGAACCGTCGCGGTCGGAGTCCTTCGGCACCCGGCAGGCGTGTTCGAGGAACAGCGCCGCCACGACCAGCGCGATGAACGACAGGGACGAGCCCGTCGCCACGAAGAAGTCGGAACGCGGCGTCTCGGCCCGCAACAGCGACAGCGTGTGCAGCGCGAACCCGGCGAAGAAGCCCGCGAACACCGCGCCGACGTACGCCGACGCCTTCGCCAGCGCCGCCAGCCGGGCCACCGCGAGCGGCTCCACCGGCTTGGTGTCCGGTTTACGGGCGATGCGGGCCTTGGTCATCCAGGCGGTGTACACCTCGCCGAGCGCGAGGAGGAGCACCATCGGGATCGCCGTCCACGGGATCACCGGCAGGTCGGTGTACACCAGCCGCACAAGAAGCCAGCTGACGAGCGTGACCACCACGAAGAGAACGGCCAGCGGACCGGCCTTCGTCGGACTCAATCGGGCCTCTGCAACTTCAGGTCCTCCCGCAGCCACACACCCGCGCGATCGAGCCCCGCGAGCAGGTCGGCGACGCGCCCGTGCCCGGGGATCTCACCCTCGGGGTCGGCCTGCGCCCACGGCACCAGCACGAAAGCCCGCTCGTACGCTCGCGGATGCGGCAACGTCAGCTCGGGATCGTCGCTGACCACGTCACCGACGACGATCAGATCGACGTCGAGAGTCCTCGGCCCCCACTGCTCGGAGCCCCTGACCCGGCCGAACGCGTTCTCGACACTCTGCGCCCGGTCGAGCAGCACCCGAGGCTGGAGCTTGGTCTCGACGATCACGATCGCGTTGAGGTAGGACCGCTGCCCCTCGGGGCCGCCCACCGGGTCGGTCTCGTAAACCGGCGAGACCGCCACGAACTCCAGGCCGGGCGCGTCGAACAGCACGTCGAGCGCGCCCTGCAAGGTCTGGAAGCGGCGGCCCAGGTTGCTGCCCAGGGCGAGTACTGCCTTCATGCGCGCCTCCGCTCGATGGTGACCACCACGTCGCCGAACGGCAACGGGATCGGCGCCGCCGGCTTGTGCACACTGATCTCCACCGCCTCGACGAGGTCGTTGTCGAGGCAGACCTCGGCCAGCCGCTGTGCGAGCGTCTCGATCAGTTCGACCGGCTCGCCCTCGACGATCTTCACCAGCGCCTCCGCCAGTTCGCCGTAGTGGACGGTCCTGGTCAGGTCGTCGTTCTCGGCGGCGGGAGCCGTGTCGAGGAAGAGCGTGGCGTCGATCACGAACTCCTGGCCGAGCTCGCGTTCGGCGGCCAGCACCCCGTGCCTGCCACGGGCCCGCAGCCCCTTCAGCGCGATGCGATCAGTGTTCAAGTTCGCCCTCCTCCTCGTCGTCGCCCTGCAGCACCGGGGAGCCGTGGTGGGTCCACAGCCGCCAGCCCTGCGCCGTGCGCACGTACACGTTGCTGGCCACGACCTTGCCCGCCGCGAAGCTCGCCTCGCCCTCCTCGCCAGCCGTCAGGATGTTCTCCACGCACGTGAGCACCGCGACGTCGCCGAGCACGGTCGTCGCCACGTCGGTGAGGACGAACTGGATGTAGGTGGTGTTGGCCATGATCAACGCCCATGACCGCAGCACCTCGGATCTTCCCGACAGCAACGACCACCCCGGATGCACGCAGCTCACCTGGTCGGTGGCGGTGTCCTCGGCCCAGATCTCGGTCATCTTGTCGAGATCGGCGTTCTCGATGGCGGTGTAGAAGGCCTGGTTGACCGTCTCGATGGCCGCGGTGTCCACGCTCATCTGTCGGCTCTCTTCCATGCGGCGGCCACGCGCACGGCGTCCGCGTTGGGTTGGACGTCGTGCACCCGCACACACCAGGCCCCCGCCTGTGCCGCCAGCGCGGTCACGGCGAGTGTGGCGTCGTCACTGCGACTGAACGGCCGAGGAGTGCCGTCGGGACCGGCCAGCAGCCGGCCCAGGAACCGTTTGCGAGAGGCGCCCACCAGCAGCGGGAAACCCAGTTCCGAAAGCTTGTGGAGGCCGGCCAGCACCGCCCAGTTGTGCTCGGCGTTCTTGGCGAACCCGAGGCCCGGGTCGAGGACGATCTGCTCGGCGGCCACGCCTTCGGCCATCACCGAGTCGACGCGCTTCAGGAGCTCCTCGCCGACCTCGGTGACCACGTCGTGGTAGACGGCCTGGCCGTACATGTCGTGGCTGTGTCCCCGCCAGTGCATCACCACGTACGGCACGCCCGTGGCGGCCACGACCCTCGGCATCGCCGGGTCGGCCAAGCCGCCGCTCACGTCGTTGACCAGCGCCGCGCCCGCCTCCACGGCGGCCTCCGCCACCTCGGCCCGCATCGTGTCGACACTGACCACGACCCCTTCTGCGGCCAGGGCCCTGATCACGGGGACCACTCTGGCAAGTTCCTCCGCCAACGACACCCGGGCGGCACCTGGACGGGTGGACTCACCGCCCACGTCCACGATGTCGGCACCCTCCGTGACCAGCGCGAAGCCGTGCCGGATGGCGACCTCCTCGTCGAACCACCGGCCGCCGTCGGAGAAGGAGTCGGGCGTCACGTTGACCACGCCCATGACAAGGCACCGATCGGCAACCGGCAGCCCCGCTCTCTCCATGCCCCAAGCCTAGGCGCTCCCCCCGACACGTTGTCCCTGAGGTCCCCCACATGTAAATAACGAAACCGGGGACCGTCTCGTTGCAAACCTCCGGTCACGCAGCGTAAACCCCCACCCGTCCCGTCTTTCCCTCTCCCCGGGCGCGGGTTCCCCTCAACTCGAACATCCGTCCGCCCGGATCCAGGAGTGTGGCCGACACCCACAGGGCCGCGAACAACGAAAGGTTTCACGACAAACATCGGGTCACGACACATCCCCGCGCACGAAAAGCACCCTCGCGGGGTCACCAGGCGCCGCGACGGCGAGATGTTGGGCGGCGGGTATCGGCGCCCGCTACGGCGGTCAGCGCTGGGCCGGGCCTCGGACAACGCCGGGCTTCGGGTAACAGGGCGGCGTCACGGCGGGTGAGGGGTGCCGGGGAGGAGCGTGTTCCTGGAGGCCGTCAGCCGGAGTACGGCGGGTGGGGGTCACTTGGCTGGCCGTAACGGAGAAAATGACGACCCCCGCCACAACGGAGGTCGGTCAGCGGCCCAGGATCAGGCTCATCGCCTCGGCGCGGGTCTTGTCGCTGGTGCGGAAGTCCCCGCGCACCGCCGACGTCAGGGTCTTGGCGCCCGGCTTGCGGACCCCGCGCATCGTCATGCACAGATGTTCCGCCTCGATCACCACGATCACGCCGCGCGGCTCCAGCACCCGCATCAGCGCGTCGGCGATCTGCGACGTCATCCGCTCCTGCACCTGCGGCCGCCGCGCGAAGACGTCGATCAGCCGGGCCAGCTTCGACAGCCCGGTCACCTGCCCCCGGTCGTTGGGGATGTACCCGACGTGCGCCACCCCGTGGAACGGCACCAGATGGTGCTCGCAGGTCGAATAGACCTCGATGTCGCGCACCAGCACCATCTCGTCGTGATCGACGTCGAACACCTTCGTCAGAACGTCCTCCGGCCGCTGGTGCAGGCCGGAGAACTGCTCCGCGTAGGCCCGTGCCACCCGCGAGGGGGTGTCGAGGAGGCCGTCGCGGTCGGGATCCTCACCGATGGCGATGAGGATCTCGCGGACGGCCTTCTCGATACGTGCGTGATCGACGTTCACGCACTGTCTCCGGACGGCAGGGCATCCTGATGCCCCGAGGCCAGCGACCCGTTGGCCGACTGCTCCTTCCGGGTCAGGATCGGCGGGCGGTCCGAGGGGAGCCGCTTGCCGTAGCCCGCGTAGGACGGGCGGTGCTCCTTGACGACCACCGACGCGAAGATCTCAAGGACCATGTCGCGCGAGAGCGTCTCCTTCTCCATGAGTTCGAGCACGAGGTTGTCGAGGACGTCACGGTATTGGACCAGGATGTCCCACGCCTGGTCGTGCGCGGTCTCGATCATCCGGCGCACCTCCTCGTCGATCGTGGAGGCGATCTTCTCGGAGTAGTCGCGCTCGTGGCCCATCTCACGGCCCAGGAAGACCTCGGCCTGGCCGGAGCCGAACTTGCGGGCGCCGAGCTGCTCGCTCATGCCGTACTCGGTCACCATGCGCCGGGCGACGGCCGTGGCCTTCTCGATGTCGTTGGAGGCGCCGGTGGTGGGCTCGTGGAAGACGAGCTCCTCCGCCGCGCGGCCGCCGAGCAGCATCGCGAGCTGGTCCATCATCTCCGAGCGCGTGGCGAGGAACTTGTCCTCCATCGGCAGCGTCATCGTGTAGCCGAGGGCGCGGCCCCGGGAGAGGATCGTGATCTTGTGCACGGGGTCGCTGTTGGGCAACGCGTGCGCCACGAGCGCGTGACCGCCCTCGTGGTAGGCGATCATCTTCTTCTCCTTGTCGGACATCACGCGCGTCTTGCGCTCGGGTCCGGCCATGACGCGGTCGATGGACTCCTCAAGGGTGTCCATGCCGATCAGCTTCTGGTCGGCGCGTGCGGTGAGCAGCGCCGCCTCGTTGATCACGTTGGCCAGGTCGGCGCCGGTGAAGCCGGGCGTGCGCCGGGCGATGACGTCGAGGTCGACCTCAGGCGCGAACGGCTTGCCCCGGCCGTGGACCCGCAGGATGCCCTTACGGCCCTCCAGGTCGGGACGGTCGACGGTGACCTGCCGGTCGAAGCGGCCCGGACGCAGCAGCGCCGGGTCGAGGATGTCGGGCCGGTTGGTCGCGGCGATGAGGATCACGCCGCCCTTGACGTCGAAGCCGTCCATCTCGACGAGGAGCTGGTTGAGCGTCTGCTCGCGCTCGTCGTGACCGCCGCCGAGCCCGGCGCCGCGGTGGCGGCCGACGGCGTCGATCTCGTCGATGAAGATGATGGCCGGGGCGTTGGCCTTGGCCTGCTCGAACAGGTCGCGGACCCGGCTGGCGCCGACGCCGACGAACATCTCGACGAAGTCGGAACCGGAGATCGAGTAGAAGGGCACGCCGGCCTCGCCTGCGACGGCGCGGGCCAGCAGGGTCTTGCCGGTGCCGGGCGGACCGTACAGCAGGACGCCCTTGGGAATCTTGGCGCCGATCGCCTGGAACTTGGCCGGGGCCTGCAGGAACTCCTTGATCTCCTGGAGTTCCTCGATGGCCTCGTCGGCGCCGGCGACGTCGGCGAAGGTGGTCTTCGGGGTGTCCTTGGTGATCAGCTTGGCCTTGGACTTGCCGAAGCTCATCACCCGCGAGCCGCCGCCCTGCATCTGGTTCATGATGAACAGGAAGAACAGCACGATGATGACGAACGGCAGGAAGCTCACCAGGAGGCTGACGAGGAAGCTCTCCTGCGGCACATCCGTGGTGAAGCTCTTGGTCTTGCCTGCCGCGACCTGCTTGTCGAGCTCGTTGGTGAGCGAGGTGCCGTAGCCGCTGACCCACTCGGCCTGGATGGTCTTGGTGGACTCACCCGGCTTGAGTTCGATCGCGTTGTACAGCGTCGCCTCGATACGGTTTTCCTTGTCAACGATCTTGGCGTTGCTGACGTTTCCGCTGCGAATCTGCTGCAGGACCGTGGACGTGTCAGCCTGCTTGTAGCCGCCTCCGCTGCTCCAGAGCTGGGTGACGAGCAGGAGCAGAACGACGATGCCCAGGATCCACAGCAGTGGCCCACGTGTAAATCGCTTGAGATCCATCCGATGCGGAACCCCTTGCGGGCCCGTCCCTTCCTGACCATGGCCTGGAACCCCGGGCAGGGCCCGGGGCCGCGGCATCCGACGCCGCGACTTCTGACTACCCGAAGGGGACGCGGGGTCACCCTCCCGTTCGTCAGAAGGTACACCGGCCGAAGCGTACGGAGACACCGCCCGCTAGACCGGCCTTGCCCTACCAACGTACGTCAGGTGGAGCGATGTTCCCGGCGGCGAGAGGCAATGTCCGGATTGCTACCGGTAAACGTGGGGCGCCAGCGTGCCGATGAAGGGCAGATTCCGGTATCTCTCCGCATAATCCAGCCCGTAGCCGATGACGAACTCGTTGGGGATGTCGAAGCCGATGTACTTGACGTCGATCGGCACCTTGACCGCGTCGGGCTTGCGCAGCGCCGCGCAGATCTCCAGCGAGGCCGGGTTGCGCGACTTGAGGTTCTCGAGCAGCCAGTGAAGGGTGAGGCCCGAGTCGATGATGTCCTCGACGATGAGCACGTGGCGGCCCATGATGTCGTTGTCGAGGTCCTTCAGCACCCGCACGACGCCCGAGGACTTGGTGCCGGCGCCGTAGGAGGACACCGCCATCCAGTCCATCTGGACGGACAGGTGCAGGGCTCTGGCCAGGTCGGCCATGACCATGACGGCGCCCTTGAGTACGCCTACGAGCAGCAGGTCCTTGCCCGCGTAGTCGGCGTCGATCCGGCCGGCGAGCTCCTTGATCTTGGCCTGGAGTTCGTCCTCGGGGATGAGGACCTTCTCAAGGTCGGTGCCCATGTCGGCTGCGTCCACCTGGCGTTCCTTACGGGATGGGACTGATGGCGAAGACCAGGGTGCCATATCGGCGCACGACGGTCAGACCGCCGGGCAGGTCGATGCCTTTCTGACCGTGCCAGTCGGTGACGAGTCGCTCGGCCGCGCGTACGTGGAGCGCCGTCAGCGCCCCCGGCGGAGCGCCCGCCGCGAGCGCCATCCGCTTGATCACCCGCCGCCTGACGGCGCCGGGGACCTCTTCGAGGGGCGGGACGGCCAGCGCGATATCGCTTAGAGCGCAATGCTGGAACACCTTTTCGGCCCACTCGTCCAGCGCGTCCGCGTCGTCCCGGGCCAGCTCCGCCGTCCGCGCCAGCGCCTGCGCCACTCCGGGACCCAGCTCGCTCTCCAGCATCGGCAGCACCACCGTGCGCACGCGTACCCGCGTGTAACGAGGGTCGGTGTTGTGCGGGTCCTCCCACGCCGTCAGTCCGAGCGCCTGGCACGCCTCGACCGTGGTCGGCCGCCCGATGCCCAGGAGAGGCCGCACGTAGCGCCCCTGGACGGCCGCCATCCCCGACAGCGACCGGGGCCCGCTCCCCCGCGCCAGCCCCAGCAGCACGGTCTCCGCCTGGTCGTCCCTGGTGTGCCCGAGCAGCACGCACGCGGCCCCGAGCCGGTCGGCGGCGGCCTCCAGCGCCTGGTAGCGCGCCTGTCGCGCGGCCGCCTCCGGACCGCCCTCCGTGCCCACCTCGACCGTGAGCACCTCGGAGAACTCCAGCCCCAGCGGTGTGGCCGCGACCCGGCGGGCCTGCTCCGCCGACCCCTCCTGCAACTGGTGGTCGACGGTCACGAGCCCGGCTCGCAACCTCAGGCGCGGCGCCACGAACGCGGCGGCGGCGGCCAAGGCCAGTGAGTCGGCCCCGCCGCTGCACGCCACCAGCACCAGCGCACCCGGCTCGACGGCCGCCAGCGCCTGCCTGACAGCCCGCCGTACGTCGGCGACGGCCGGGTGCGGGCCCATGCCTGGGCTCAGCCCTCCAGCTGGGGGCTGCCCACCACGCGGCGGATCCAGACGTCGGGGTCGGCGATCTCGGCCGTGGTCGGCAGGGTCTCCGGGGAGGTCCAGACCTTGTTGAAGCCGTCCATGCCGACCTGGCCCACGACCGTGCGGACGAAGGCGGCGCCCTCGGCGTACTGCTTCATCTTCAGGTCGATGCCGAGCAGCTTGCGGACCGTGCGGTCGAGGCGCGAGCTGCTTTCACGGCGCTGGGCGAACTTGGACCGGATGTCGAGCACCGACGGCACCACCGAGGGGCCGACGGCGTCCATGACGTAGTCGCCGTGGCCCTCGACCAGGGTCATGACCGCGGTGAGGCGGTCGAGGATCTCCTTCTGGCCGGGCGACTGGATGGCGTCGATGAGGTTGCCGTCGCCGCCGCGCACCACGTCGGCCACCGTGTCGGCGGCGGTGCGCAGGCGTTCGAGCAGCGTGGGCAGGTCGAGGTCGGAGGCGAGCAGGAACTCGGTCATCTGCGACCTGACGTACTCGCGCAGCCAGCGCACGCCGGTGAACTGCACCCGGTGGGTCTCCTCGTGGAGGCAGACCCACAGGCGGAAGTCGCGCGGGTGGACGTTCATCTCGCGCTCGGCGTGGACGATGTTGGGCGCGACCAGCGTGAGCCTGCCCGCCGCCTCCTGACCCGTGGGGTCGGGCGGCAGGAACAGCTCGTACTGGCCGAGCACGCGCGAGGCCAGGAAGGCCAGCACCGCGCCGACCTCGACGCCCGTGATGCGGGAGCCGACCGCGGAGACGATCGCGGGCGGCGGGTTGTCGCTGGCACCCATGCGTTCGGTCAAAGGTTCGAGGACCACGCGGAAGCCCTCGACGTTGGCCCGGATCCAGCCGGGCCGGTCGACGATGGTCGCCGGTTGCGGTGGCGCCTCGGTGTGAATCCGGGTGAACTCGCGTACGTGGCCCTCCGCCTCTCGGGAGAGCATGCGCAGTTCGGTGACCGCCTGCCTGGCCTCCTCACGGCTCACCTGCGGCCCGGGGCGGACGAGCCGCGTGCCGGTGGAAACGGCCAGATCCCAGTCGATCACCTGCATGCCTCCCACCGTACGTGCTCGGCGCCCGCCCCGCGAAGCAACCTCAGGACCTGGCCACGATCGCGGCCAGCCGGTCGAGCACCGGTTCGGCGTTCACCGGGACCTTGTCGGCCATGAACGCGAAGGTCAGCAGGCGTCCCTGGGCGTCGGTGGCGAAGCCCGCGAGCGTGTTGACGTTGTTGAGCGTGCCGGTCTTCGCCCGGACCAGCCCGACCTCGCCCTTGCTGTCGCGCGCGGTGAAGCGCCTGCCGTTGCCGAGCGTGCCGGAGAACCCGGCGACGGGCATGCCGCTGGCGACCGAGTGGAGCTCCGGCCGGTTCGGCGCGCCCGCGACGGCGACGAGCTTGGCCAGGGCCCCGGCGCTGATGCGGTTGCGGGTGGACAGGCCGCTGCCGTCGAAGACGGACACGCCCTGGGCGGCCCCGAGGCGTTCGAGGACCTGCTTGGTGGCCTTGGCGGCGCCGTCGAAGGAGGCGGGCTGACCCTCCTTGATCGCCACCTGCCTGGCCAGCGCCTCGGACAGGTCGTTGTCGCTGTACGTCAGAGCGTGCTCGACCAGCGCGTACACGGGCGGGGAGTCGACCCGGCCGAGTTCCGGCGCACCGGCCTCCGCCTTGGCGGGGCGGACGGTCTTGTTGGCGACGCCGATGCCGTACCTGGCAAGCAGTTTGGCGAAGGCTGTGGCCGCGACCTGCGGCGGGTCGGACACGCGGGGCTGGTTGCGCGCGGGATGCCGCCTGCCCTCGTCCATGGCGAGCGCGTGGACGGGCGCCACATGGCCGTCGGGGATGTAGGACGGCTTCCAGCCGGGCCCGCTCGACGGGCCGGTGTAGAGGGTGCTGTCGTAGCCGAGCGTGACCCTGGTGACGCCCTGTTCCTTCAGCTTGGCCGCCGTGCGCGCGGCGAGCGTCGCCATCGACGCCGGCCTCGGGTAGGTCGTCTGCTTCGCGTACGGCCCGGCCAGCATCGGATCGCCGCCCCCCACGAGCACCACGGAACCCTTGGTGCGCCCTTGGACCACCCTGGTCGACAACCTGGCGTCCGGTCCGAGCGCGGCCAGCGCCACCGCCCCTGTGACGATCTTGGTGGTGGACGCCGGGGTGAGGCCGGTGTCCGGATTGTCGGCGAAGACCCGTTGTCCGGTGGCGGCGTCGAGAACGACCGCGCCCACCCGGCTTCCGAGCGCTTTGTCACCCAGGGCATCGGTGAGCTGCCGGGTCAAAGTACCCTTAGGCGGGAGAGGTCCGTCCCCGCCCGTGGCCAGCACCGGCCCCGCGGTGACCAAGGGGACGGAGGGCCGCGCGACCGGCTGCTTCGTCGGTCGGGGCTCCTGCTTCGACAAGGCCGCCAGGCTGAAGTCGGTCCGCACGGCGTAAACACCGGTCGCGATCGTCGCGGCCTGGAGCAGGGCGAGTGTGCTCACCAGCACCCACCGCTCGCGTCGTGCCACGTCGTCCGACCTCTCTCCGCTAGTTCACCTACGAGACATTAACGCCCACCCGGGGGTACCCGGGGGCTAGGCCCAGAGAAAGGACCGCGGTGGAGTTCGACGTTGTCGTTGAGATTCCCAAGGGTCAGCGCAACAAGTACGAAGTGGACCACGTGACAGGGAAGATCCGGCTCGACCGGCTGCTGTTCACCTCCACGCAGTACCCCGCCGACTACGGCTTCATCGAGAACACCCTCGGTGAGGACGGCGACCCGCTCGACGCACTCGTGCTGCTGCAGGAGCCGACCTTCCCCGGGTGCTACATCACCTGCCGGGCGGTCGGCATGTTCCGGATGACCGATGAGAAGGGCGGCGACGACAAGGTCCTCTGCGTCCCCGCCACCGACCCCCGGATGGAGCACATCCGCGACATCCACCACGTGGCCGAGTTCGACCGCCTGGAGATCCAGCACTTCTTCGAGGTGTACAAGGACCTGGAGCCCGGCAAGTCGGTCGAGGGCGCCAACTGGGTCGGCCGCCTTGAGGCCGAGGTCGAGATCGAGCGCTCATTCCAGCGGGCCAAGGAAGAGGGCCACCACTGACGTTCAGCTCGGGCGGGTGGCGCCGACGAGATCACTGCGCCACATCGAGGCGATGCGAACGACGTCACCCGTCTGCGGCGCGTGGACCATCAGTCCGCGCCCGATGTACATCCCCACGTGGTGGATGGTGCCGGGGTCACTGGTGATCCTGCCGAAGAACAGCAGGTCACCGCGCCGCAGCTGGCTCATCGGCACGTGCGGCCCCGACGTCCACTGCGTGCCCGTCCAGTGGTCGATGCGCACCCCCGCCTGCTCCCAGGCGCGCATGGTCAGCCCGGAGCAGTCGTAGCTGGCGGGCCCGTCCGCCGCCCACACGTACGGCTTGCCGAGCTGGGTGAGCACCCAGTTGGCGGCGATGTCGCCACCCGAGGAGCCGCGCACCGGCACCGCACCGGCGCGGAAGCTGGTGCGTACGCGGGCGGCGGCCCGCTCCCTCGCCAGCCGTTCGGCCCTGCTGCGGGCGGCGTCGACCTGCTTGGTCAGCGACCTCTTCTCCCGCATGAGCCGCGCGGTCTCCCGCTCCTGCACGCGCGTCGCCCGCTCGGCCGCCTCTTTCAGCGTCTCGGCGCGTGCCGTGGCCGAGCGCTGGGCGCCGAGCGCCTGGTCGGCCTGGGTCCTGAAGATCGCCGCGACCTCCTCCGCCTGGCGCAGCCGTTCGAGGGTCATCGCGCGCTCCCCGCTCATCTGCTCCAGCATGCTGGCGCGGTGGAGGGTGTCGCTGTCGCCGCCGCCGTCGAGGAGCACGGTCATCATCGGCTTGGACAGGTCGAAGCCGCCGTACGTCTCCGCCGCGATGACCGCGACGGCCGTCCGCGCGGTGGCGACCTCGGACTCGGCGCCGGTCAGCCGGGCGCGGGCGGCGTCGGCCGTCTGCCTGGCCGCCGCCATCCGGACCAGTTCGCCGTTGTACGCCTCGACCAGCCGTTCGGTCTCCGCCGCCAGGCGGTCGAGCTCGCCCTGCGCGCTCGCGAGCCGTGCGGCGGCGCTGCCGAGGGCCTTGTTCTTGTCGCGTACGGCCTCGCGGGCCTCCGCGACGTCGTCCTGCGACGGACGCGGGTCGGCCTGAGCAGGCGGGCACAGGGTCGCCAGAGCGCAGGCGACCAGGAATCCAGCCCTGACGGAGCGCATAGAACCCCCTTCTGACGATCACTCTATGCACTCGATGCCCAGTCGTCACTCACCGCACACATTACCCGCACGTAACGTAGTTATCGCAGGCGAAACAGACGTTCTATCCAGGGCCGGACGCCCAGAACGGGGGGATTCGTCCCTCTCGGGTAGGTGAAGACCGGCGCCTGACTCCCATACGCAGCGTGAAGTTCGGCGGCCTTGCACCAGTCGGCGCCGACCCGGGCCGCCGCCCACGCGGCGGCAATCGCGGGCCGCGCCTCCGGGTGCCTGTCGTAGGTCTGGAAGAGCGTCATCGTCGCGTCGGCCGCCCGATGGCCGTCGGCCGGATAGGCGGTCGCGGCGAGATACGGCGCCGCCACGCGCCCGCCGTACGAGGTGGTGAGGGCCCAGGTCCAGTTGGCCAGCACGAGGGCGAGCACCGGGTCGGGGACGGAGGCGGCGGCGCCGTACATGCGTTCCTGCCGGCCGCCGGTGAGGCGGCGGGAGGTCCACAGCCACTCGTAGTCCGGGGGCGGCTCGCAGCCGGACAGCCAGGACAGGACGGCCAGGCCGCGCGCGGTGCGCAACCGGCACAGTTCGAGCAGGTCGCGCAGCATGCGCGGGCCCGGGTCCGGCCAGGTGGGCCACAGGACGCGATGACTCCTGGGGACCAGGTCGGCGAGGTCGTCGCTCATCGGCCGGGGGCAGACCCGGCACCCGAGGTGCGGGTCCTCGCGCAACTCGAACGCCCGCACGCCGATCAGCCTGCCGTCGGCGCGGGCGGCGCGGCGGTGCCGGTGGACTGGGGTGGGGGCTGGGTAGCGGACGTGGGCTGGGGTGAGGGCTGGGTCGTGGGCCGGGGTGTGGGGTCCGGGGTGGGTGCGGGCCGGGTCGGTGTGGGGGTGGCGGGCGGGCGGGTCGGGCTGCCGGTCGGCGGGCGCGTGGGTCGCGGGGAGGACGGACGCGTGGGCCGTTCCGACGGCGGGCGCGTGGGCTGGGCGGTCGGGGTGCGGGTGGGGCGGCTGTGGGGGTCGCGGGTCGGGCGGTCGCCGGGGTTGTCGTGAGGGTCTCCGCCGGGATGGGCGGTCGGCGCTTCCTCCGGGTCCACGGTGTCCGGGTCGGACTCCTCGGGCAGCGCGGGCGGTGTCGTCAGGACCGGCCGGGTCGGACCGGACACGGACGGGACGGGGCGGCCCACCGGGTCGATGACTCTCGGGTCGCCCATGCCGACCGGCCCGCCCGTGGCGTACGGGTCGCCGGGGTTCGGTCCGCCCGAGAAGCGGGGGTCGCCGGGATCCGGTCCGCCCGGCAAGCGTGGGTGGTCGGCGTCTGAAAGGTGCGGGTCGTCGGTGTCGTTCTGGTTCTGGCGGGTCTGCCACGGGGGACGGAAGGCGGGCGGCACGCCGGTCACCGGCAGGGGCCCGGTCAGCACGCCGGCCAGGCCGGCGTGTTCCGTGCCGAACTGCTGGAAGATCATCCCCACCGAGGCGGCTGCGGCCACCGCCGCCAGCGCGCCCACCAGCGCCTGAGGCCAGCGACGAACCGTCTGCTCCCCGTGGCCGGGAAACCCGGCGGAGTCGAGCGCCCCCGAGCGCCCGGCCACATAACGCCGGTACGGCGCCAGCTCAGGATCGGCGAAGCAGCTCAGCACCCTGACCCTGAGCTCCTCCGGCGGATCGGGGGCGGGCAGCAGTCCGAAGACCCACTCGGCGGTCGGTTGCGCCCAGGGCGCGCAGTCGTCGCACTCGGCGCCGTGTCTCACCAGCCGGGCCCGCAGGTCGGCGGTCAGCTCGCCGGCGAACCCGGTCATCGCGCGGGCCCGCCCCGGGCAGTACGGCCCCTTCCTGGCGAGATGCTCGGCGGTGGCCGCGTCGCGCAGCCGTGCCCGTGCCTCCTCGGCGTCCGAGGCGGCCTGGCGGGGCGTGAGCGAGAGCACCGTCGCCGCCTCGCCCTCGGTCAGGCGGTGTCCGTGCACCAGGTCGAGGAGTTCGCGGTCGCGGGCGGGCAGACTCTGGAGCGCGTTCCAGGCGATGACCCGGAGATCGGCGTCCTCGTGGCCCCCGGCGTCCGGCATCGGATCCACCGGGCCCGGCACCGACAGGCGGCGGCGCAGGCACTCGCCGCGCGCCAGTGCGTACAGCCAGGGCCGCAGCCGGTCGGGGTCGGCCAGCGCGGCGATGTGCGCCCGCGCGGCGATGAGCGTGTCCCTGAGGGCCACCTGCGCGCTGTCGGAACTGCGCAGCAGGGACCAGCAGTACCGGTGGATGCCCTCGGCGTGGGCGTCGTACAACTCGGCCAGGGCATCCGGATCATCAGTACGCAGCGCATCGACGAGGACACGATCAGTCATGTAGCTGAAGGTAATGGATTGGTAACTAGCAGTTCTACCGATTCAGCGGTAATGACAGGAACGCCGTATGGTTATGTCACTGTTTGACGGCTTCGCCGGGCAGTGCGGCGCGGCCCCGGTCGATCTCGAACGGCTCGGTCCTCGGTGCCACCGTGTGCACCGGCCGGGCACCGCCCAGCGCCAGATCGTCGTACGGTTTGCCCGTCGAGCCCCACGTCCGCGCGACCACCTCGGTCCGCGCCGCCCGCGCCCCGTTGGGCAGGCCCTCGACCGTCAGGATGAACCGGGGCGGGCTGCCCGCCTCCACGTCGTCGACGAACGCGTGACCGCCGCCGATCAGCTTGCCGGAGGCGTCCCGCAGCAGCGCGTTGACCACCAGGCTGCTGGCGGGCCGGGTGTACGGGTTGGCCACGTATCCGGTGATCAGGTAGCTGCCATCCTTCTGCCGCATCGTCTGCACCCCCGAGACCGGGAAGGTGCGGAACGCCGAGGCGATGCGCGCAGCGGGCCGCCAGGTGGCCGGGCGGTACTCGATGGTGACCTTGGCGGGCCGGCCCGTCGCGAGCGCCTGCCCGGCGAACGGCAGCGTGCCGCCCGGCGGCACCGCGTCGAGCGGCTGATCCATCCGGACGACCTCGGTGCCCTTGGCGTCGCGGCCGATGACCGTGGCCACCACGTGCTCGCCGAAGTGCCAGGGATTGCCGTTGGTGAGGACGCCCGCCCAGTTCACCGCGTAGCCCGAGGAGGTCTTGACGGTGTTGGACACCTGTTCCTTGAGCACCAGCGGCTTGAGCTGGACCGGCTGCACCGCCTCCGGCGACGAGCAGGCGGTGAGGACGGCCAAGGAGATCGCACCGAGTGCGACGGTTCGGCTACGCAGGATCACTTTGCCGTGATAACCGGTCAATCGGTGTGGCACGCGAGGGACACGCGTGCGCACACCGACTCTTTACCCTCGGGCGCGGACGACCCGGCCCTCGTCCCAGACCGGCGCGGGGGCCTCGTAGACGCCGCCGTCGGAGCCGAACACCAGGAACCGGTCGAAGTCGGCGGCGAACCAGCGGTCGTGGGTCACCGCGACCACCGTGCCGTCGAAGGCGGCCAGGCCCGCCTGCAGCGCCTCGGCGCTGGCCAGGTCGAGGTTGTCCGTCGGCTCGTCGAGCAGCAGCAGCGTGGCGCCGGACAGTTCGAGCAGCAGGATCTGCAGGCGGGCCTGCTGGCCGCCGGACAGGGTCTCGAAACGCTGCTCGGCGACCAGGCCGGCGAGCTCGTAGCGGGCCAGGATCTTCATGGCCTCGTTCTTGAGCCGCGCGTGCTCGGTCATCACGATCTCGACCGACGTCCGGCCCTGGAGGTCGGGCCGGGCGTGCGTCTGCGCGAACAGCCCCGGCACCACCCGGGCGCCCAGCCTGGCCACGCCCGTGTGCGCGACGCCGTCGCCGGACAGCAGCCGCAGGAAGTGTGACTTGCCCGAGCCGTTGGAGCCGAGGACCGCGACGCGCTCGCCGTACCAGACCTCGGTCGAGAACGGCTTCATCAGGCCGGTGAGCTCCAGGCCCTCCAGGATGACGGCCCGTTTGCCGGTGCGTCCGCCCTTGAGGCGCATGCGGATGTTCTGCTCGCTCGGCGTCTCCTCAGGCGGGCCCGCCTCCTCGAACCGGCGCAGCCGCGTCTGGGCCGCGTGGTAGGGGGCGGCCATGCCGTCGTTGTAACGCGCCTTGTTCTGCAGCATGACGACCAGGGCCTTGAGCTTGGCACGCTCCTCGTCCCAGCGGCGGCGCAGCTCCTCCAGGCGGGCGTTGCGCTCACGGCGGGCCTCGGCGTACGTGGCGAAGCCGCCGCCGTGGATCCACACGCCGCCGGACTCCACGGTGATGAGCCGGTCGGCGGCGTTGGCCAGGAGCTGCCGGTCGTGGCTGACCAGCATGACCGTCTTGGGCGTCTCGCGCAGCCGGGCCTCCAGCCACTCCTTGCCCGGCACGTCGAGGTAGTTGTCCGGCTCGTCGAGCAGCAGTGTCTGGTCGGGGCCGCGCAGCAGCGCCTCCAGGACGAGCCGCTTCTGCTCGCCGCCGGACAACGTGGCCACGTCGCGGTATTTCACCTTGTCGTAGGCGACGCCGAGCGCGGCGACCGTACAGGTGTCCCAAAGGACCTCGATGTCGTAGCCGCCGGCGTCCGAGTAGTCGGTGATCGCCTGCGCGTAGCGCAGCTGCGTCTTCTCGTCGTCGCGTTCCATCATCACGAGCTCGGCCCGCGCGAGCTTCTCCGCCGCCGCCCGCACGGCCGGCGGGGCCACGCCGAGCAGCAGGTCGTGGACGGTCGAGCCGTCCCGAACGCTCCCGATGAACTGCCGCATCACGCCGAGCCCGCCCGAGCTGGCCGTGGAGCCGTCGACAGGCTGCAGATCGCCTGCCACCAGGCGCATCAGCGTCGTCTTCCCTGCCCCGTTGGGGCCGACCAGCGCGGCTTTGACGCCGTCGCCGATCCGGAAGGAGACGTCGTTGAGCAGCGGCCGCCCGTCGGGAAGCACGTATGTGAGGTGTGCGACCTCGACGTGTCCCACTGAGAATCCCCCTTCGGTCTCCGCGCAGGCTACCCGCCCGCCCGCCGGGTCGGCATCCCATTTGTGCGGATCCTATCTGAACTACTTCAGATATCATCACGTCATGACCACGAAGAACTTTCCCTACAGCGCCTTCCTTCGCGGCCCGTCCCACGTGCTTCCGTCTCTCGACCACGCTGACGTGATCCTTGAACGCCGGGGCGAGGAGGATCTTGTATTGATGCGGGCAGAGCGATTCGAGGCGAGCGCGGCCAGCCTGCGCATCGCCGCGCGCGCTCTGGCCATCGTGGCGCGACGCAGTGACAGCCTCGCGGAGGAGGTTCTCGCCGAGGAACTGCCCTGGGTGACGTGGCTGCCGGACACCGAACGTCAGGCTTGTGTGCGCGAGCTTCTCGGACACCTGATCGCGGGAGCGGATACCGGCGAACTCCTGCCGTTCGGCCGCGCCCTGGCATCCTGGCGCTCCACCGCAGTGGCATGGAGTGATCCGCAGCTCGCCCGCGAACTCCAAGGACCGTTCCCCGGCGACGGACCGGAAGTCCCCCGGCCCCTACCGACAGACCGGCGCAAGGGTCGCTAACCGCGCGACCCGTTTCGTAGGTCGTTCAGCTCTTCGTCCACGCCCGTGACGCCGTGCATCTGCTCGCGGATCCGCGCGAGGAGCAGTGTCGCCCTCTCCCGGCGGCCGTCCGCCTGTGTGTCTTCACTCATGTGCGCAATCTAGTGGCGGCGGCGACACACGATGGTTCCTTTGGGGCTAGACAGTAAGTCATCTGATGACTAGAACTGTAGGGACCTCACCTCCTCCCCCCTACGGATGCGTGATGAAGCGTCTTCTGCTGTTAATCCCCCTCCTCCTCACCCTCTTCCTGATCCCCCAGCAGGCCACGGCCGCCACGGTCGCCTGTACCACGCCGACCTTCCAAAGTTCCTCCACCAACCAGCGGCTGACCAGCCTGTTCACCAACTACGGCAACGACAACTCCCGCCATGACGACTGGACCGGCGCCGACGGCACCTACTCCGTCCGCCTGCCCAACGGCCGCGAGCTGTGGGTCTTCTCCGACACCTTCCTCGGCCAGGTCAACGCCGACGGCACCCGCCCGAAGGTCGTGGAGGAGGGCGGCACGACGGTCTTCCTCAACAACTCCTTCGCCGTCGAGAACGCGGGCAAGCTGCGCACGATCTACGGCGGCACCCCGGGCAGCCCGGCCGCGCTCATGCCGCCCCGCGACAAGAACCACTGGTACTGGGCGGGCGACGCGACCGTGGCGGGCAACCTGGTCGAGGTGACCTTCCAGGAGTACGAGCGCTTCGGCACCGGCGCCTGGGACTGGCGCTGGCACCGCAACGTGGTGGCCCGCTTCCCGGTCGGCAACCTGAGCCAGCCGGTCAGCGTGCACGACCTGCCCTCGGGCAAGGGCGTCGCCTGGGCCTCCGGCATCCTCAAGGACGGCGGCTACACCTACGTCTACGGCGTCGAGGACCAGGGCGCCACCAAGCACATGCACCTGGCCCGGGTCCAGGGCCAGAGCCTGGTGGGCACCTGGGAGTACCGCAAGGCCGACGGCACCTGGTCGCCCAACGAGGCCGACTCCGCCCGGCTGATGAACGGCGTGGCCAACGAGTACAGCGTGACGAAGATCGGCGACGCGTACGTGCTCATCACGCACGACACCACCGAGGCGCTCAGCGCCAGGATCGTGGCCTACTCCTCGTGTTCGCCCACCGGGCCGTTCACGAACAAGCAGCTCCTCTACACGACCCCGGAGACCGGCGGCAACATCTTCACCTACAACGCCCACGCCCACCCGTACGCGGCCGGTAACGGCCTGGTCGTGTCCTACAACGTCAACAGTTTCGTCAACACCGACCACTACAACGATGTCTCGATCTACCGGCCGAGGTTCATCGACGTGAGATTCGGGTGAGGCGGAACTGGGCCGCCCGGCTGCACCGCATCTCCGTGGAGGGGATGCGGGCGGTCGTCCTGGAGAACGAACTCCTCCGCGTCACCGTCGTCTGCGACAAGGGCGGCGACGTGGTGGAGTTCCTCCACAAACCGACGGACACCGACTTCGTCTGGCTGTCCCCGCAGGGGCTGCGCGACCCGCGTACGCACCTGCTGGGGGCGGCCGACGACGTCGCCGGGTTCGTCGACCACTACGAGGGCGGCTGGCAGGAGGTCTTCCCGAACGGCGGCGCCCCCAGCCGCTACCGTGGCGCGCGGCTGGCGCAGCACGGGGAGGTCTCCGGCCTGCCGTGGGAGTGCGAGATCCTCGCCGACACCCCGGAGGAGGTGTCGGTACGGCTGAGCGTCAGGACCCGGCGACTGCCGTACCTGCTGGAGAAGGTCTACCGCCTGCGCTCGGGCACGGCCGTGCTGGAGACGGAGGGCCGGGCCACCAACGAGGCGGACCTGCCGCTGCACGCGATGTGGGGTCAGCACCTGGTGTTCGGGCGGCCGTTCCTGCGTCCGGGTCACCGGATCCGGCTGCCCGAGGGCGTGCGGGTGGTCCCGCACGAGAGCGCGATCGGCCCGAGCGGGCGCCGGGTGCGCGCGGGCGGCCCGTGGGAGTGGCCGGTGGTGCCCGCCGACGGCGGCGGCGAGATCGACCTGAGCGTGATCCCGCCCGAGGGGACGCCGAGCGACATCGTGTACCTGACCGGGTTCACCGACGGCTGGTACGAGATCATGGGTGAGATCGGCATGCGGGTGGAGTGGGACGCGAGCGTCCAGCCGTACCTGTGGCTGTGGCAGGAGCTCGGGGCCGCGAAGGACTACCCCTGGTGGGGGCGGGCCTACGTGGTCGGGCTCGAACCGTTCGCCGGCATGCCCACCGACGGGCTGGCGGCGGCCGTTGCGGGCGGCACCGCGCTGACGTTCGGCCCGCACGAGACCAAGGTGACGACGCTGCGCGCGGAGGTGCTGACATGAACGACCCTGACGACTTCGCCGGAAAGGTGGCCCTGGTCACCGGCGGTTCCACCGGCATCGGCCGGGCGGTCGTCGAACGCCTCGAAGCGGGCGGCGCGTCCGTCGTCTTCTGCGGCGCCGAGCCGGGCGCCGCGAGCGAGCGGGAGCGGGTGACGGGGGTCGTCGCCGACGTACGGTCCGCCGCCGACATGCGCGCGCTGGCCGACCTCGCCGTCAGCAGGTACGGCGGCCTGGACGCGGTCGTCACCTGCGCGGGCGTCCAGCGGTACGGCACCGTTGAGGACACCACCGAGGAGCTGTGGGACGAGGTCCTCGACATCAACCTCAAGGGCGTCTACCTGACCTGCCAGGCGGCGGTGCCGAGGTTGCGCGAGCGGGGCGGCGGCTCGATCGTGGTCGTCTCGTCGGTGCAGGCGTTCGCGTCGCAGACGCGGGTGGCCGCGTACGCGACGAGCAAGGCCGCGCTGAACGGCCTGGTCCGGTCGATGGCGCTGGACCACGCCGCCGACGGCATCCGGGTCAACGCGGTCTGCCCCGGCTCGGTGGACACGCCCATGCTGCGCTGGGCCGCCGACCTGTGGAAGGGGGACCGTACGCAGGAGGAGCTGCTGGCCGAGTGGGGGCGCTCGCACCCGCTGGGCCGGGTGGCCAGGCCCGCCGAGGTCGCCGAGATGGTGGCGTTCCTGGCAGGCGAGCGGTCGTCGTTCATCACCGGCGCCGAGCACCGGGTGGACGGCGGGCTGCTGGCCCAGGTGCCCGTGGTGCTGCCCGAGTGATCAGGCCGAGTGATCAGGCCCGGACAAAAGCTGCAAGGTCGGCGGACTGCTGAAGCCTGCTGGGCTCGTGGACGTACATCATGTGCCCGGCCTCGTAGTACTTGAACTCGACGTTGGCCAGCAGTTCGCGCGGCACCCGGAGCTGGGCGAAGGTGTGCTCGGTGGCGTAGTACGGCGTCGCGCCGTCGTGGTAGCCGCTGGCCACGTGCACACGCAGGTGCGGGTTGCACCGCATGGCGGCGGCCAGTTTCTCGGTCACGTGCACGTGGGCGCCCTCGAACTCCTTGTACGACCACGGGTGCACCCTGCCGGAGATCGTCTCGTACGGCAGGTCGCTGGTGTAGCCGAGTTCGGCCCGCAGGTAGTGGTTGATCGCGGTGCCGAACGGCCCGAGGATCGCGCTCATGCTGGGGTCGCGCTGGTAGGTCTCGCGTCCGCCGTCGGACTCCCAGCCGGTGAAGCGCCCGTCGAGGCGGCCGACGGTCTGCCCGCGCGAGCGCAGCAGCTCGGCGAAGAAGCGCAGGTGCTCCACGCGGAGTTCGACGCGGTCGATGTAGTCGGCGGCGAGCCCGGTCAGCGCGGCGGTGCGCGCGACCAGGTCGGCGCGTTCGTCGGCGGTCAGCCGGTGGCCTCTGGCCAGGCCCCACGGGTAGTCGCGGGCGGCGAACTCCTCGGCCTCGCGCAGCACGTCGGCCAGCGGCCGGTCGCCGTGCAGGCCGTGGTGGTGGGCGATGGCCGCGTACGTCGGCAGGTAGAGCGCGTAGCCGAGGTCGTGGCCCGGGTTGAACTCCAGGCTGGCGAAGTCGAGCACCGACGAGATCAGCATGAGGCCGTTGAGGTACATGCCGAAGCGGGTCTGGAGGTGGTCGGCGAGCGCGGCGGCGCGCAGGGTGCCGTACGACTCGCCCGCGAGGTACTTCGGCGACATCCACCGCCCGTTGCGGCTGGTCCACAGGCGGATGACCTCGCCGACGGACTCGATGTCGCCGCTGAAGCCGTGGAAGGGGCCGGGCTTCTCGCCCTTGGCGGCCCGGGAGAAACCGGTGGAGACCGGGTCGATGAACACGAGGTCGCTGTGGTTCAGCAGGGTCTGCTCGTTGTCCCCCAGCGCGTACGGCGGGGGCAGCAGGGCGCCCGCGTCGCCCATGAGGACGCGACGTGGGCCGAGCAGTCCGAGGTGCAGCCACACGCTCGACGAGCCGGGCCCGCCGTTGAAGGCGAAGGTGACCGGCCTGGTGCGGGGGTCGGCGCCGTCGAGCGTGTAGCAGGTGACGAACACCTCGGCCTTGGCCTGGTGTCCGTCGAATGCTCCGTCGGTGAACGATTCCTCCCGCAGGACGACCGTTCCCGTCCTGGCTGTGTACGGCAGCCCGGACGCCAGGGTGTGCCTGCTGGTGACGATGTTGTCAGCGGGGGTTTCGTTCATCATGACAAGCAATTATGTAGCTACTTCGACCGAAATGGTGGGGTCTGCGAACCGTTCGTTGGGGACCTGCGCGTACCAACCGGGACGCCCGGGATCCCGGTCGTACGGATAACCGCCGACCCGCTTGTAGAACTCGGCGTACTCGGCCACCCGGTCGCGGTCCAGCCGCACCCCGAGCCCCGGTCCGGACGGCACCGCGATGGCCCCGTCCTTGTAAGGCAGCCTGCCGCCCTCGATCACGTCGTCGCGCAACTGGTGGTAGTGCGCGTCGGCCGCGTACGTGAGATTGGGCAGTACCGCGCCGAGGTGCAGCATCGTCGCGAGCTGGATGCCCAGTTCCCCGGAGGAGTGCACGGCCACGCCGAGCTGGAAGGTCTCGCACACCCCCGCCGCCTTCACGCACGGCCGGATGCCGCCCCAGAACGTGGTGTCCAGCAGGATCACGTCGGCGCTGCGGCGCATCACGTTCGAGGCGAGCTGCTCGAAGTTGACCACCACGGTGTTGGTCGCGATCGGCACGCCGATCTGCTCGCGCACCAGCCGCAGCCCTTCGAGCCCGAAGACCGGGTCCTCCAGGTAGTCGTTGTTCAGCCCCTCGATGGCCTTGCCGAAGCGCAGCCCCTCGGCCATCGACAGCACCGCGTTCGGGTCGTAGCGCAGCCGGTCGCCGGGGAAGGCGTCCGCCAGCGCCCGGTAGCACTCCAGCTCGTAGTCGGGCGGGAACACCCCGCCCTTGAGCTTGTGGACGGTGAACCCGTGCGCCTGCCGCAGCTCGCGGGCGTGCTCGACGAGCTGGTCGGGCGTGCGGATCTCGGCGTAGCCGTCCGAGGCGTACCTGAAGAACAGGTAGGACGCGAACGGCACGGAGTCGCGGATCCGGCCGCCCAGCAGGTCGTGCACCGGGACGCCGAGCTGCTGCCCCACGAGGTCCAGACAGGCGAACTCGACGGCGGCCAGCAACTGGGTGCGGTTGTTGTACAGCGACGCCGTCGGGTTCGCGATCTTGAACCGCAGCGTTTCGAGCTGGACCGGGTCGTGCCCCTTGAGGTACGGCAGCAGCGCCCGGATGGCGGCCTCGGCGCTCTCGCCGCCGCCGCCCATCTCGCCCAGGCCGATCAGGCCGTTGTCGGCCTCGACCTCGACGATCGTCCTGATGAAACGCCCCCAGTGGGCGCCGTTGCTGTGCCGCAGCGGCGCCTGGAGCGGGACGGCGACCGTGGTCGCCCGGATGTCAACGATCTGCACAGATCCCCCAAACGGCGGCGACCCCACACGCGGGCAGTGTGACCTTCACCGATTCCCCGGCGACCTCGGCGGGCCCGAGGTCGGTGCGCAACCCCGAGCTGACCTGGGCGGAGATGAGGCCGGGCAGCCCGACCCGCACCTCGACCGGCTCCGGGGCGAACGACTGCAGCCGCACCACCAGGCCGTCCTCCGACCGGCCCAGCGAAGTGACGTGCACGTCGGGATGGTCCACCGTGACGTACCCGTCGACGGCCTCCGGCGTGCCGGTGACCAGCACGCCGACGAACGGGTCGGTCAGCCCGGCCGCCACCTGGGCGCCGAGCCGCCGGGCCGGGGCCTCCTGCCCGGAGGTGACCGCGTACCGGAAGGTCGTCTCGCCCTGCTGCTGCGCGGGGAAGTTGGTGTCCCAGATGTTGTTCAGCGCCCACGAGTAGACCGTGCCCGGCTCGTCCTCCAGCGTCGGCGGGAAGGGCGCGTACGGCATGTGGATGGTGCCGAGCTGCACCAGCGGCGCCTCCATCGTCGCCCACGCGATGCTCAGCCCGGCCTCCTCGTAGGCGATCCAGTGCCGGATCGGCAGCATGTACTCCGCCGAGCCCGGCACCCGCGCCACCTCGGGGCCGCCGACGCCGCCGGTCAGTTCCCAGGCCGCAGGGGCGCCCGCCGCGAACGGGAAGGCCAGGAAGACCGCCTCCTTCGCCGGGGTGCCCTGCTTGGCGAGCTGATAGGTCAGGTCGAGGCGGCGCACGCCCCGGTGCAGCTCGATCGTGGCGCGCAGCCAGTCGACGCCCTTGCCCTGCAGCTCGACCACCAGCCGCTCGCCGACGACCGTGCGCTCGGCCCTGACCACGGCGGCGTTCCGCGCGATGGCCCGGTCGCCGAGCAGGGTGCGGTCATGCGCGCCCACGTGCCCGGACATGTGGTTGAAGTGCGGGGCCGTCGCGTAGCGGTCGTAGACGTACTGGCCGAAACCGGCGGCGGCCTCGGCGTTGACCAGTTCCCTGCCCGCCGCCTTGTCGAACACCGAGCTGATGTAGCCCTCACGCACGTCGTAGGTCACGCGGTAGAACTCGTTCTCGATCACCGGGTCCTGGCCCAGCTCCACCGGCTCGGGCGCCGGGGCGTCGGCCGCGACCACGTCGAGGCGGGCGTAGCCGTACCCGGGGACGTCGGGGACGACCGCGTGCAGGTGACGGCCGATCGGGCGGGTCGGCCACTCCTCCGGGAGCACGATCTCCTCGTGGTGCGGCAGGATCTCGCCGCTGCGGGCGTCCCTGAGCGCGATCGGCCGGTCGATCGGCACCAGGTCGCGCGGCAGGAACGCCTTCACCACGTCGGTCCTGGCCTGGGTGCCCGGGTTGAACACCGCGAACGCCGGCTCGCCGGCGCCGCCCAGCGCCGCGCCGAACCTGCGGACACCCGCCTGGAGCAGGTCGGAGGCGTCGTCCTGGGCGTCGTAGGCGCCCGCCGACTTGCGCGTCCACTGCAGGCCGCCCGAGTCGCCGCCCTCCTCCGCGTCCTCCCACGGATTGGCCGCGCCCCAGGTGTGCTCGTTGAACAGCGCCACCTTGTCGTAGGCGGCCGAGATCTGCTCGGTGGCGTCCACCCCGGCCAGCGTGTGCAGCGTCTCGGCCGCGCGCAACGACGACTGCGCCCGCCGTACGTACCCGAGCGGACGCGCCCCGGAGCCGAGCCCGTCGGCCCACCAGTCGGTCCAGTCGCCCTCGTGGACGGCCAGGCTCTCGCCGTACCGCTCCTCCACGTGCTCGAAGAAGTCGCTGTTGACCGCCGAGCGCAGGCGCGGGAAGGCCCACTGCTCGTTCCAGCGCCGCGCGATCGACGCCGGCACGATCGACGGCCCCGCGTTGTCGGCGTGCGCACCCTGCACCCGCAGGTGCAGCACATCCAGCTCGTACGGTTCCCGTGGCGCGTCCGGCCCCTGCCACCCGAACGTCCCCGGCCCGTACGGGTACCCCCGCGAGGCCAGCGCGGACAGGTAGCGCGGCAGCAGGTCGTCGGCCAGTTCGTAGGAGTCGGTCAGCCCGACCGTGTTGCCCTCCATGTAGGCCATGCCGTGCGGCGTGTCGGTGAACCACACCAGCACCCGGTTCCCGCTGGGCGCCCGCCACCAGAACGGCCGCGTCAGCTTGTCGCCCCCGTGCAGGTAGGGCACCGAGCGCCCGGCCCAGTTGTGGGCCGCCGCGAGGTAGCGCACCCCGGCCGCGTTGAGCGCGTCCACGAGCCCGACCACGGCGCCCGGCACGTCGGTGTGCATCGCCGAGCGGATCGGGAAGTCGAACATCGGGCGCAGTTGCCGGTACAGCTCCTCGGTAGAGCACGCCTCGGTGTGGAGCTGGACCGGCAGCGCGGTCACCTCGATGAGGCCGTCGCGGGCCGCCTGGTTGAAGCGTTCCACCTGCTCGGCGGGGCGGGAGGCGAGCCATTTGGCAGCGGGCATCGACGACTCGACGGTCCAGCGGAAGCGTGCGTCGTCCGGCCAGTCCCTGGTCTCCTCGGCCAGCCGTACTGCGGCGTCGAGATAGTCGAGGTGGTGGCGCAGCACCGTGCCCTGCGGGTCGGTGTAGCCGATGTCCAGGTGGGAGTGGTGGACGACGAAGACGCTCCACTTGCGCTGCGGCGTCACCGTGACCTCGGCCGAGCCGATCACGCCGGCGCCGTCGCGCACCTCCAGGGTGAAGGCGCGCGGCGCGTCGACCTCCGGCACCAGCAGCGTGACGTCGTTGCCCACCGCCTCGTCCACACCGACCAGCGACACCGTCAGGTCGGTGCCGACCAGGCCCGTGCACGACACCCGTACCGCCTGGCGGCCGTCATGGGTGAACAGCGGGAGCACGGCCAGCCGTACTTCCAGGCCGCGCGCGCTGATCACCGGGGTCGAGGTGTCGTGGCGCAGGGCCTGCCTGATGCCGTCGTAGTCCGGGGAACCCAGGCTCCGTTGCAGCAACCGGCTCGTCATCAAACACTCCCTAGGGAAAGGCCTCTCGCGAAGAGGCGCTGGGTGGCGAGGAACAACACGACCGTCGGCAGCGAGACCAGCAGCCCGGCGGCCAGGCCGACGGGGGCGGGGGTGCCCGCGTACACGTCGGTGATCATGCCGTTGAGCGCGACCATCACCGGTCGTACGCTCTCGGTCTGGGTGAGCACCAGGCCGAAGATCAGGTCGTTCCAGATGAAGGTGAATTCGAGGATGTAGACCGCGGCCAGCGCGCTCGTGGACAGCGGCAGGTACACGGTCCAGAAGATGCGGAAGGTCGAGGCGCCGTCCATGCGGGCGGCCTCGAAGATCGAGAAGGCGACTCCCGAGTAGAAGTTGCGCAGCACGAACGCGGCCAGCGGCACGTTGATCGCCGTGTAGAGCAGCAGCATGCCGAGCCGGTCGTCGTACAAGCCCGCCTCGCTGTAGCCGATGAACAGCGGCACCAGCAACATCTGCGACGGGAAGATGGTCCCGCCGAAGATCAGCATGAACCACAGGAACCCGTACCTCAGGCGCAGCACCACGATCGCGTAGCCCGCCAGGGCACCGACGAGCACCCCGAGCAGCGGCGAGACCAGGCTGTAGAGGGCGGTGCTGGCCAGGCTCTCGGCCAGGTTCGCCTTCTCCAGCGCGGCCGAGATGTTGTCGAACAGCGCGAAGTCGACCGAGGGCACCCACGCGCTCGCCGGGTCGTAGGACTCGGCCGGGCGCGAGGCGTTCACGAGCAGCAGGTAGGTCGGCCCGAGCCAGACCAGCCCGAGCACCACGAGGACGATCCGCCGGATCATCGCACCTGCCTCCTCAGGTAGAGCCAGGAGGCCAGCCCGGCGACCACGGTCAGCACCACGGCGACCGCGGAACCGTACCCGTACTTGGTGGCCACGAACGTCTCGCGGTACATCATCACCGCGAGCGTCTCGGAGTTGCGGCCGGGGCCGCCCTGCGTCATGGCCCAGACAATGTCGAACGTCTTCAGGCTCGCCACCAGCGCCAGCCCGACGACGACCGCCGTCAGCGGGCGCATCAGCGGCCAGATCACATGCCGGAACAGCGACCAGCCGGAGGCGCCGTCGAGCCGGGCCGCCTCGATCGGCGCCTTCGGGATCGACTGCAGGCCGACCACGAACAGCAGCGTGTTGACGCCGAGCTGCTGCCACGTCCACACCAGGAGCATCGCGATCGTGTTGTACGGCTCCTGCGCCATGTAGGCCGTGTCGGTGCCGAGCAGCAGGTTGGCGATGCCGTCGTGGGACAGGATCGGGCTCCACACCATGCCGAGCCCGGCGCCGCTCAGCGCGTACGGGAGCATGAACGGCAGCCGGAACCACATGCCGCCCCTGAGGTCGTACGACAGCACCGCCACCAGCAGGCCGAGCCCGACCGGCAGCACCATCGTGCCCGCCACCCAGATCAGCGTGTTGCGGACGGAGGTCAGCAGGGCCTCGTCGTCGAAGAGCCGGGCGAAGTTCCTCAGCCCGACGAACTCAGGGTCGGCCAGGCCGTCGTAGGCAGTCAGACTCAGAAAGGCGGTGTAGAGGAAGGGGGCGTAGAGCAGCCCGGCCACCAGCAGGACGGCCGGAGCCACATACCCCCCTCGGAACCGGCCGAGAATGGGGACGTTTCTCACTGGTTGGTGCTCCAGTATTCGTCGGCCGCCTTCTGAATCGTCTCCAGCACCTCCTTGTAGCTGCCGGGTTCGGTGACGAACTTGCCGAAGCCGTCCAGCGCGGCGGTCAGGATCGGCGGCGGGGTCGCCTCGAAGTAGCGGTTGACCAGGCGGTACTTACCGGATCCCGCGTCCTTGGTGATCGTGTCGAGGGCCTTGTCCGCGACGGTGACCTTCGGGTTGGCGCTGACGTCGCCCCGGCTCGACGCCCACTTCTCCTGGGCGCTCGTGCTCGTCCACCACTTGAGGTAGTTCAGGGACGCGGCGGGGTCGGCCGACTTCGTCAGCGAGCACAGCGGGCCGCTCTCGAAGATCACCGAGGTCTTGGGCAGGTCGGCGTTGACGTTGGGGATGACGAAGAAGCCGTAGTCCTTGCCCGGCTCCATCTTCCGCTGGGTCATGCTGGTGTTGAAGAAGGTGCCGAAGGAGACCATCGCCGTCTTCTCGTTCTTCAGCACGTCGGCGGGGTCGGTCTTGTCCCCGGCGTTGATGAAGTACCCGGCGTCGATGAGCGACTTCCACTTCTCCATCACGGCGACCACGCCGGGGTCGGTGTACTTCGCCTTGCCCGTGGACAACCGGTCATACAGGTCGGGGTCCATCCCGGCCATGATCTGCTCGAACCAGACGAAGGAGAACAGCACGCTGGTGTGGTAGAAGGGCGTGACCCCGGCCTTTTTGAGCGTCGCCGCGGCCTGCTCCAGCTCCGCCCAGGTGGTCGGCGGCTTCACGCCGTGCTGGTCGAAGACCTTCTTGTTGTAGAACATGCCCCAGTAGGCGACGTTGAGCGGCACGCAGTACTGCTTGCCGTCCACCGTGTAGTAGGGCGCGAGGTCCTTGGGCAGGTCGCCTGCGGCGATGGCCTCCTGCCACAGCGCGGTGGTCTCGGCCACCTGCTTCTGCTTGACGATCTCCTGGAGCATTCCCCCGGTCTGCCAGGTGAACAGGTCCGGCTTGACGTCGGTGCGGAACGAGGCCTTGATGAACGCCTGGTACTGCGCGGAGTCGGTGTAGCCGACGGGTTTGACGCCCAGGCTGATCTGCTGCTTGGACAGCGTGCCCATGTCCTCGAAGAACTTGCTCCAGGCACCTTTGTCGTTGTAGAGCGACAGCTCGGTCTTCTTCTGCTGTGCGGCGGTCTCCGGGTCGTTGCCACCGCAGGCGGCCAGGGTGAGTGTCGCCGCCAATCCGAGCGCTGCCAGTCTGCGCATGCCGGACTCCTTACCTTACTGGGGGGAACGCAATCTCTGCTCTATGACGGTCCTGACGTCCACGAGATGGGCGCGCATGCGCCGTTCGGCGGCTTCGGGGTCGCCGGACTCGATGGCCGTGAGGATCGCCAGGTGCTCGTCGTAGTCGCGCCGCCGGTCGTCGAAGATCTGGAGGATCTCCCGCTGTTCGGAGGCATGGACGGTCAGCAGCGAGTCGACGACCTCGTGCAGGACGCCGTTGCCCGCCAGCCGTGCCGTGGCGCGGTGGAAGGTCATGTTGGCCTCGTGCAGTTCGGCGTCTTCGCCGCGAAGGTGCCTGCCGGCCTCGTCGAGCAGCCGCCGCAGCCCCGCGAGGCTGTCGTCGGTCGCCTGCTCTGCGGCCAGCGCGGCCAGGGGCGGCTCGATGACGATGCGGGCGCCGAGCAGGTCGAGCAGCTGGGCGCCGCGCATCGCGCGCATGTTGGGGTTGGGGAGGACGAGGCGTTCGATCGCGGGGCCCACGTAGATCCCGGATCCGTGCCGCATCTCGATCGCCCCGGTGGCTTCGAGCCGGCGCAGCGCCTCACGCAGTGTCGGGGTGGTGACGGCGAAGCGCTGGGACAGCTCCCTGGTCGAGGGCAGTCTGTCTCCTGGCCGGTGTCCGCCGGTGCGGATGAGTTCGAGCATGCGCTCGGTGAGCGCGTCGGAGAGGGTGGGACGGGTAACCTCGGCGGACATATCAAGTGATCTAATCACTTATCCGGCCGTCGTGTCTACGGTCAGTCTCGCCTACATCAGGACGCCCGGTCGGTCAGGGCGCCCGGTCCGTTACGACACCCGGTTCGTCAGGGCGCCCGGTTCGTCAGGGCGCCGGTGGGAGCATGCCCTTCATCTGCTCGATCTGTGCCTTGCGCGACTGCTTCACCTTCTCCGCCCAGCCCTTCACCGTGGGGTTGTCGCCGTTGAGCGCCTCAAGGCCGGCGAGTTGGACGGCGTCGTCCTGGTGCGCGATGAGCAATTGGAGGAAGTCGCGTTCGAAGTTCTTCGACCGGGTCAGCCTGGCGATCTGCTCCCGGTCGGTCTCCGGCAGGCCGCCGTGGGCGGCGTGGGCGTCCGACGGCGCGGTCATGGGCTGACCCCAGGAGCGGAGCCAGCCCATCATGGTCTTGACCTCGTCGGTCTGCGTGGTCTCGATCGCGGCGGCGAACGTCTTGAGCTGCTGGTCCTTCCCCTTGTCCCGAGCCTGCTTGACGATCTCGATGCCCTGGCGGTGATGGGGGATCATCATCTGCAGGAACATCACGTCCTCGGAGTTGACCGGCTCCGGCGCGGAACTGCCTCCGGCGGGCGCGCAGGCTGCGGTGAGGAGAAGCGCGAGTCCTAGGACAGTGAGTCTTTTCATCTCCCCCCGACAGTGACATCTGACAACAAAGGCGTCGAGGGCCCTAAGTCGGCCTTAATCATCTTTTATGGGTCGGCGGCCGGACACCGACTGCAGGAACGCGCGCACCCTGCGCTCGGGCGGCGACCGGGTCGGTGGCCACCTCGGTAGGACACCGACCCGTCCGAACTCAGCCCGCCAGGCAGGAACTACCCGCCGCCGGGACCTTCCCGTCGAAGAAGTACTCGTGCACGAGCTTGTCCACGCACGTGTTGCCCATGCCGTACGAGCCGTGGCCCTCGCCCTCGAACGAGACGAGCACGCCGGTCTTCAGCTTGCGCACCATGCTCTCCGCCCACTCGTACGGCGTCGCCGGGTCGGCCTTGCCGCCGATGACCACGATCGGGTCCGAACCCGTCGCGTCGATCCGGTCGTTCGGCACGGCCGGAACCGGCCACAGCGCGCACATGGCGCTCCCCCCGCCGAACAGCCGCGACAGTTTCCGCAGCTGCCGGTCCGCCTTGACCATCTGCCCCAGCGTCAGCGGCTCGACCGCGTCCAGACAGGCGACCGCGTAGCCCGCCTGCAGCATCGTGGAGTAGCGCCCGTCCGGCGACCTGCCCGTGAGCAGGTCCGACAGGGACAGCAGCGCGCGCCCGTCGCCCTTGACCGCCTTGCCCACGGCCGACTCGATCACAGGCCACGTCTGCTTGGCGTACAGGCCGATGGCGACGCCGACAATGGCCAGCGAGCCGGACAGCTTGCGGTCGCCGACCTTGAGCGGCTGCTTCCGCAGGCGCTCGACCAGCCGCTCGACGGTCTTGTTCGCGGCCTTCGCCGTACTGCCGAGGTCGCAGCCGTTCTTGACGCAGTCGTCCAGGAACAGCCGGTACGTACGCTCCCGCCCGGCGATCTGCGCCTCGGCCAGCTTCAGCTGCGGCTGCGCCAGGTCGGCGGCGGCGTCCAGGACCATGCGGCCGACGTTGCGCGGGAACAACGTCGCGTACGTCGAGCCGAGCATGGTGCCGTAGGAGTAGCCGAGGTAGTCGAGTTTGTCCTCGCCGAGCGCGGTGCGCAACAGGTCGAGGTCGCGGGCGACGTCCGGGGTGCCCACGTGGGGCAGGATGTCGCCGGAGTTCTTCTCGCAGCCGGCGATGTACTGCTTGGTCGCCTTGACGGCCTGGGCCCGCTCGGCCGCGCTGCCGCCGAGCCGGGCGTCGTCGGCGAAGAAGCCGTCGAGTTCGGCGGTGGTGCCGCAGGTGACGGGCGAACTCCTGCCGACGCCCCTGGGGTCGATGGCCACCAGGTCGTAGCGTTTGCGCAGCTCCGCATAGCCGGGGTAGGCCACGGCCAGGGCCTCGACGGCCGGGCCGCCGGGACCGCCGAAGTTGAACACCACCGAGCCGAGCCGGTCGCCGGTGGCCTTGACCCGCAGGACGGCCAGGTCGATGGTCTTGCCGTCCGGCTCGGTGTGGTCGAGCGGCGCCGTGAGGGTGCCGCACTCCAGGTCCTTCGAGGCGGGCAGATCCTTGCACGCGCCCCAGGTGATCGCGGGGGCGGCGGGCGCCTGTACGGCGGGAGCGGCGGCTGCCGTGAGCAGCAGAGCCGCCATGGGAATCAGCACTTTTCGCATGGCACCCATACTGGCGATTACGATGAATTACCCGATAGTGCCAGGAATGCACGATTTCTGATGACAGATGTCATTTCCACCGTCGAAGCCGCCTGCCGAGCAGTTCACCGTTACGCACTTCCGCCTCCGCCGGGACACGCACGACGAGCCGTGAATTCCCGGCCAGCGGCGCAAGGTCGAGACCCGGCTCGAATTCGAGCAACAACAGCTCTTTCAGAGCGACACACCCCGCCAGTGGCGAGACATCGTCGAGTCGCCCGGCGGACGTCAGTGTGAGGCGCTCCAGATTGAGCTGGCTGAGCGCCTGCAGATCGACCACGTTCGCGATCCGATTCAGCCGTAGACTCCTGACCGCCGGAGTGCGCTCCACGATGTCGCGGACCCGGACCTCTGCCGCGTCCACGACCATCAACTCGCGGAGGCCGCCCAGCACGGGGAACGACGGCGACCCGAGCAGCCACGACACGTCCTGGAGGTGGAGAGTCCTGAGCAGCGGGAGACTGCGCAGCGGGTCGAGATCGGTCTCCTCGGATACGGACCGCAAGGCCAGCCGGTGCATCCTGCGCAGATCCCGCAGGAAATCGAGGTCGTCCACCCACCGCACGAGAAGATATTCCAGTTTCCGGAATTCACCTATGTCGCGCCGGGCCTGGCGGGAAAGTCGGCAGTTCAGGCTGAGGTTCACCAGCCATCGGCGGTGGGGAAGGACCTCGCTCAGACTCTCCATCACCGGGATATGGATGGAGGCGCCCCGCTTCGCGGGCATACGGGAGAACGCGGAAAGCTGCCCCGGCGTATGGATGATGATGAAATCCACCTGCGCCCGCATCGGGGCGATGACCCGCTCCGCGTAGACGTGGGGATCGAAGAACCGCCACCCCGCGATCAGTTCCCTGCCCACCAAGTCGCGTCTGTCCACCGCGTACCGCGCCAGCAGCTCCAGCGCACGCGGGCCGTTGACGAGCCAGGCCGTCCTGACACACGCGAACGCGGCCTCCACAGACAGACCGTCGAGGTCACGTGGCAGGCGGTCGAGCATCATCTGCCCCGCCGCCGCCAGGGAGGCCGCGTCCGCCTCGCTACACGGCGGGACGAGATCGTTCACACACCGGTCGACGTCCTGCCGGACGCTCTCCGGAACCGACGGCAACGTCTCCAAGCACGCGCACAGCAGGACCTTCAGCCGTCGCGCGTGCGCGGGCTCGGCGGCGATCCGCGCCAGCAACCCTTTGAGCAGTTCCTCCCGCAGCGGCCCGTTGGCGTGACCGGCGGCCATGATCACAACCTCGCGCCACTGGTCCAGGTGCGCATTCTTCACCAAGGGCTCGATGTCGCCGTCCTCTGCGGCTGCCCGGGCCGTCAGGTACTCCTGCACCGTCCGATGGATGAAGTCGATCCGGCCCTCGACCGGCTCGCGGATCACCCCACTGCGTTCCAGCAGGTACTTGAACACCGCCGCCCCGTCCGCCTGCACCCGTGGCATCGCCGCCACGATTTTCTTCACCCGCGCGAGCGCGGCCGACTTGGGAAGCTCCACCCGGTTCGTCATAGACAGCCGCCATGCCAGGTCCTGCAATATCTGGATCTTCTGGGGGCGGTCCAGGTTCAGTTCGGCGTAGCTCGGGATGGCGCGCTCCGCGTCGCGCCGGTCGAGCAGCATCTCCAGGGCGGCCGCGTACAGGCTCATCCGGTCGGGCGGAAGCTGGGCCACCCGGTCCAGGTTGAGCGCGCACAGCATGGACGCGAGCAGCGGCGTCGCCGCGAGCGCCCGCAGATGGGGCGTCCCTTCGAGATTCGACAGCAGCCGCGCCCGTATGACGGACAGCTGATCGGTCGAGCAAGGCAGTTCCTCGCTGCTCCTGATCGCCTCGTGCCAGTGCTCGACCAGCGCCCGGGTGTCGGCCGGTGTCATCCGCTCCAGGTACACGGGTGCGAAGCCGTACTCCTCCAGCCACGCGGCTCCCGCCGCCGACGGCCGGCTGGTCACCACCACGCGGAGGGCGGAGAACTCCGCCAGCAGCCCGCCCAGCCACGGCCTGATCGCCTTGCGCTGGTCGCCGGTGAGTTCGTCCACCCCGTCGACCAGCAGCAGCGGTCGGCCGAAGGCGAGTTGCCGATGCGCCCAGCCGGCCGGCATGAGCCCGGCCAGCGGGCCCGCGACCAGGTCGAGAAGCTGCTCGGGCCTGGGTAGCTCGCGGTCGGCGTAGCTCCGCAGTTTCACCAGGAACGGCACGCAGCCGTTCCAGCCGGCCAGCTTCCCCTCGAAGCCGCCCCGCGCCGCCGTGACGGCCAGCCAGCGCAGCAGCGTGCTCTTGCCGCCACCGGCCTCTCCGCGCAGCAGCACCCACCGCCACTGCCCGAGTGCGCTCTCCACCCGCATCGTCGCGGGTTCGGCGGGTGCGCCGTGCCAGGTCTCCGGCTCGGCCCGGTCGCGCGCGGCCGACACCGACAGGCTGACGTAGGCTACGCTCAGCGACGTCCGGGGCTGGAACCGCTTGACCCGCACCCCCAGCAGTTCGAGGCTGTCGAGCGTGCGCGACATGTGCTCCAGGTACCGCCGCCGGAACTCCGCATCGCGGTCGGTGCCGTCCGGGGCCTCCAGCGTCCGCACCGGGAGCCGTTCGAGTACGGCCGCGACCTGCTCCCCCACGCCGGACAGCCGCGACAGCATCTCCGCCGCCGCCCTCGGCTGGAACTCCGGAAGCTGCCGCACGATCCTGACCAGGCAGTCGCAGCACTCGTCGAGCACGACCTCGTACAACCGCCCGGCCGCCTCGCCCAGCCCCTTGGGGACGGGCAGGCCCTCCCGTACGGCACGCGCCAGCCGCAGCGGATCGGCGTCCACGGACAGCAGCGCCCGATCGGACAGATCGGCCGCCTGCAGTGTGGCGGTGACCTCGGCGAGCACCGCCTGCCGATCGTGGTCCTCCAGCCCCGGGAACTCGTGCGCGCACACCTTGAGCACCCGGGCGGTGACCGCGTCGGCGATGTCCTCAAGCTGCCGCTCGGCCTTACGGCGGACGAGCTGGTCGGGAAAGTGCGCCCGCATCAGCTCGACCAGGTCCCTGTCTCGGCTCTCCTTGCCCGCGTGGTGGGTGAGAACGGTCCGCAGCGCACGGTCTCCGACCGCCCTGCCCAAGCCGAGGGCGACAGTCTCCAAGGCCATGCGCTCGTTCTCGCTCTCACCCGGTCCACGGCTATGACGCCGATGGGATGTCCTGGCTCACCCGGCCAACGGATACGACGCCGACGGAGGGCCCGGCTCAGGCTCACCCAGCCCACAACTACGACGCCGGCGGGAGGTCCTGGTTCAAGCTCACCCGGCCAACGGCTACGACGCCGGGGGGATGTTCTGGTTCAGGCGGAAGAAGTTGGTCGGGTCGTACACCGCCTTGATCTTCGCCAGCCGTTCGTAGGTGCCGTTCGGGTAGGCGGCTCGGATGCGCTCCTCGCCCTCGTCGCCCAGGAAGTTGACGTAGGCGGCGTGGTCGCTCTGGCGCATGGCGGCGACGTAGTCCTCGACCCACGCCTCGTGGACCGGCCGCTCCTCCAGGTTCTCGTAGATGGCGGCCAGGTTGACCATGATCCGGCTCGTGCGGGGCGCGAACGCGGTGGCGTCGGCGGAGACCTCGGCCATCGCGCCGCCGAGGACCCGGAACTGCGTGGCCACCATCGGCGCCGGCGCCGACCCGAGGCGCTCGACGATCAGTTCGGCCGCCGCCCGGTCGATCCGGTCGACGAACATCGTGCGCGCGGCCGCCACCGGACGGAAGTCGTCCTCCTCCGGCGGGTACATGCCCGAGTAGGGCATCGTCTGCAGCATGTCGGCGAGCGGGGTGGCGAGGGCGCGGAAGGGCGCGAGGGCCCGCTCCCCGTCCTCCGGCCCGCCCGCGTAACACATCATCGCCAGGATGACGAGCTTCCCGTGCTGGTCCTCCGGCAGGAACGGCATCGGCGGCGCGGCCATGACGTTGGCGATGGCCGACAGCTCCGGCGGCGCGGCCTCGGCCGCCTCCGCGAACCCCTGGATGGTCTCCGCCGTGGCGGGCAGCATGAGCATGCCGCCGACGATCGACGGCAGTTCGTGCAGCCGGAACTTGAGCCGGGTGACGACGCCGAAGTTGCCGCCGCCGCCCCTGATCGCCCAGAACAGGTCCGGGTGGGTGTCGGCGTCGGTGTGGAGGATCGCGCCGTCTGCCGTGACGACCTCGGCGGCCAGCAGGTCGTCGATGCTCAGGCCGTACTTGCGGACCAGGAAGCCGATGCCGCCGCCGAGCGTGATGCCGCCGATGCCGACGGTGCCGGTGTCGCCGAAGCCGGTGACGAGGCCGTGCTCGCCGGCGGCCGTGGTGTAGTCGCCGGCGCTCGTGCCGCCCCCCGCCCATGCCGTACGGCCGGCCACATCGATGTCGATCTTGTTCAGGTCGGCGAGGTCGAGCACCAGCCCGCCGTCGCACACGCCGTGCCCGGCGCTGCTGTGGCCGCCGCCGCGCACGGCCAGGTCGACGTCGTGCTCACGGGCGATGGTCACGATCCTCGCGACCTGTTCCGCGTCGCGGGCCCGGACGATCGCCGCCGGGCGGCGGTCGATCACGCCCTGGTAGACGGTACGCGCGGACTCGTAGCGAGGGTCATCGGGGGTGATGACCTGCTCACCGAACTCGGAAACCAACTGGTTGACCGGAGCGAGGGTCCGGTCGAAGGAGGCAGTCGTCACGGGGGTTATTCCTTATCAATGGCGAAAGGCGAATCCGTTCAAACAGACGGTCACCTAATTTCTACGAGTGCACCACTCTATCAAAAAGCCGTGCCCACCCCTCGGGCGGCTCCGGCATTTCAGGTGCGTATGATGCTCCCCCTTCCGACTTCCCCGCACCTTCGCCATTGCCGTACCGGCCTGCGGGCGCTGAAATTCAGCACGGCAAAAGATGCGGACCGCGCCGGGTGGCGCAACGGTAAGGGCCCGACCCGGAGGCATGATTCAGAACGACGTAAGGAGTCTTCCGGTGACCTTAAGGGCCGAACCATCCCACAAGTCCCCTGACCCCGCCCCCTCCCTGCCCCAGCGCCTGCCCGCCCTGACCATGATGCGGTTCGTCGCCGCGGCGCTGGTCTTCGTCTTCCACGTGACCATGGCGCAGTTCTTCGTCGACCCGGCTCCGCAGCAGACCATGCTGTCCCTCGCCACACAGGCCGGCTGGACCGGCGTCGGCTTCTTCTTCGTGCTGAGCGGATTCGTCCTCACCTGGTCGCACCGCTCGTCGCACACGGCCGGACGGTTCTGGCGCCGCCGCTTCTTCAAGATCTACCCCAGCCACCTGCTCACGGCGGCCTTCGCGTTCGTGCTGCTCGTCTGGGTCGCCGGAGTGGGTGTCGACAGCGGGTCCGCGCTGCTCAACCTGCTGCTCGTGCAGTCGTGGTCGCCGCTGATCGAGGTGCGCGCCAGCCTCAACGGCGTCGCCTGGTCGCTGTCGGTCGAGATGCTCTTCTACGTCATGTTCCCGCTGCTGATCCGGCCGATCATGGCCATCCGCCCAGAACGGCTGTGGGCCTGGGCCACCGGCGTGGTCGTCGTGATCTTCCTGGTGCCGGTGGCGTCGAGCCTGCTGCCCCGGGAGCCCACCTTCCCGCTGGGGAACATGCCGGTCTACGACTTCTGGTTCGTCTACCAGTTCCCGCCCGTTCGACTGCTGGACTTCGCCTTCGGGATGATCCTGGCGCGGATCGTCATGACCGGGCGGCGGCTGCCGCTGGACCTCGGCGGATCGGTCGCGCTGGCCGTCGCGGCCTACGCGCTCGCGCCGTTCTTCCCGTCGGCCTACACCCTGACGGCCGTCATGGTGGTGCCGCTCGGGCTGGTCATCGCGGCCGGCGCCGCCTCGGCACCGTCCCACGAGCCGACCGGCCTCGTCTCGCGCACCGCGATCAAACTCGGCGAGATCTCCTTCGCCTTCTACCTGCTGCACCAGATGGTGCTCACGTACGGCCGCCAGTGGATCGGCGCCGACCATCCCATGTCGACCCCGGCCGCCTTCGGGGTGATCGCCCTGCTGCTGGCCGTCACCCTCGCGGTGTCCTGGGCGCAGTTCACCTTCGTGGAGGCCCCGATCATGCGGCGATTCGCGGCCCGGCGCACCCGGCCCACCGCCCCTTCCTGACAAATCTGACGGCATTCCGCGAGAAGTGCTGCGAAATATCCGGAATAAACTGGGACGGGATTCTTTTTCCGCCGGAAGGTCCCTCCAATGGACATCACCGCCCACGGCGGCACCGACGGCCGGGCGGAAAGAATGGACAGGGCCTTCGGTTCCGGCCCTGTCCGCTCTGTTGCCGTTGATCGGGGCGGCCCTGTTCGGCGCCGCCCTCACGACCGGGCTGAACGTGGTCGCGGGCACCGGCACCGTCGTGTTCGCGATCCTCGCGGTGGCGGTTCCCGGCAGAGCGGACCGAACCTGACTCATTGTGCGGACGCGGGGACGATCCGTACGCGATATTGGCGGGGTGAGCGCTGAGGAGCTGATGCGCGCCGGGGTCCGTGCCCGGGTGGCGCGGCTGGCGCGGACCACCGCCGCCGGCACCCGCCGCTGGACCCCTCCGGCGCTGCTCGCGATCCTCTCCGCCGGCGCGTTCGGCGCGTTCCTCGAACCGGAGGCGGCCACGGCCGGCGCCGCCCTGCTCGGAGCCGTCAGCGCGGTCGGCGGCAACATCCTGACCGACCTCGTCACCTCCGGCATCGCGAAGCTCGGCGGCGACACCGCCGCGCGCCAGGAGATCGAGACCGAGCTGGAACGGCGCATCCGGCACGTCCTCGACAGCGGCGGCGCCGAGGCGCAGGCGCTGCGCGCGGAACTCGCCGTCCTGCTGCGCGAGATCGGCGCGGTCGGCGCGGCGGTCGAGGCGGCGATCGAGGCGGGCGACCGTGACCTGCAAGAACACCTGGCGCGCGGCCTCGCCGGGCTGGGCGAGGAGTTCGCGTTCGCGCTGACCGAGGTCGAAGGACGGCTACAGGCGCTGCGCGAGGGCCAGGACGAGCAGGGGGCGCGGCTCGACCTGGTCGTCGGACTGCAGTACCGGCAGGCGACCGACACCCGGCTGCTGCTGCAGCTCGTGTCCGAACTCTCCCAGGTGCCGCGTCCGGCCGTCGGCGCCGGACGGTGCCCGTACCGGGGGCTGGTGCCGTTCACCGAGGCCGACGCCGAGGTCTTCCACGGCCGCGAGCAGATCACGGCCGAGCTGGTCACCCACCTGTCGCGGCGGCTGGCCGCCCCCGGCCTGGCGCTGGTGACGGGCGCGTCGGGGGCGGGCAAGTCCTCGCTGCTGCGTGCGGGACTGCTCCCCGCGATCGGGCGCGGCGAGCTGACCCCCGCCGCCCGCGACTGGCCGGTGCAGGTCCTCGACCAGCCCACGTCCGCCCCGCTGGCCCGCCTGGCCACCGGCCTCGCCGCGCTGGCCGGGCTGCCCGCCCCCGACGTGGTGCGCTGCCTGCGCGAGGACCCCCGGCAGACCCCTTCGCTGGTACGGCAGGCCGTCGAGGCCGACGCCCGCAGGCGGGCCCTGCCCCTGTCGTCCGCCGCCCGGCTGGTACTGATCGTCGACCAGTTCGAGGAGGTCTTCACCCTGGCGGGGGAGTCGGAGGCGGCGGCGTTCGTGGCCGCGCTGCACGCGGCGGCGACCGTACCGGCCGGGGGTGGTGGAGCCCCTGCGGCGCTGGTGGTGATCGCGGTGCGCGGCGACTTCGCCGACCGCTGCGCCGCCCACCCGCACCTGGCGGCGGCCCTGCGGGGCGGCCCGTTCGTCGTCGGCCCGATGGGCGAGGCCGATCTGCGGCGGGCGATCACCGGCCCGGCCGACACGGCCGGGCTGCTGATCGAGTCCGGGCTGATCGACACGATTCTCAGCGAGTTGCGCGCCCCCGGCGGCGGGTACGCGGCCGGGGTGCTGCCGCTGTTGTCGCAGACCATGTCGACCGTCTGGGAGCACCGCGACGGCGACCGGCTGACCGCCCGGGGTTACGCCCGCACCGGCGGCGTCACCCAGGCGGTGGCCTCCAGCGCCGAGGCCGCCTACCACGACCTGCCACCCGCTCGGCGCGAGGCGGCGCGGCGGGTGTTCGAGCGGCTCGCGACCGTCACCCGCGACGGCGTGCCGGCCCGGCGCACCGCCGCGCTGACCGGCGACCCCGCCTCGGCCGAGGTGCTGGAGTCCTTCGCCCGCCGCCGGCTCGTGGTCGTCGACGCCGACAGCGCCCAGCTCGCCCACGACGTACTGCTGGGGTCCTGGCCCCGGCTGCGTGCCTGGCTCGCCACCGAGCGCTCCGACCGGGTCCTGCACGCGGAGCTCCTCCAGGACGCCGCCGACTGGGAGCAGCACGAGCGCGACCCCTCCTTCCTCTACCGAGGGGTACGCCTGGAGGGCGCCGAAGAGGCCGTCGCCCGCTGGCGGGCAGACCTCCGCAGATACGCCGGATTCGACCTGCCCGCCTCCGCCGGGGAGTTCCTGCGCACGAGCGCCCGCGCCGCGGGCCGGGCCCGGCGGCGGCGCCGGAACGTGACGGCCGCGTTGAGCGGGCTGCTGGTGGTCGCGGTGGTCACGGCGGTCGCCGCCGTACGGTTCGGCCAGGAGGCCGACTGGCGGCGGTCCCAGGCGTCCTCGCGGGAGGCGGCCGCTCACAGCCGGTCGCTGACGCACGACCCTGGTACGGCGGCGCGGCTCGCGGCGGCAGCGTGGGCCGTCGGGCGCACGAACGAGGCGCGGGCGAGCATGGCCGCACTGCTCAGCAGGCCGGGGCGGCGGGCGCTGAGCGGGCATGCCGGGGAGGTGGGGGCGGTGACCTTCAGCCCGTCCGGCGACCGGCTCGCCACCGGGAGCACCGACAAGACGGTCCGGGTGTGGGAGGTCGCGACCGGACGGCAGGTCACTTTCGCCGGACACACCGACATGGTGTTCTCGGTGGCCTTCAGTCCGTCCGGTGCACACCTGGCCAGCGCCGGGTACGACCGGACGGTTCGGATCTGGGACACGGCGACGGGACGGCCGGTCGGCGAGCCGCTGCGGCATCCCGATGTGGTGTTCTCCGTGGCGTTCAGCCCGTCGGGCCGGTCACTGGCCACCGCCGGATACGACGGAAAAATCAGGATCTGGGACCTGGCCACCCGTCGGCACGTCACCCTCACCGGGTACGGCGAGCGGGTGCGTGCCCTCGCCTACAGCCCGTCCGGCGACCGGCTGGCCAGCGGCGACGAGGACGGCACCGTCCACCTCTGGGACGTCGCCACCGGCCGGCGGATCGGTTCACTCGACCATTCCGGCATCGTGTGGTCGCTCGCCTTCAGCCCGTCGGGTGCCTCACTGGCCACCGCCGGGCAGGGCCGCCGGGTGCGGCTCTGGGATCTCGCCACCATGCGCGCCACCACTGCGCTCACCGGGCACACCGACTGGGTCTCCGCCGTCGACTTCAGCCCGTCCGGCGACCGCCTGGCCAGCGCCGGATGGGACAGCACGGTCCGGCTCTGGGACGTCGCGACCGGCCGCCAGCTCGGCGCCCCGCTCACCGGGCACACCGATGTCGCGGTGGCGGTGGCCTTCAGCCCGTCCGGTGACCGGCTGGCCAGCGGCGGCGCCGATCGGACCGTGCGGCTCTGGGACACCGCCGTCGGACGGCAGGTCGGCGCGGCACTGGATCACACCGACCTGGTGGAGACGGTGGCGTTCGGTCCGGCAGGCAGGTCGGTGGCCAGCGGCGGATACGACGGAAAAATCAGGATCTGGGACCTGGCCACCCGTCGGCACGTCACCCTCGCCGGGCACACCGACTGGGTCCACTCGCTCGCCTACGGCCCGTCCGGCGACCGCCTGGCCAGCGCCTCCCGGGACGGCACCGTCCGCCTCTGGGACCTCACGGCCCGCAAGCAGCTCGGCTCGCTCAAGCACCCGGACAGCATGGTGTCGACCGCCTTCAGCCCCGACGGCACGCGGCTGGCCGGCGGCAGCCGCGATGGCATGGTCCGGCTCTGGGACACCGCCACCCTCCGCCCGATCGGCGAGCCGCTCACCGGGCACGACGGCCCGGTGCGGTCGGTGGCCTTCAGCCCGGACGGCAGGCTTCTCGCCACCTCCGGCGACGACGGCACCGTCCGCCTCTGGAGCACCGGCGCCCTCGGCCGTACGCTCATCGGGCACGTCAACGCGGTGACCTCCGTGGCCTTCAGCCCGTCGGGCGAGCGCCTGGCCAGCGGCGGCGACGACAAGACCGTGCGCGTCTGGGACGTCGCGACCGGCCGCCAGCTCGGTCCCCCGCTCACCGGGCACACCGGCGAGGTCACCTCGGTCGCCTTCAGCCCGTCGGGCGACCGCCTCGCCAGCGGCGGCCGGGACAAGACCGTGCGGCTGTGGGACGTGGCCACCGGCCGCCCGCTCGGCGTTCCCCTCACCGGGCACACCGGCCAGGTCGCCTCCGTGGCCTTCAGCCCGTCCGGCGACCGCCTCGCCGGGGGCGGGCATGACGGGACGGTGCGGTTCTGGGCGGTCGCGCTGCCGTCCGACCTGCTGAAAGCGGTGTGCGACATCGCGGGCCGGCCGTTCACGCCGCAGGAGTGGAAGCAGTACGTCGCGGGGGAACCGTACCGGCCCGGTTGCCCCTGACCGTGTCACATCCCGGGCCGCTCGACACGTCTCTCCAGCACTGAACCACCGGGAGGGAACATGATCACGATCGTGGGCGGCGGGCTGGCCGGGCTCACCGCCGCCATCGTCTGCGCCGAGGCCGGAGCGAAGGTGACGCTGCACGAGGCACACCGGACGCTGGGCGGCAGAGGGCGGGCGAGCGCTTCGCCGTACGTGGCCCATGAGGGGGCGCACGTCTTCTACGCCGACGGTCCGCACTGGACCTGGCTGACCGACAGAGGGCTGACCGGGCCGCTCGGACGGCCCGCGCTGCGCGACGCGCGAGCGGGCTTCCTGCACCGGGGCCGGATGCGGCGCCTGCCTCCGGCGGGGTTCACGCGCATGATGCTGCTCGGCGGGGGCCGCGAGGCACCCGTGGACGTGGACTTCCACACCTGGGCCGCCCGCCTGTACGGCGAGGAGAGCGCGCGGATGGCCGCCAACGCGATCGCCGTCGTCACCCTCGACGCCGACACCGGACGGCTGTCGGCCGCGTTCGTGTGGGACCTGCTGCGCCGCGTCTTCGCCCCGAGAATCCCCGCCGTGCGATGGGTGGTCGGCGGCTGGCAGGCCGTCATCGACCGGATGGCGGCCCGCGCCCGCGACCTGGGCGTACGGGTGGAGCTCGGCTCCCGGGTCACCGAGTTGCCGGGCGGTCCCACGATCGTCGCCACCGAACTGTCCTCGGCGCGCTCCCTGCTCGGCGACCCCTCGCTGCGCTGGGAGAGCGGCGAGTGCGTGCTGTTCGACCTCGCGGTACGGCGCGGCCCGCGCGACCGCTTCATCTGCTTCGACCTCGACGACGGCGGCTTCCACGAGTCGTACTCCATGCAGGACCCGACGATGGCGCCGCCGGGCGAGTCCCTGTTCCAGATCGACCTGCCGGTCCGGCCGTCCGAGACCAGGGCGCAGGCCCGCGCCCGCGTCGAGGCGTTCGCCGACCTGACCGTGCCCGGGTGGCGGGAGCGGGTGACCTGGCAGCGGTCGGGGTGGTCCAAAGCCCGATCGGGGGCGCTGGACCTGCCGGGGTTCACCTGGCGGGACCGGCCGGCGATCGATCGGGGCGACGGCGTCTTCCTCGCCGGCGACCAGGTGGCCGCGCCCGGGATGCGCGGGGAGATCTCGATGAACAGCGCGATCCGGGCCGCCGAGGGCGCGATCCGCTGATGGCTCTGGACATACCGCCCGTATTCTGGGGCTATGAACCGTGAATCTCCGGATGCGTCGCAAAGTCGTCGCGAGCAGTTGCGCGACTTCCTGCGCAACCGCAGGTCACGGCTCACACCCGACGACGTCGGCCTGATCACCGCAGGCAGGAGGCGCACCCCCGGCCTGCGGCGCGAAGAGGTCGCCACGCTGGCCGGGGTCGGTGTGTCCTGGTACACGTGGCTGGAGCAGGGGCGCGACATCAACGCCTCCGCGGAGGTCCTCGACGCGATCGGCGGCGCACTGCGCCTGACCGAGCCCGAGCGCGCGCACCTCTACGTCCTGGCCGGCCTCAATCCGCCGCTGGAGGGCGGGGCCAAGGGCGTCGAGGTCCCCCAGCAGCTACGGGACCTGCTCGACTCCTGGCTGCCCCGACCGGCGATCCTGCGCGACCGCTACTGGAATCTGCTCATGGTCAACGACACGGCGCAGGCGGTCTTCGGCCTCGGAGACGACGACCACAACTGCCTGATCTCGTTCTTCACCAACGCCAGGTACCGGAGCATGCACACCCACTGGGCGTCGGCCGCACCCGACGTGGTCGCCGCCTTCCGCGCCGACGTGGCGCGGGCCCCCGGAGATCCGGAGTTCGGCAGGGTGATCGACGATCTGAGCGCGGTGAGCCCCGAGTTCGCCGAACTGTGGGCGCGTCACGAGGTGGGCCTGCCCGCCCAGTCGGTGAAGGCGGTGCGTCACCCCGAGGCGGGTGAGCTGCTGTTCGACATGACGACCCTCGCGGTGGTCGACCGTCCCGGCTGGTACCTGGAGTTCTACAACCCGCAGCCCGGCTCCGAGACCGGCCACCGGCTCGGGTTGCTGGTGGTGCGAAACCCAGGTTAACCACGCACTGTTTGTCCTGGTCAGCCACTGACATGCTCATCCACATGGAAAACTTCGTCACCCAAGTCAACGGCCACTCGGCGACCACCGAAGACCTGTCCCCGCTCGCCTTCGCGGGCTACGCCCACTTCACCGCCATGCAGGTGCGTGACGGCCGGATCCGAGGGCTCGACCTGCACCTCGATCGGCTGCGCAACGCGTCCGAGGAGATGTTCGGCCGGGTACTGCCCGACGAGCGGATCCGGTCCTACCTGCGCACGGCGATCGCGGCCGGCCCTGCCGACCTGTCGCTGACCGCGACCGTCTACTCACCGGCCGGCGAATTCACCGTCGCGGAGGCCGAGCCCGAGGTGCTGATCCGTACCGGCCCGCCCGCCACCGGCCCCGGCGGACCGCTGGCGCTGGTGACGGTCGAACACGAGCGGGCCCTTCCCGGCATCAAGCACGTCGGCGAGGTGTCCAAGACGTACTACATGCGGCAGGCTGCCGAACTCGGCTTCGACGACGCGGCCTTCCTCGACCGGCGCGGCCGCTTCAGCGAGGCCTCCATCTGGAACCTGGCCTTCTGGGACGGCACCGCCGTAGTGTGGCCACGCGCCGAAATGCTCCGGGGCACCACGATGGGCATCGTCAGCCGCCAACTGGACCACCTCGGCATCCCGCAACACACCCGCGAGGTAACCCCCGACGACCTCCCGTCCCTGTCCGGCGCCGTGGTCATGAACTCCTGGACACCGGGGGTCCCAGTCCACCGAATCGGCTCCACCCCTTTGCCCCCCGCCCCGACCTTCCTGGAGACGCTGCACCGCGCCTACCAGGCCGAACCCCTCACCACTCCGTAAGCCCACGATGCCCGGCCCCGGCACCCGCTGAACGGCTCCCACGACTTTGTCCGACGCCAGCCGCCGAAGTAAGGCCATCCACAATTGGCCGACGAGCCGAACCCAGATGAGCCTTGTTCGGACCACACAAATGGATCATCCGCCGCCACGGCGATCCGATCCCCTTACGGCGGCGACACATCAGCCTGGCCACCCAGTCGATCCTCCACAGTCGCGCGAACTTCGCTCCAGGCGTCGCATCGAAGGGACTCCAACGTCTCCCTGGACGTATTCCTGTGCCGCGCAACCCTCATTCTGATCGATTCGTGCGCATCATGAGCGAGTCGTTCGAGGAGACCCGGTGACAGTTTCCGCTTCATAGCCACCATGACACGGACGCGAATATCGGGATCGTCGATCAATGTTTCGAGAACAGCCAAAGGTACCGTCTTGTTCTGGGCAACCCATAGTCGTTCTTCCGGATATCGATCGACGACTTCTTTCCATACCTGAAAAGGCGCCTCCTCCATCACTGCCCTGCGGTATTCACGTGGATCCGGGCTGTTGCGCAGCCGTACGAACTCTTCGGCGGTCTCGATCAATCCTTGGCTCCCCTCAAATAGAGCCCGCATCGTCTACCACGCCCCCGGCTGAGCGGATCCGTCGGCTTCGGCGGCGCATGTGACACTCGAGGCTTCGCGTAACCTGCACCTCAACGCGCTCGTCGCCCAAGCCCGGCGCAGAGGTCACGTCCTCAGTCTCCACACGTTCATCGCGCACTGCTGCGGATGCTCGATCTCGAACAAGAGCCAAGGCACGATCCGCTGCCTACATCCGCGTCACTCAACGGCCCGGCAGGGCCTCGGATTCTTTGCAGCCACCTACATGACCTCAAGCGAGACACTTGCGATCGCAGCAAGGACACTGATGTGAACCGGTCCTTCCGTTCTGAACCAGACCAACATCGGCAGCGACGACGATCGGACCAGTTGAGGAGCCAGCCCTTCGGGCCAAGGCGAATCGCTGGGTTCCAAAAGTGTTGCCGCCACCTGATCCAGCGGTGCGGTGCCAGGACCCGGAGTCCACTCAATCACGGAGAAGTAGACGTCCCTGAATGCGAGGGTCATATCCGGCTTCTCAGGCCCCCAGCGAAGCCCGATCTCCAGCGCATCGACGTTGTCGATACGCTCCAGCGAGAGGCGATCCAGAAAGTACCCCCGGCAGCCCGAGACAACCGCGAGAAATTTCTGAAATGAACCCACGGGGATCACTATGACCCCGCCGACTACTTCCATGCCACCATCCGAACAGTAGCGACAGCTCTTCACGAGATGAGAAGCTCGGTGGCATAATCGCCGATGGCCAGATCGTCTACGAACGTCGACCAGTAGCCGTCAGCATCCTCCAGGGCAACAGGGTCTATGCGGAGCAAGCCGTTTGCGATCTCGCGGGAAACCTTTTCGCAACACTCGTCGTCGTCTTAGTGAGTGTTTGAGATCGACGATCTTGCTTAGTCGCAGACGATTTTGGCTTGTC
>NZ_BAAAHQ010000044.1:0-62874 GCF_039525605.1 Nonomuraea longicatena | reverse complement strand
ACATGTCCAGCGAGATCAGCGCGTCCTCATCACCGAACAAGAACTCCGCCAGCGTCTTCGCCAGCTCCGTCTTACCGATGCCCGACGGCCCCGCGAAGATGAACGACCCTCCCGGACGTCGGGGATCCTTCAGACCGGCCCGGCTCCTGCGGATCGCCCGAGCCAGCCCCCGGACCGCCTCCTCCTGGCCGATGATCCGCTTGTGCAGTTCCTCCTCCATGCGGAGCAGGCGCTGCGACTCCTCCTCGGTCAGCTGGAGCACCGGGATGCCCGTCTGCGCCGCCAGCACCTCGGCGACCAGTTCCTCCGTCACCTCGACCACCAGGTCGAGCTCACCCGACTTCCACCCGCGCACGCGCTGCTCCCGCCCGCGCTGAACCTGCTGCTCCTGGTCGCGGAGCCCGGCCGCCGTCTCGAAGTCCTGGGCGTCGATCGCGGCCTTCTTGCCGCGGCGCAGCGCGACGAGCCGGTCGTCGTACTCCGTCAGATCGGGTGGGTTGGTCATCCGCTGGATCCGGGTTCGCGAACCGGCCTCGTCGATGAGGTCGATCGCCTTGTCAGGCAGAAAGCGGTCGTTGATATAGCGATCGGACAGCCGGACCGCCGCCACCAGCGCGCCGTCCGTGTACGAGACACGGTGATGTGCCTCGTAACGGTCGCGCAGACCCCTGAGGATCTCGATCGCCTGCGCGGGCCTGGGCTCGGCCACGTCGACCCGCTGGAAGCGCCGTTCGAGAGCGGCGTCCTTCTCCAGGTGCTTGCGGTACTCCTCCAGCGTGGTCGCGCCGATCGTCTGCAACTCGCCGCGGGCCAGCATGGGCTTCAGGATGCTTGCCGCGTCGATCGCACCCTCGGCGGCACCCGCGCCGACCAGCGTGTGCAACTCGTCGATGAACAGGATGATGTCGCCGCGCGTGCGGATCTCCTTCAGCACCTTCCGCAGACGCTCCTCGAAGTCGCCTCGGTAGCGCGAACCCGCGACCATCGCGCCGAGATCGAGCGTGTAGACCTGCTTGCCCACCAGCGTCTCCGGCACGTCACCCATGACGATCTTCTGCGCCAGTCCCTCGACCACGGCGGTCTTGCCGACCCCCGGCTCGCCCACGAGCACCGGGTTGTTCTTCGACCGGCGCGACAGCACCTGCGTGATCCGCTCGATCTCCTTCTCGCGGCCGACGACCGGATCCAGTTTGCCGTCGCGGGCCGACTGGGTCAGGTTCCGGCCGAACTGGTCGAGGACGGCCGAACTCTGCTGGCTCGTCTCGGGCTTCGGCGGCTCCGCCGTACCCTGGTAGCCGTGGAGCAACTGGATGATCTGCTGCCGGGTGTTGGTGAGGTCGGCCCCCAGCTTGATCAGCGTCTGGGCGGCCACGCCCTCGTTCTCGCGGATCAGCCCGAGCAGGAGATGCTCGGTGCCGATGTAGTTGTGTCCCAGTTGCAGGGCTTCGCGCAGGGCCAGCTCGAAGATCTTCTTCGAGCGGGGGGTGAACGGGATGTGCTCGCCGGGCGGCGACTTCCCGGCACCCAGCACTGTCTCGACGTGCGCCCGCGTGGCTTCTAGCTCGACGCCCATGATCGCCAGGGCCTTGGCCGCGACGCCCTCGCCTTCGCGCAGCAGGCCCAGCAGCATGTGCTCGGTGCCGATGTAGTTGTGGTTGAGCATCCTGGCCTCCTCATGGGCCAGGACGACCGCTCGCCGGGAGCGGTCGGTGAACCTCTCGAACATCAAAGCTCCCCGTGGGATGGTACGGCGTCGGCTGGTGTGATGCTGGTTGGCGTGATGTTGACCGACCTGGTGTCGGACAGCGCGGTGTCGACTGATGTGGCCTCAGGTGACGTGGTGTGAGATGGCGTGGCGCAGATTGGCCCGGTGCCGTGCGGTGGGGTGCTGAGAGGTGGGGTGTCACGTGGTGTGGTGGTGGGCGGTTTGGTGGTGGCAGGTGAGCTGCCGGGTGGTGGGTTGTCGTCGGGTGGGGTGCTGAGAGGTGGGGTGTCACGTGGTGTGGTGGTGGGCGGTTTGGTGGTGGCAGGTGAGCCGCCGGACGGTGGGTTGTCGTCCGGGGCGGCGCTGACAGGGAAGCCGCCAGACGCCATGCCCTTAGGCGGGGTGGTGCCGACAGCCGCGATTTCGAATGGTGTGGCGTCGGTTGCTGTGTCGTCAGTCGGCACGAGGGCAGGTGACCTGAGGTCGGGTAGCTTGGCACTGGCTGGAGCGACGTCAGATGATGCGACGTCAGACGGCGCGGTACAAGACGGCGCGATACAAGACGGCGCGATATGAGATGGCGCGGTGTCGGTTCGCGCAGGTTCGGTTCGCGCGGGCTGGGTTCGCGCGGTGTCGGTTCGCGCGGGTTCGGTTCGCGCGGTGTCGGTTCGCGCGGGGTCGATCGGTGGGGCTTCACAGCATGGGGCCGCGGATTGCGCGACGAGGTCGGCGGGAGAGGTGACGATGGTCACCGACCCGCCGTCCGGTCGAACCTTGTAGGCATAGGGAAGACCTGACATGCCCCATACCGCTCCAATGACTGTCGCCTCCGTGTCTGCGCGGGCACCGGAGGTGAATCGGATGCGGATGCCCGGGGCGTGGCCGGAGCAGGGGGCGACGAGCAGCGCGTCGAGGACCTGTCTCGCCTCGGCGAACGGCAGGCCGTGCCAGCCTCGTACGTCGTCGAGATCAAGTGACGCGGTCAGTTGTTCGGCGGCGTCGCGAAGTTGTGGGTCGGGGCTGGCTCGGGCGACGGCCAGTGCGCCTCGCGCGCGGTGCCGTAGCTCGCCTGGGGCGGTGTCCAGGAGCAGCCGGGCAGTACGGTCGATCAGAGAACAGACCACGTCGACGGCGCTCGCCTGCCCCAGGTCGGCACTCCAGGTCAGTTCGGCGGCCGATGGCACCAGATGCGGTGCCTCGGCGGCGATCACTGTGTAGGTCAGCGCGAGGAGCTGCGTCGTGGCATCGCCAGCAGCATGGGGCCCGTTATCGGGGAGATCGTGCTGTTGGGCATGGTCGTAGGTATGGCGTCCGGCTTTGTGCGTCGGCTCCGGCTGTGGCTGGGGTTCAGAGGGAGAGTTGCCCGGGCCAACGCCGATCTCAAGGTCTGCCGCAGTGCGGATCTCCCCGGTCTCGGGCGCGGCGCTGCGAAGGCCGGAGCCGGCTTCGCCAAGCTGAGCGAGGCTGTCGGCTATCGATTCTCCGACAGAGGACGGCGTTCCTTCGACAGGAGGCGGCTCTTCCTCGACAGGAGGTGGCTCGGCAGCGGAAGCGGGCGACGTGGCAGCGTGAGTGGACTGAGGGATCAGCTCGGACCGGAGGGTCGTCGTGGGCCGATCTGGACAGGCCTCCCGGTGGGGCGACGTTATTGCGGGCTGGTGGCCGGCTCGGCCTAGGCGGAGGCCGTGCCGCGGCGTCTCTCCGGCGGGATGACGGAGTGTGTCGGGCAGCGAAGGGCGGATTGCCTCAGGGGCGTGGTGCTCGGGTGTCTCCGGGGTGTTGTGGTCGGTTGCCATGGGGGCGGGCGGGGGGATCGGGGTTTCAGGGGTGGGGCTGCGGGGTGGTTCAGAGGCGAGGCGGGCGCGGGCGTTCAGGGCGTGGGCGATGGTGGGGAACCGCGCGGTCAGGTGTCTGGCTCGGCCGCAGGGCAGGTCGGCGGCGATCCGGGTGTCGAGGTGGTGGGCGGCGTGCCATTGGCGGGTGCTGATCGACTTGCGTCCGGCTGCCGTGTGGGTGGCGCGGGAACCGGCGGACGCCTCCAGGCGTCGGGCCGCTACTGAGTACGGCACGCCGTACTGGGCGGCTGCCGCCCTTATCGCTCGTTTGCGTGCACGACCGGAGACAGCTCGGCGCGGGCGCTCCTGGTGTTGGTCGTTGCCCATAGTGCCCTCCGGCGGGCCCACGCACTCCGTCGATCGGGCGGCATGACGCGCCGCACACCTGGAGTGCACTGAGTCTGAGACTCTTGGCCAAGGCGTGCGGCCAGCGTGGGCGGCCGGACTGGACACTGGCGGGTGCACCGCCGGGCTCCACGATAACCCCGATCAAGCCCCCACGCCTCACCCCGTCAACGATTCAGCCACCAGCCGAACCGGGGTGTTCGACTTCGCAAGGGGCCCCGGTACCTGCCTGCGGAACTCAAAAGATCAGCGAGGACGCCGGGTCTCTGGAACTCGGGAGATCGGTGAGGACGCCGCGTCTCTCCGTTGGGGCGCAGGCTGACCTACGAGGAATGCAGGGGGGGCGAACTCCCATCTCAAAGGAGGACGGTGTGGCCGCGACCCGGCGGGCCTGCTCCGCCGACCCCTCCTGCAACTGGTGGTCGACGGTCACGAGCCCGGCTCGCAGCCCCGGGCGCGGCGCCACGGCTTTAGCGACGCAGGTTGACCTACGAGGAATGAGGAATACAGGGCCGATCTGCGCGAAGCGCGGGCCGAGCTGCCGGCGGAGTTGCACGCCGGGCGGCTGGACTGGTCCGAGGCGGTGATCGACAGCTTGGCCGTGAGGGCCGGACCGGGATCGAAATTCGGTGGTCTGCCCGTCCCCTGAGGACGCAGGATGAGGCGCATGACTCTGGCCACCCCCGTACTGCACACCGCTCGCCTGCGACTGCGCCCCTTCACCGACGCCGACGCGGACGCCCTCTACGCGCTGCACAGCAGCACCCACGTGATGCGCTACTGGGACTCCCCGCCGTGGACCGAGCGGGCCCGCGCCGAGCGCTTCATCATGATGTGCCGGAAGATCGCGGCCGAAGGCACCGGGGCGCGGGTGGCCTTCGAGCGGGTTTCTGACGGGGCCTTCGTCGGCTGGGGTGGTGTGACCGGATGGAACCCGGACTTCCGCAGTGCGTCACTGGGCTACTGCCTCGACGAGGCGATGTGGGGCCACGGCTTCGCGACGGAGGCCGCGCACGCGTTGCTGCGGTGGGCATTCGACACACTGGACCTGAATCGTGTTCAGGCCGAGACCGATACGCGCAACGTGGCATCTGCTCGGGTTCTGGAGAAGATCGGATTCGTCCGTGAAGGGACGTTGCGGGAAGACTGCATCGTCAACGGCGAGGTGTCCGACTCGTGGGTGTTCGGGTTGATCAGGCGAGAGTGGCAGCCGTCGGCTGTGCCGCTTCCAGCCCGATAACAGCTCCGAAACCACCTCATTGTGTGAGGAACCCTGAGCCATAGGTATTCCTGTCCTGCGCTTCAGGGGCCTTGGGCTTGCCATGGCCCAGGGCGAGGGACGCCCATGGTCTGCGGGCGCGAGCCCATGGCTCAGGGTCAGGGATGCCCGTGGTCGGGCGCGACCCATGGCCCAGGGTTAGGGACGCCCATGGTCGGTCACGTCTGCGGGCGCGACCCCACGGCCCAGGGTGAGGGACGGCGGACCCGGGGGAGCGTGCGTCTCCGTCGTCCCTGTCAGGGGGTGGTGTGCGTGAAGGCCGACAGGCCGGCTTGCCAGGCGCCGGTGAGTTCGGCGTCCGGGGGGAAGCGGCCGTCGAGTTCGAGGATGACCATGCCGTGCGCGAAGGCCCAGACGGCTCGTGACAGGTGTTCGTCGAATCCCACGGCCCGCACGAGGGGCATGGCGGCGCGTTCCTCCACACCGGCGGGCAGCAGGTGGCGGGGGAGGGGGCCGTTGCTCATCAGCCGGTACAGGTGGGGGTGAGTGAGCGCGTACTCACGGTAGGCGGCGCCAAGGGACAGCAGGTCGCCGACGGGGCGGGCGGATTCGAGCATCTCGGCCAGGTCCGCCATCGCCAGGCCGATCACCTGGGCCTCCACGGCGGCTTTGTCCGGGAAGTGCTTGTACAGGGATGGGGCGCGGATGCCGAGACGGTCGGCCAGGGACCGCATCGTCAGGGCGTCGGTGCCGCCTGCCTCGATCAGTTCGCGGGCGGCCTCTACTATCTGGACGGCTCGTCCCGACAGGGTGGGCGGTTGCTCCGGGGGCGGCGGTGCCGGCCGGTCGGGCGCCGGGCGGTCGGTTTTCGTCCTCTTCATCGGTCTCCCGCAGGTGTGTCGGGTGTTCTGGGTGCGAGGTGTTCGAGGGATACGCGCTGGGCGAAGGTCGGCGGCGCCGCATCACCACGCGCTGCCTGACCGCGCTCGACCAGCGTGGCAGACGTCCGTTGCCGACTCGCCTCGGCTCCCTCGGCGCGAGGGCGCCGAACGCGGTGGCAGGCCGGGGAGGAACCTGCGGTGGAATACCCGGTTGGTCCAAAATGACGGCCTGATGCCGGGCTGGGTTGGACGCGCTGGCTGGGTATCGGGCTGGATTGAAACCCAGTGGCCGGTTGCTGAGCTGGGTCGGAACACAGTGGCCCGGGTATCGGGTTTGGCTCGGCGTGGCGGGCGGGTTGCCGGGTGTGGTTGGACGCGGTGGCCGGTTGCTGGGTCGGATGTGTTGGCGGGGTATCGGGTTTGGCTCAGTGCGGTGGGCGGGTCGCTGAGCTGGGCTGGGCTGGATGTCGTGGCCCGGAACCGGGTTGTCCAGTGCGGTGGGGAACTGCCGGGTTGGGCGGGTGTTCTGGCGGAGTGGAACGCGGTCGGGCGCTCTGGTCCGGTGGAACATCGGCCGGGTGGAACGTCGGCCGGGTGGCGTGAGGGTTGGGTGGCGTGGGGGTCGGGTGGCGTGGGGGTCGGGTCAGGCGTGGTGCGGGCTGGGGAGACCGCGGGAGCCGTCCGGGTTGCGCAGGCCGTAGCCGAAGGCGCGGTCGGCGGCGACGTGTAGGAGCCAGGCGAGCCCGGCCACGAAGATCGGCACGAAGTCCACGGGGCCGAACGAGTAGACGACCATGATCGCCAGAGGGATCCACGGGCGGTGCATGAAGTTGTAGTACGGCACCGCCTTGGGGGACAGCTTGCCGTTCCGGGCCTCGCGTGCGCCGATGAACAGGGTCAGGTCGGGGATGATCGCGAAGGCGACGGCGGTGATGAGGGCCGGTGTTCCGTGGTTGACGACTTCGAGTACGGCGAAGGCCAGCAGAAACAGGGCGAACGCCCCCCAGGCGATCCGGGCCCCGGTTCGGGGGGTGGTGTGGTGGCGGTGGGAGATCGCGGCGAGCGACATGGTGTCCTCCGAAGTGGCTAACGCTGTTAGCTGCACTCTATGGCTAACGTTGTTAGCCTGTCAATGCGCGCGAATCCATGGTGAAAGGCGAAGGTCATCCACTCTGGACGGCGGAGCGTTGGGCGCTGAGCGTCGGATACCGAACGCGGACACCGGGCATCGACACCGGGGCATCGGCCATCGGGCATCGGTACCGGACACCTGGCGTCGGACACGTGGGCGCGGCGACGCGGAGAGGAAGGCTGGGCCGGGGCGAAGGCGAAAACGCGGGGTGAGGCGGAGAGGTAGGCGTAGGTGAGGTTGAGGGCAGAGAGGAAGGTGTGGGTGGGGTTGAGGGCGATGACGCGGGGCGGGGCGGAGGGGAAGGTGTGGGTGGGGTTGAGGGCGAAAGCGCGGGGCGGGGCGGGAGCGAGGAGGAAGGCGTGGGCCGGGGTGGGGGCGAAAACGCGGGGCGGGGCGGAGAGGAAGGCGTGGGCCGGGGTGGGGGCGAAAACGCGGGCGGAGGCTGGGTGAGGGTACCGGTGACGGCCACGGTGGGCATCGGCGGCAAGGGGAAGCCGAGGCGGTGACAGGCGGGTGGCAGGTGGATGAGACTCAGGCGAGGAGTCGGGTGAGGACGGTGTCCGGGCCGGCGACGCCGGCCCGGGTGTGGACGGTCAGCCGTACATCCCGGGGCTGGTGGGTGTTCCGTCGTTGACCGCGTGTATCCCGCCCTTCTCGTCCCGCCACAACCGCCACCCGTCCTGGCTCCCCGTGAACCACGACGGCGGCGCCTCGTCGCCACCGGCCCGCTTGCCCGACGATAGGTCGTACCGGCACAGTGAGGCGACGGAGTAGAACCCCTGCGCCTGCCCTCGCAACGGCAGCGGCTTGGGGTCGGTGACGCAGAACGACCACCCTGCCTCCTCCTCGACAGGCAGGGCCTTGCCGGTCGCGAAGTCGTAGGCGGCCCCCTTCCCGTCGTGCTTGAGGAAGCCGAGCTTGTCCATGCGGTCGGGGAAGGCCAGCCACCACCCGGCCCCGGGCACCTCGGCGGAGGTGATCTGCCCGACGACCCGCCCGCTGTCGGCGTCGAGGCGGGCGAACCCGCCGTAGGCCCCGTGGGTGTCGACGGGCCGGACGATCGGCGCGGACCCGGGGTTGCCGCTGGGGTATACACGCACGACGGAGGGCCGCATCCAGTTGACGGCGCCGTCGGCCAGCCGTACGGAGAACAGCCCGAAGGTGGAGACCTTCTTGGTGCGCGGGTTGGTGTAGGGGGCGACGTAGCCGACCAGGTTCTGGCCGGTGGCGCCGAAGGCCCAGCCGCCCGACATGTCGATGCCGGGCCCGAGCGCCTGGTCGAGCGGCTGCTGCCACTGCAGTCTGCCGGTCTTGAGCTCGTACGACTCGATCATGGGGTTGGCGGCCAGCCGCAGGAGCAGCACACGGGTGGCGTCGGACCATTCGACCTCGGCGATGCCGGGCAGCTTCCACAGGGTCCGGCCGGTTGCGGGGTCGAGGACGACGACGCGGGCGGCGCGCAGCGCGGTGTGCTCGGACAGGCACACGTACGGCCCGCAGCGCTGGGGCCCGAAGGTGGAGTGGATGGGGCGGGTCCAGAGCTGCCTGCCGCTGGTGCCGTCGCGGGCGATGAGGGTGGCGTTCCAGCGTCCCTTCCTGGCCGGGTCGAGGGCGACGACGACGGGCTCGCCGCCGGCGGACGGCACGACGGCGGGAGAGGAGACGCCCATGCCGGGCAGGCGGCCCGCCATGGTGGCGGGGTGGGCCCAGAGCCTCTTGCCGGTCTTCTGGTCGAGGGCGACGGTCTCCAGGTCGCCGTCCGGCTTCATGGAGGTGGCGGAGACGACGCCGCCGGCGGAGATCGTGCGGCTGATCGCGTTGAGGTCGGTGTTGTGCCAGACGGGGAACTCGGCCGTGGCCGCGTCGCTGCCGGAACAGCCGGCGGCAGCGGTCAGCGCGACGAGGGCGATGGCGAGGAGCCGGGGCACGGGCAATTCACTCCAATGGGGTGAGGAGTGACGGTGCGGGCGCGGAGGGTGACCGGGTTCAGGCGTTGTTGAGCAGCTCTCCCAGCCGCCTGCGGAACAACGTCACCCACCTGCCGTAGGGGCCTGTCGCCTGCCCGGCGACGCTTGTGGGGCTGACCTCTGTCCCGGGTTCCTCCGCGGCCGTGGCCGCCGCTAGATAGATCGGTTGCAGTCCTTCGCCGCGCGCGGGTCGTGGCTCGGGCCACAACGCCAACGCAGCGCATACAGAAGGTAGCACCGCGTAAGCCGCTTGCGCGTAACCTCGGTCAGATGGATGGAAACGATCCGGTCCGAACATTTCGCCAGGGTTTGTCGCGAATTCCGGGCCGAGGACGTCGGCGAAGGCCACCGTACGGCCGCCCGCGTCGACGACCGCGACCGTCTGCGCGGCGGCGAGCTGGCGGCTCCAGCGCCTGGTCACCCACCGCAGCGGCTGCGCCAGCGGCCGTACGGTCCCCAGGTCGGGGCACGTCCCCACAACGACCTCCGCCCCCGCCTCCCGCAGCCTGCGCACCGCCTTGGCCAGATGCCGTACCGCCACTCCCGGCGGTGTCTGCGTGGTCACGTCGTTGGCCCCGATGAACACCACCGCCACGTCGGGGACGCCCTCCTCCAGCAGGCGGTCCACCTGGCCGCCCAGTTCGGCGGAGGGGGCTCCGGAGTGGCCGTACACGGCCAGCCGTACCGGCCGTTCGGAGACGGAGGCGAGCCCTTTGGCCAGCACCACGCCGGGCGTGCGCGACGGCTCGCTCGCGCCGAGCCCCACGGCCGTCGAGTCGCCCAGCATCGCCATCACGACGGGCGGGCCGTCGAAGTGGCCGTACACGCCGTCGGACTCCAGGGCCTCCATGCCGTGGGGGCGGCCGATGACCCTGCGCGCCACCACGCTCTCGGCCATGAGCAGCGCGTACGCGGTCGCGCCCAGCGCGGTGAGGCCGCCGCCGCCGAGCGCCGCGGCGGTCGCGATCCGGCGTGCCGCCCGCGCCACCCCCGGTGTCCAGATCACAGTGTGCCCTCCTCACTCGGACGCGGCGGTAGCGTTTGTCTGAAAACTAGCCGAGTGCCCGCCACCCCCAGTGGATCTCGGCCGTCGGCAAGCTGACCAAGCTTTGGCAAAGAAGGTGAACACCTCGGTGCGCGTTTACGATTCCCTGGTGGAGCTCATGGGGAACACTCCCCTCGTCAGACTCCATGCGGTATCGGCGGGCCTGCCCGCTCAGGTTCTGGCCAAGGTCGAGTACTTCAATCCGGGCGGCTCGGTCAAGGACCGCATCGCCGTACGGATGATCGAGGCCGCGGAGGCGTCGGGCGAGCTCCGGCCGGGCGGCGTGATCGTCGAGCCCACGTCCGGCAATACCGGCGTCGGTCTGGCGATCGTGGCGCAGACCAAGGGCTACCGCTGCGTCTTCGTGGTGCCGGACAAGGTCGCCCAGGACAAGATCTCGGTGCTCAGGGCCTATGGCGCGGAGGTCGTGGTGTGCCCGACCGCGGTCGCGCCCGACCACCCCGACTCCTATTACTCGGTCTCCGACCGGCTGGCCCGGGAGATCCCGAACGCCTGGAAGCCCGACCAGTACTCCAACCCGAACAACCCCGACTCCCACTACCACTCGACGGGCCCGGAGATCTGGGAGCAGACCGAGGGACGGATCACCCATTTCATCGCGGGCGTCGGCACGGGCGGCACGGTCAGCGGCACCGGCCGCTACCTCAAGGAGGTCTCCGGCGGCCGGGTGAAGGTCATCGGCGCCGACCCCGAAGGCTCGGTCTACTCCGGCGGCACCGGCCGGCCGTACCTGGTGGAGGGGGTGGGCGAGGACATCTGGCCGGCCGCCTACGACACCACGATCTGCGACGAGATCATCGCGGTCTCCGACAAGGACTCCTTCAACATGACCCGCCGCCTGGCCCGCGAGGAGGGCCTGCTGGTGGGCGGCTCCTGCGGCATGGCGACCGTGGCCGCGCTGCGAGTGGCGGCGCGGGCGGGCAAGGACGACGTGGTCGTGATCCTGCTGCCCGACGGCGGGCGCGGCTACCTGTCGAAGATCTTCAACGACGAGTGGATGGCCGACTACGGTTTCCTGACCACCCAGTCGGACGAGGCCAAGATCGCCGACGTCCTGGCCCGCAAGGGCGCGGCCATGCCGGAGTTCGTCCACGTGCACCCGCACGAGTCGGTCAGCCTGGCGATCTCGATCATGCGCGAGTATTCCGTGTCGCAGCTTCCCGTCATGAAGGAGGAACCGCCGGTCATGGCGGCCGAGGTCGTCGGCTCGATCGTGGAGCGTGACGTGCTGGAGGCCCTCTACCACGGCAAGCTCAGCGGCGACGACCCGATCGAGCGGCACATGTCGGCCCCGCTGCCGATGATCGGCGGCGGCGAGCCCGTCTCCAAGGCGGTCACCGCGCTGGAGCAGGCCGGCGCCGCCGTCGTCCTGGAGGACGGCAAGCCCGCCGGGCTCATCACCCGGCAGGACCTGCTCGCCTTCCTGACCAACAACTAGGGACCAACGAACCAGGACGTCCTGATCGCGACTAGGGCTTCCTGATCGCCTCGATCACGGCGCCGAGCCCCTCGGCGCCGTGCCCCTCCGCGTCGGCGCGGGCGAAGAGTTCCTTGAGCGCGGTCGGCAGCGTGAGTTCGAGGCCCGCCTCCGCGAAGGCGTGCAGTGCGTGCTCGGCGCCGACGGCCTGCATGTGCAGGCTGTTGTCACCACCGGGGTAGACGCCCTCCTCGACCTCCTGGGCCAGGATCTTGATGTAGCCGAACGGTCCGTCGCCCGCCAGCGAGCCGACCACGCCCTGGAAGTAGGGCACCCCCGCCGACGGTGCCACCCCCGCCGACGACAGCAGCGCCATCGAGTGCATCACCGAGGTGAGAATCGACCAGAACATGATGCCGCCCGTGATCAGCGTGCCGCCGCGCGCCGCCACCTGCTCCGCCGCCTCGCGCAGCCTGCTCGGGGAGTCCGAGCTGAGGTTGACCAGCACCTTGCCGGTGAGGTCCACCCCGTCGAGGCTGTCGAACATCGCCTGGTAGTCGATCTGGCTGATCACCATGAGGTCACCGGTGGGCCGCTCGGCGCGCCTGGCGCCGAGCGCCACAAGGGGGTCGGCCTTGCTCGCCGTACGGTTCCACACGGTCACGTCGTATCCGGCGCCGATGAAGGTCTCGGCCATCTTCGCGCCCATCGGCCCGAGGCCGACCACGCTCACCTGAGTTGTCATGTCGCAGAGTGTGCGACCGGGCCCTACGGGAATCCTGCAGATTCACTACGGGATACCGTGAAGTGGTGCGATTCGGGGTGCTGGGGCCGCTGGCCGTGTGGAGAGACGACGGCGAGAGCGTTCACGTGCCGGAGGCGAAGGTCCGCGCTCTGCTGGCCGATCTGCTGGCGCACGGCGGCCGTCCGGTCTCGGCCGACCGCCTCGTCGAGGACCTGTGGGGCGGGCGCCCGCCGCGCAACGCGACCGGCACTCTCCAGGCCCGCGTCTCGCAGCTCAGGAAGGCGCTCGGCGATCCCGCCCTGGTCCTGCACAGCCCCGGCGGCTACCGGCTGGTGGCGGAGGACGTGGACGCGGTCCGCTTCGAGTCCCTGGTCGAGCGCCGCACCGCCGAGCCACGCGTGCGTGCGGGGGAGCTCGACGAGGCCCTCGCGCTGTGGCGCGGCCCCGCCTACGCGGACGTCGCCGACCTCGGCTTCGCCCAGCCCGTGATCAACCGCCTGGAGGAGCTTCGGCTGAGCGCTCAGGAGGAGCTCGCCGAGGTACGGCTGGAGCTCGGCGAGCCGGTGGACGTCTCGGCCCTGGTGCGCGAGCACCCCTTGCGCGAGCGCCTGCGCGCCGTCCACATCACCTCCCTCTACCGGGCCGGTCGCCAGAACGAGGCGCTGGCCAGCTACACCGAGCTGCGTGCCCGCCTGTCCGACGAACTCGGCCTCGACCCCTCGCCCGAACTGGCCGCCCTGTACGAGCGGCTGCTGCGCCAGGACCCCGCTCTCGCCCCGCCGCCGGTGAGCCACCTGCCCGCCGCGCTGACCCCGCTGGTGGGCCGTGACGCCGAACTGGCCGAGGTGGGCGCGCTGGTGGGCCGCGACCGTCTGGTCACGCTGACCGGTCCCGGCGGCGTCGGCAAGACCAGCCTGGCGCTGGAGGCCGCCCGCGGGCTGCTGTCCGCGCGGGCCTTCCCCGACGGGGTCGCCCTGGTGGAGCTGGCGGGCGCCACCCGTCCGGTGGACGCGGTGGCGGCGGCCGTCTGCGTGCGCGACGACTCCTCGGCGCCGCTGGAGCCCCGGGTGGCGCAGGCGCTCAGCGGCACCCGCGCCCTGCTCGTGCTGGACAACTGCGAGCACCTGGTCGAGCCGGTGGCGACGCTGGTCGCGGCGCTGCTGCGGAGCGCTCCCGGCCTGCGCGTGCTGGCCACCAGCCAGGAACCGCTCGGGGTGACGGGGGAGCGGGTGCACCAGGTGCCGCCGCTGGCGGAGCCGGACGCGGTCAGGCTGCTGTCGGACCGGGCGGGGGTCGCGGAGGGCGAGGCCGTACGGACGATCTGCCGTCGTCTCGACGGCATCCCGCTGGCGCTGGAGCTGGCCGCGACACGGGTGCGCGCGCTCGGCGCGGAGGAGCTGGCGGGACGGCTCGACGACCGGTTCAGGGTGCTCACCTCCGGCATGCGGGACGCGCCCGCCAGGCAGCGCACGCTCCGCGCGATGATCGACTGGAGCTGGGAACTGCTCGGCGAGCCCGAGCGGCTGGTGCTGCGCAGGCTGGCCGTCCACGCCGACGGCTGCGACCTGGAGGCGGCGGAGGCCGTGTGCGCGGAGCCGGGGGTGGACGTGCTCGAAAGCCTGGCCCGCCTGGTCGACCGCTCGCTGGTGGCGCCGGGCCCGAGGTACCGGCTGCTGGAGTCCGTGGCCGCCTACGGCCTCGAACGCCTGCGGGAGGCGGGCGAGTACGACCTGGTCAGGGCCCGCCACACCGGCCACTACACCGGGCTGGCCGAGCGGGCCGCGCTGCACGGCCCCGACCAGCTCGCCTGGCTCGACCGGCTCGACCAGGAGAGCGCCAACCTGGAGCTGGCGCTGACCGGGCCCGCGCCGCTGCGCCTGGCCAACGCCCTGGCGTGGTACTGGTTCCTGCGCGGCAGGCTCGGCGCGGCCCGCAGATCCCTGGCGCAGGCGATCACGTACGGCGGCGCCCCGGCGGAAGTCGCGCTGGCCCGGACGTGGCTGGCCGGATTCACCATGATGGTCGGCGAGCCGCGCGGCGAGATCCCCCGTGCCGACCTCGACCTACGCGGACGGGCGGTGGCCGACTGGTTCCTCAGCTTCGTCCACTGGGCCTACGGCGACCTCGCCGCGCACGACGACGCCGTCGAACGCGCGCTCGCGGCCTTCGGCGAGCTCGGCGACCGGTGGGGGAGCGCCGCCGCGCTCGTCCTGCGCGCCAAGCTCGCCGTCGGGCGCGGCGACCTCGACGCCATGCGCCGCGACGGCGAGGCCGGCCTGGCGGCCTTCCGCGAGCTGGGCGACCGCTGGGGCCGGATAGAGGCGATGGAGGCCCTCGCCATGCGCGCCGAGATCCGCGGCGACTACCCGACCGCGACCCGCCTGCGCGAGACCGAACTGCTGCTGTCGGAGGAACTCGGCTTCCCCGGGGCGGCCGAACTGTCGAAACTCGGCCGGATGGCGCTGCTGGCGGGCGACCACGCCCGCGCCGACGACTACCACGAGCGGGCCAGGCGTATCGCGGTCGAGCAGTCCCTGAAGTCGGAGGAGGAACACGCCGTGCTCGGCCTGGCGCTCGGCGCCCGGCGGCAGGGCAGGTACGAGGAGGCCGAGGCGCTGCTCGAACCCTGGCTCGGCTGGCTGGAGCAGGTCAGCGGCACCTCGGGCATCGCCTTCGCCCTCGCCGAGACCGGCTTCGCCGCCGAGCAGCGCGGCGACGCGGGCACCGCGCTCGCCCGCCAGCGCCGGGGGTATGCCGCCGCGCGGGAGACCGGCGACCCCAGAGCGGTCGCGCTGGCCCTTGAGGGCCTCGCAGGCGCACTCTCGCTGGCGGGCGAGCACGAGCGGGCGGCCGGGCACCTCGGGGCCGCAGCGGCCGTCAGAGCGTCTGTGGGGGCGCCGCTGCCGCCCGCCGAGTCCTTCGACGTCGAACGGATCACGGCCCGGCTCGCGGCCGCCATGATGCCGGGCGACTACGCCCTCGCCTACCGCTCAGGCCAGCGGGAACTCGGCGACCACGTGCCAGCCGCCCTCCGGGTGGGGCCCGGCGAACAGCCTGCCGCCGAGGGCCTCGACCCGTTCGGCCATGCCGACCAGGCCGAACCCGCCGCCGAGCCGCGCCGTCCTGGGATCTGACATCGAGCTGTAGTTGCGCACCCGCAGCCGGGCCACACCGGGGAAGACCCGCAGGTCGGCGTCGATCCAGTCGGAGCCCGGAGCGTGTCTGCGCACGTTCGTCAGCGACTCCTGCAGCACGCGGTGGAGCGTGGTCACGACCTCGGGGGCCAGCGTCTCGTCCGAGACGCCCTGGCCCACCTCGAAGGCGACCTTCGGCCCGCTCGCGGAGAACCGCTCGGTCAGCAGTCGCAGGTCGGACAGCGTCGTGCCGGGCTTGCGGCCGCCGGTCTCGTCGGCGCGCAGCACCCCCACCAGGCGGCGCATCGAGGTCAGCGCGTCGGCGCCGGAGGTCGCGATCGCGTCGAGGGCGGGCACGACGGCGTCCGGCCTGGTCTCGGCGACCGTACGGGCGGCCTGGGCCTGCACGACGATGCCGGTGATGTGGTGGGCGACCAGGTCGTGCAGTTCCCTGGCCAGTTCGAGACGCTCGCTCCTGCGTACGGCGGTGACCGCCTCCGTGCGCCGCTCCTGCTGGAAACGCAGGTAACCGCCGATGCCGGCCGCCGTCGACCAGCCGGCGAACAGCACGAAGGAGAAGACCAGCCCGTCGTTCACGTAGTCGCGCGCCAGCCCCTCCGCCATCAGGGTGAGCAGCGCCGCCATCGCCAGCACCGCCGCCTTGCGCACCGGCGCCACGTTGCGCAGCACGCCGACCGTGAGCACGAGCAGCGCGCCGGTCTCGGCCGAGCCGGGCACCCCCTCCGTATTGAAGGCCCAGATGACGAAGGAGGTGACCAGCGACAGGCCCACCATGACCCAGAACGTCAGCAGCCGGTGGCGGTGGCGCAGCAGGACCGCCGCGATGCCCGCGACGCCGCACACGGGCACGAGGTACTGCGCGCCGCCGCCGCCGACCGAGATCGCCAGGTCGGCCAGCAGCATCATGCCCAGCCAGCCGGCGACAGCGATCTCGCTGAGCCTTCTGGCCAGGTACACGATCCGTTTGGAATCCCCCACGGTCATCGAGACTAAGCCGGAAGTCGGAGTGCCGGTATCGACCGTTCGGCCGAGGCCGACCCGCGGGAACCCGACCTTCAGCGGAGGCGGCGCCCCCACGAGATCGCCGATGCTGGAGGAGCAGGAAGGGAGACGGGGAAATGGTCGTCATCGGATTCGTACTACTCGGCATCGGTCTCATCATCGGAGTCATGCTCGCGATCGCCGACCCGGTGCTGCTCTCACGGATCAACGGAGAACCGGCGCAGGGCGAGAGCGGGCGGTTCGTCCAGGCTCCGCCCATCACGGACCAGATCATCAAGTTGCCGCAGCGGATCGGGAAAAGGCCGGAAGCGGCCTGACCCGACCTGACCGGTCCGCGTACGTCGGGGAGCGGCACGCGGACCGGGTCCGTTACCGTGGCGGTATGAGCAACGGTTTTGAAACGCTGGCCATCCACGCAGGTCAAGAGCCGGATCCGGTGACCGGTGCGGTGGTACCGCCCATCTACGCCACCTCCACCTACAAGCAGGACGGCGTGGGCGGCCTGCGCTCCGGATACGAGTACAGCCGCTCGGCCAACCCCACGCGCACCGCGCTCGAAGAGGCCATGGCGGCCGTGGAGGCCGGGGCGCGCGGGCTCGCCTTCGCCTCGGGCCTCGCGGCCGAGGACACGCTGTTGCGTACGGTGTGCCGGCCGCAGGACCACGTGATCATCCCGAACGACGCCTACGGCGGCACCTACCGGCTCTTCTCCAAGGTGCACGAGCGGTGGGGGCTGCACTACGACCCGGTCCCGCTCGGCGACCTCGACGCCGTCGCCGCCGCGATGACCCAGAAGACCCGGGTCATCTGGGTGGAGACGCCCACCAACCCGCTGCTCGGCATCGCCGACATCGCCGGGCTCGCCCAGCTCGCCCACGACAACGACGCGCTGCTCGTCGTGGACAACACCTTCGCCTCGCCCTACCTCCAGCGCCCGCTGGAGCTCGGCGCCGACGTGGTCGTCCACTCCACCACCAAGTACGTCGGCGGACACTCCGACGTGGTCGGCGGCGCCCTGGTCGCGGCCTCGGCCGAACTCGGCGACGAGCTCGCCTACCACCAGAACGCGATGGGCGCCGTGGCCGGGCCGTTCGACGCCTGGCTGACGCTGCGCGGGCTGAAGACGCTCGGCGTGCGGATGGACCGCCACTGCGACAACGCCGAGCGGATCGTCGACCTGCTGCTCGCCCACCCGAAGGTGACCGAGGTCCTCTACCCGGGCCTGCCCGGGCACCCCGGCCACGAGGTGGCGGCCAAGCAGATGAAGCGCTTCGGCGGCATGGTCTCCTTCCGCGTCGCGGGCGGCGAGGAGGAGGCGGTCGCGATCTGCGACAGGACCACGCTGTTCACGCTCGGCGAGTCGCTCGGCGGCGTCGAGTCGCTGATCGAGCACCCGGGCCGCATGACGCACGCCTCGGCGGCGGGCTCCCCGCTGGAGGTGCCCGCCGACCTGGTGCGGCTGTCGGTCGGCATCGAGACGGTCGACGACCTGCTCGCCGACCTGAGCCGGGCGCTCGGCTAGGCGGCCGTCACGTCGGGGCGATCATCAGGAACAGGATCACCAGCCAGATCAGCGACATCAGCCCGGCGCAGCCCGCGATGCGCCCCCGCTGGACCTTCGCGTCGTCCTTCGCGTCCGTGTTCGACAGGACCCGTACGGCGGTGCGAAGGTCACGGTCGATGACGACCAGGAGCACGATGGCCACGATGAACAGCGTCATCGACGCCGTCATGTACCACTTGCCCAGCAGCCCGCCGCCGACGTAGACGCCGAGTGCGATGCCGAAGACGAGCACACCCAGCGAAGCCAGGCTGTAGAACCTGGTTGTACGCTGGATGAACTGCAGCAGTCCGACGTTGTTGTTGCGGATGGCGCGAGGCGCGGCGTGGGTCACCGCGGTCAGCGGCCCCACCGTGAAGATGGCGAAGCCGATGTGCAGCCAGAGAAGCAGGGACGACATGCCGGAGAGACTAGCCTCCGGTGATCTCGCCCTGGGACTCGACACTCTCTTCACGGTGGGAGGACCGGTGCATGCACGTCTCGAACGCCGCGACGGCGACGGCCATCGCCACGAGAAGCACGATCATCGCGAACATAGCTCTGCCTCCTTCCCGAATATCGTCCGTAATGACTAGTCGCTCGGGCAACGGAATAAGTTCGGCGCGGGTAAGGTGGCATGTCGCTGCTGTCCCAATCCATTGCGTCACCAGGGGGTGCCGTCGTGACCGCCATGCATGTCAAGCCGTACACCGCGGAGTGGTTGGCGCAGCCGACCGCCTATCTGCGGCTCGTGGTCGACAATCTCGGCCCCGAGGTGTCCGACTGGTGGGAGGGTCCGTGCAACCCGCGTCACGCGACGGTCATCCTGGCCGACGGCGCCGCGCTGGTGTGGGACGAGGAGAGCGGCTGGCGGCTCGGCCGTTATGTGTCCGGCTGCCGTGACGAGCACACCGAGTTGTCCGGGGTGCGCTATCTCGGTGGTGGATTGCTGCCGCGCCCTGAGCGGGTGCCGACCTCTTTGTCGGACGCCCGCGCGGGTGTGGGCACGAGCAGCGCCTGGCGTCCCAGTTACCGCTCCCATCGCAGTTGTCACGACGGTTTCGGAAACGCCCTGTTCTACTACGGTGAGTGTGTCCAGGCCTAACGGGCTCTGCGTAGCCGCAGGAAGTCGTTGACGACGTACTCCCCGAGCCGTTCGGCGCTGGGGGAGAAGACCCGGCCGCCGTTGCGCCGCGCGATCTCGTCCACGAAGACCCGCAACCGGTCGTCGGCCGCCAGCATGAAGACGTTGATCGTGGCCCGCCGCCTGGTCATCTTGTCCACCTCGGCCAGGGTCAGCTCCAGCGTCTCGTTCGACGGGGGCCACTCGAAGGCCGACTCGCCGTTGCGCATCAGGTGGGCGGTCGGCTCGCCGTCGGTCACGACGAGCACGACGGGTTCGAAGTCGGGGTGGCGGTCGAGGTGCCGCCCGGCGATCAGCAGTGCGTGGTGCAGGTTGGTGCCCTGGACCATGTCCCAGTCGAGCCCGGCCAGTTCGTCGGGCTGCAGCACCCTGGCGTAGTTGGAGAAGCCGATGATCTGCACGGCGTCCTGCGGAAACTTCGTGGCGACCAGCGCCTGAAGGGCGAGCGCCGTCTCCTTGGCGGCCGACCAGGTGCCGCGCAGCGCCATCGAGTAGGACAGGTCCACGAGCAGGCACACGGCCGCGGCGGTGCGCCGCTCGGTCTCGGCGACCTCGAAGTCGTCCACTGCCAGCCGGACCCCGCCCGCACGAGCCCCGCCCGCACGAGCCCCTCCAGCACGGGCCCCGCCCGCATGGACCCCGCCTGGGTGGGTGCCGCCGTTTCTGATGCCGTTGACCAGGGTGCGGACCACGTCGATGGGCTGCTCGTCGCCGAAGCGCCACGGCCGCGACGACCCGGTCAGCTCGCCGGCCGCTCCGGCGTCGTGCTGGTCGTGGTCGCCGCGCCGGCCGGCGTCGAGGGAGGAGAAGACCCGCCGCAGGGCGGTCTCGCCGAGGCGGCGCACGGCCTTGGGGGTCAGTTCGAGCTTGCCGCGCCGGTGCAGCAGGTAGCCCTGCTCCTCCAGCTCGCGCTCGATGCGCCGCAGCGCCGCCAGGTCGTCGACGGCGGAGCGGCCGAGCGCCCGGCGTACGGCCGCCTCGTCGATGTCGTCGAGACGCGCGCCCGGGTAGTCCTGCCTGAGGGCGGCTTCGAGGCGGCTGAGGTCGGCGAGTTCCTCGACGGCGGAGACGGCGTCGCCGAGACCGAGCGGCTGGTCGCCCGCGAGGCGTTCCGGGGTGTCCCAGGCCAGGTCGGGGCGGCGGGAGAGCAGGGACTCGCCGAGTCTGCGCATCTGCTCGCCGAGCCCGGCCTGCTCCAGGGTCTGCGCCATCAGCTCGGTGAGCTCCTCGCGCTGGCGCGGGGTGAGGGAGGCGAGCATGCGCTGGGTGGCGGCGGCCCGTCGGGCGAGCAGGTCGACGAGTTCGTCGAGGGTACGCGGCCGATCCGGGAACAGGTCACCGTGTTTCGCCATGAAGGACTCGAAGTCGGCCTGGTGGTGCTCGCCCCTGGCGTCCCGATCGAGCATGTCGTTGAGGTCGGCCATCATCTGGCGGACCCGCTCCGTCATCGCCGGATCCCGGCCGGCCAGCGCGTCGCGCAGGCCCTTGAACCGCGTGTCGAGCACCTCGCGGCGCAGCAGGTCGCGCAGCTCCTGGAAGGTCTGCCTGGCCTCGGCCGAGCGCCACTCGTACGACGACAGCTGCTGGATCGCGCTCGCCGCGTCCTCCGGGACGCTGTCGAGTTCGGCCTCACGCATCCGGGCCGCGTCGGACGGGTCGGGGAACAGTTCGGCCCGCTCCTGGCCGATCGCCTTGTCGAGCAGCGCGCGAGCGTGTTCGAGAGTGCCGTCGAGGCGGCCGCTCTCGCGCAGCTCCCGGCGGCGGCGCCGTACCTCGCGGAGCATGTCGTCGAGCCCCCGGCGGTCGCCTGCTCCGGGCAGGCCGCGCTTGAGCAGGTCGCGCAGGGCGTGCACAGGCGACGAGCCGGACAGGATCGCATCGCCCATCTCGTCGAGCGCCGCGCGCACGTCGTAGGGGGGAGCGAGCGGATCAGGCCCGTCGTGGTACTCGCCATAGCGGTAGCCCATGGGACTTACGCTACCTCCGGTCACGCGTCGCCGTAGATCTCCCAAACGTTGAAAAGCTCCCCGCTGTAGGGGTTGTAGTGGACTTCGGCGAGTTTGGAGCCGGTGAACACCTTGGTGAAGTCGCGGGCGCTGCACGCCTTGGTGCCGAGACCGCTCTCGTCGGCGTTGACGGGCTCGCCGGTGAGCCAGCCGTCGGTGCACTTGGCGGTGACCCGGTTGAAGGCGAGGCCCCAGGTGTAGCCGAGCTGTGTGGACCCCAGCCGGACCGTGTCGGAGTCGACCCGCTGGAGCACCCCCCTGGCTGTGCGCGTGTACCACTTGGCGGGCATGAACTCGCTGACCCGTACGGCCCGGCCGCCCTCGTGGTCGATGCGCACCGGGTTGGGCCCGAGGCCCAGCGTGAAGGTCAGATCGGCGGGCTTGCACCGGGTGGTGCCGAGCCCGGCGGAGTCGAGGGCGACCCGGCCCTCGGTCTCCTTGAGGTCGCAGCCGGCGGTGAGCCGGCGGAAGTCGGCGCCGCCGTACGTCAGCCGCAGTTCCCTGGCGCCGGGCAGGGCCTTCAGCTCGTGGCGGGGCACGCCCTGCGACCTGACCAGGCGGGCCGACACGGGAGTGACGCGCAGCGCGCCCTTGCCGTCCGCCCAGGCGTAGCCGAAGACGGACTGCGTCGGCGCCTGCGCCTGAGCGGGCGCGGCGGTGAGTGCGGTGATGGTCAGTGTGGTGACGGTCAGTGCGGCCGAGGCGAGGAGTGAGCGCGTCATGGGTCCCCCTGTCGATCATTCCTACAGGTAGGACGCGTCATGTGCGGTAGATGTTCACGCCGTCGACTTCCTCTTTGGACAACCGGCGCATCAGGTACAGCCCTTCGAGGGTGAACTCCAGCGCCGCCGCGGCGTGCCCGGGGGACTCGTCGCCCGTGCCCATGCCCAGCCGCGACATGATCTTGGCCAGGCCGGTCACCGGGCCGATCCTGCGCAGCAGTTCGGCCGCCGGGACCAGTTCGCCGGACTCGACGTGGTCGCCCTCGGTGAAGCGGTCGGTGAGCGCGGACAGGTCGGTGCCGCCCAGCCGCTGCCTGAACGTCTCGGCTGTGGCCCTGCGCAGCAGATGGGCCAGGATCTCGGTCTCCCTGCCCTCCTCGCTGACCTCGAACTCCACCTTGCCCCGCAGGGTGTGGACCATGGCGGGCAGGTCGCAGACGCGGGTGACCTGGTGATCCTCGGCCGCCAGGGCGCCCCGCCGTACGGCGGAGGCCATCGCGGTCTCGGCCGCGGCGATGGAGAAGCGGGCCGAGACGCCGGAGCGGGCGTCGATCGCGGTGGACTCGCGCACCAGCCTTGTGAACCTGGCGATCACCTCGACGAGGTGCTGGGGCAGGTCGGCGCCGATGTCGGAGACCGCCTCCTGGCGGATGAGCGTCAGCTCGTCCTCCAGGGTGAGGGGGTAGTGGGTGCGGATCTCGGCGCCGAAGCGGTCCTTCAGCGGCGTGATGATGCGACCCCTGTTGGTGTAGTCCTCGGGGTTGGCGCTGGCGATGAGCAGGATGTCGAGCGGCAGCCGCAGGTTGTAGCCGCGCACCTGGATGTCGCGTTCCTCCAGCACGTTCAGCAGCGCCACCTGGATGCGTTCGGCCAGGTCGGGCAGCTCGTTGACGGAGAAGACGCCCCGGTTGGTGCGGGGCACGAGCCCGAAGTGGATCGTGTCCGGGTCGCCGAGCGTCCGTCCCTCGGCGATCTTGATCGGGTCGATGTCGCCGATGAGGTCGCCGACGGAGGTGTCGGGGGTGGCGAGCTTCTCGCCGTAGCGCTCGTCGCGGTGCCGCCAGGCGACCGGCAGTTCCTCGCCCAGTTCGGCCGCCTTGCGCCTGCACGAGGCGCAGACCGGCTCGTAGGGGTGGTCGTTGATCTCGCAGCCCTCGACGACGGGCGTCCATTCGTCGAGCAGGCCGGTGATCGTGCGGATCAGCCGTGTCTTGCCCTGGCCGCGTTCGCCCAGCAGGACCAGGTCGTGCCCGGCCAGCAGAGCCCGCTCCAGATGGGGCAGGACGGAGTCGTCGAAGCCCACGATGCCGGGGAAGCGCGGCTCGCCGGACCGCAGTCTGGCCAGCAGATTGTGGCGGACCTCGGCCTTGACCCCGCGGTGGACATGACCGCTGTCGCGCAGCTCGCGTAGATTTCGAGGCTGATGCACGGTCCGAGCCTACGTCGCCCGGCTGGAGTTCGCAGCGAAGTGAGATCTCGGATCTTGACTATTGCGTGACGGTTCACGCGCGTGCTTGTGGCGACAGTGGGGAGAATCGGGCCAAGGGAACGAGTCACTACAAGGGAGGCGATTGGCGTGGCACTGATGACGAGTCGCTTCGCTGACAGCCTCGCCGTGGGCGCCGACCTGGCCGCCACCGCCGAACGCGCGATCGGCCAGGCGCTGTCACGGCTCGGCGACCAGGCCGACCTGGTCTGCTTCTTCATCTGCGGCGACGAACCCGAGGACGTCGCCGCCGCCGGTCTGCGGGCCATGTCGCTCGCCCCCGGCGCCCAGGTGATCGGCTGCAGCGCCACCGGCGTCATCGGCGACGGGCACGGCGTCGAACTGGCCCCCGCCGTCAGCGCCTGGGCGGCCACACTCGAAGGAGCGCGACTCACCACCTTCGCCCTGGAGACACTGACGGCCGAGGACGGATTCGTGGTGGTCGGCCTGCCGGAGCGCAGCCCGGACGACCACGTGGGCATCCTGCTGGCCGACCCGTACACCTTCCCCACCGACGCTTTCGTGGAGCGCTCCGGCGAGGTGCTCGGCGACCTGCCGCTCATCGGCGGCCTGGCCAACGGCATGGGCGGGCGCGGCTCCGTGCGCCTGTTCGCCGACGGGCAGGTCTACACCGAGGGCGCCATCGGCGTGATGATCAGCGGCAAGGTCAACGTCAGCACCGTGGTCAGCCAGGGCTGCCGCCCGATCGGCCCGAGCATGGTCGTCACCAGGGCCGAGGAGAACGTGCTGCTCGAACTCGCCGGCCAGCCTGCACTCGGCCGCCTGGAGGACATCGTCAGCGAACTCGACGAGGACGACCGCGAACTCGTCGCCTCCGGCCTGCAGATCGGCCTGGCCATGGACGAGTACGCCGAACGCCACGAACGCGGCGACTTCCTCATCAGAGGCGTCCTCGGCATCGACCCGGACCGCGAGGCCGTGGCCATCGGCGACGTCGTCGAGGTCGGCCGCACCGTACGCTTCCAGGTCCGCGACGCCGCCACCGCGGACGAGGACCTGTACGACCTGCTCGACGCCCACCGCGAGGAACTCGGCCGGGTGGAGGGCGCCCTGCTGTTCTCGTGCAACGGCAGGGGCTCGGCCATGTTCGGCACCGCCGACCACGACGCGGTGGCGCTGCGCGACACGCTCGGCCCGATCGGCATGGCGGGCTTCTTCGCCGCCGGAGAGGTCGGCCCCGTCGCCGGGCACAACCACGTCCACGGTTTCACCGCCTCCGCGCTGGTCTTCTCGTCGAGCAGCCGGTGATCCTCGCGATCGACGTCGGCGGCACCAAACTCGCCGCCGGTCTGGTGACCCCCGACGGGCACGTCCTGGAGACCAGGGTCGCCGCCACCCCGCAGGACGCCGACGCGGAACGCCTGTGGAAGGCGCTGGAGGAGCTCATCGCGCCCATGCCCGAGGCGGAGGGCGTCGGAGTCGGCTGCGGCGGGCCCATGATCTGGCCCGACGGGCGCGTCTCACCGCTCAACATCCCCGGCTGGCGGGACTTCCCGCTGCGCGAGCGGCTGGCCGCGAGCTTCCCCGGCAGGACCGTCCGGGTCCACAACGACGCCGTCTGCCTGGCCGCCGCCGAGCACTGGCTCGGCGCCGGGCGCGGGCACGCCAACATGCTCGGCATGGTGGTCTCCACCGGCGTCGGCGGCGGGCTGGTCCTCGGCGGGCGGCTCGTCAACGGCGGCACCGGCAACGCCGGGCACATCGGCCACGTCGTCGTCGAACCCGGCGGGCCGCTCTGCGGGTGCGGCGGGCGCGGCTGCCTGGAGGCCGTCGCCCGGGGGCCCGCGCTGGTCGCCTGGGCGCAGGAGCAGGGGTGGTCTCCCGGGCACGGGCCGCTGGACGGGGGACCGTACGAGGAGGGGCGGGCCGTCACCGGGCGCGGGCTGGCCTCGGACGCGCTGCGCGGCGACCCGGTCGCGCGGGCCGCGATGGCGCGGGCGGGGCGGGCGCTCGGGCTCGCCATCGCCTCCGCCACCCACCTGTGCGACCTCGACGTGGTCACCGTCGGCGGCGGCCTCTCGCAGGCCGGGGCGCCGCTGTTCGGGCCCCTGGAGGAGGCGTTGCGGGCGCACGCCCGGATGGACTTCGCCCGCCGCCTGCGGGTGGTGCCCGCAGCACTCGGCCAGAGCGCCGGCCTCGTGGGCGCCGCCGCCCTCATCCTGGCCGGAGACCGCTACTGGGACGCCATCTGAGCACGGCCGTCCCCGAAACGCCGGGCTGCCACGCCGACCGCCTCGCCCGCAGAAGCCCGCACGAGCCCGCTACGAGCCCGCACGAGCCCGCAGAAGCCCCGTAGGAGCTATCTGAGGGCGTCCACCGGCTCCATCCGGGCCGCCCTGAGGGCCGGGTAGAGCCCGGCGAGCAGGCCGACGATCGCGCCCGCGATCGGCGCCGCGACCGCCAGTCGCAGGTCCAGCAGCGGCGTCCACTCCCTGGCCGCCGAGATCGCGACGGTCGCCACGATGCCGACGCTGGCCCCGATGATCCCGCCCGTGAGCCCGATCAGCGTCGACTCCATGAGGAACTGCGCGGCGATGTGCCGCCTGGCCGCCCCGAGGGCCCGCCGCAGGCCGATCTCGGCGATCCGCTCCATGACCGTCACCAGCGTCACGTTGGCGATGCCGACCGCACCCACCACCAGCGAGACCAGCCCGAGCACCAGGAACAACGCGTTGGCGTCGTTCTGCGCCTGGTCGCGGGCCCTGGTCGGGCTGGGCGGCGCCGCCACCTGGAGCAGGTCGGCGTGCTCGGGGCTGAGCGCGGTCGGGGCCTGCCGCGCGATCTGCTCGGCGGCGCCGAGGCCGGTGTTGACCAGCACCCTGGAGACGTCCTTCAGCCCGAACTGGCGGCCGACGGTGTGCGGCACCATGATCGCGGTGCTCAGGTTCTGCTCGCGGCGCAACTCGCCGAGGATGCCGACGACCGTGTACGCGTGCTTGCCGATGAAGACCGCGGGGGAGCGTTCGAGCCGGGTGATGCCGAGCATCCGGGCCGCCTGCTCGCCGATCACCGCCACCCGGTCCTTACGGCGCACGTGCCCGATGTCGTAGAAGCGGCCCTGGACCATCCGGCCGCGCGCCGCCTCCGGGAGGTCGGTGGTGGCGCCGAGCACGCTCAGCGTCTGTGTGGTGACCCGGGTCGGGTCCACCAGGTTGTTGGAGCGTACGCGCAGGTTGGAGCTGTCCTCGCCCTCGGAGACGGCGGCGACGGAGGTCACGCCGCGCAGTCTGCCGACCCGCTCCAGCGCGGCCCAGTCCACGAGCGGGTTCTGCGGGTCGCGCGGCACCTCGACCGTGATCGCGGTCGCGACCAGTTCGTCGAAGCGGCCCACGATCTGGTTGCCCGCCGTCGCGGCCACGCCCAGGGTGATCACCAGGGTGGTGATGCCGAGCACGGTGCCGAGCGTGGTCAGCGCGGCCCGCATCGGGCGGGCCAGGATTCCGGCCAGGGCCTCGTTCCACAGGTCACGGGGCTTCAACGAGCACCCCGTCGGTGATCCGTACGCGGCGGTCGGCGCGGTCGCTGACCTCGGTCTCATGGGTGATGACCACGATGGTGAGCCCCTGGGCGCGTAGTTCTTCGAACAGGTCGAGCACGGCGTCGGTGTTGCGGCTGTCCAGGTTGCCCGTCGGCTCGTCGCACAGCAGCAGCGACGGTTCGCCCACGAGCGCCCTGGCGATGGCCGCCCGCTGGCGTTCGCCGCCGGACAGCCGCTCGGGCGAGAACGTCACCCGGTGACTCAGCCCGACCCGGTCGAGCGCCCGCAGTGCCCGGTCGCGGCGGCCCTTGCGCGGGTGCCCGCCGTACACCTCGGCCAGCATCACGTTGTCGGCGACGCTGCGGTGGGACAGCAGGTGGAAGGACTGGAAGACGAAGCCGATCCGGGCGCCGCGCAGCCGGGTCCGGGCCCCGTCGCGCAGCGAGGTGGTCTCGACGCCGTCCAGCCGGTAGCTGCCCGAGGTGGGGCGGTCCAGCAGGCCGAGCACGTTGAGCAGGGTGGACTTGCCGGAGCCGGAGGGGCCGACGACGGCCAGGTAGTCGCCGGGTCTCACCTCCAGCGACACCTCGGCGAGGGCGCGCACCGGCGGGTCGGAGGGGAACTCCTTGACCACCTGGGACAGGCTGATGACCGGCTCACGCACCGCTGACCACCACCCGGTCGCCCTCGTTCAGGCCCTGACCGCTCACCTGGACGTTGCCGTCGGCGGTCAGTCCGGTGCGCACTTCGACGTCCTCCGTCTTGTCCGCCGTCCGCTCGACCTTCACGCGGGCCTTGCCGTCCGCCGAGGTGATCACCGCGGCGACGGGGACCACGAGCACGGGCTCGTCGGTCGAGCCGACGGTCACCCTGGCGGTCACCGTGGTGCCCGCCAGGCCCTTCAGACCCTTCATCGACGTGGGGGTGATGAGCACCGCCTGGTCGCCCGCCTCGGCCTTGGCCTGTCCCGCGAGCTTGGCCTTCTCACCGACGGCGGTCAGTACCGCCGGGTACGTCCTGCCCGTCTCCAGCTCGATCGAGGCCGACATCCCCGGACGCAGCAGGTCGGCCTCGGCCGCCTCCAGCGTCCCGCTCACCGCGAACGTCGAGGACGTCACCGTGGCCACGTCCTTGTCCACCGGCTGCCCGGCCTTGACGGTCGTCTTGTTCACGCGCACGGGCAGCGTCGGCAGGAACACCAGCTCGCCCGGCGGGATCGACACGCCGTACGTGCGGAGGAACTCCGCGAGCAGCGCCTTGGCGGCGGCCACGTCCTTCTGCGCGTTGGCGACCTTGAGCCGGGTGGGCGACAGGTTCCTGGCCTGGCGCAGCCCCTGCTCGGCGGCGAACAGCGCCTCCTGCGCGGCGCGCACGCTCTTGCGCAGCTCCCGCAGCCGGGTCGTGCGGTTCTGCCGCGCCTCCTCCTCCAGGCGTTCATACGCCCTGCGGGCCGTGTCGAGCTCGGCGCGGGCGTTCGCGACCCGCATCTCCTGCAGCGAGGTGTCGGTCGTCGGGGCGGGGTCCGGGGCGCTCGTGGCGGTCGGCGTGGAGCTCGGCTGCGCCGGAGGGCGGCGGGCCGCGTCGAGCTGCTGCTCGGCCTCCAGCAGCTTCTCCTCGGCGGCGCGGACGGCTGCCGCGGCCGCCTCCGTCCTGGTCTCGTCCTCCGGCGTCGTGCGCCGGGACTCGGCCTCCTCCAGCGCGCTCTCCGCCGTCCGCAGGTCGGACTTGGCGTTGTCGAGCTTGATCTTCAACGGCTGGATGTCGCGGCCCTCGTCGAGGGCCTTGCGCTCGGTCGCCAGCCCTTCCTGCGCCGACTGTACGGCCTTGCGGAGCGCGTCCGCGTTCTGCCGTTCGGCCAGCGCGGGCTGCTGGGCCTCGTAGCCCCTTCTGGCGTACATGCGGCCTACGGCGGCGATCGTGCCCTGGTCGAACACGCCCGAGCGGGGCGCGCCGAACCCGAGCCTGCGCAGCGCCGCCTGCAACTGCTCGATGTCGTCGCCCTTGGTGCCGGGGACGAGGGTCCGGTGCATCGGCACCTTGCCGCGCAGGACGAAGACGGGGCGGCCGTTGACCTCCATGAGCACGGCGCCCTCGCGGATGCGGCCCTTGCGCGGCGCCCGGGTGGCCCGCTGGATCCCGCCGCCGGCCTCGGCGCCCGTGGTGCCCCCGACCACTCCGGCCAGGGAGATGGGCAGCGGAGAGCCGTATTCGAGGGCGCCGTTGAGCACGACGGAGCTCACCAGCTCGCGGCGCTCGACGGCGGCGGTGATGAGGCTCGCCTTCGGCGGGGTACGCCGGGCGGCCTCGTCGGCCGGCGAACGGAGCTGCGTGCTCAGCGCCCAGCCGACGGCCGCGATGGCCACGACTGCGGCCACGATCGCGACGAGCACCTTGCGCGGGGACTTCATGGGGACTCCAAAGGGAGGAACCTGGGCATGCGGCTCCCGGCCCGGCGCGCCTCCGCCCGAGGGTGCGGTGGGCGGTGTCGCGCCGGACCGGATCCGCGTCCGCGGCCGGGGCCGCGGTGGTCCGGAAAGGAGCCGGTGCGTTCGGGGCGCACCCCCGTGCCGCCCTGCCGCCGGTGCCTTCCCGGAGTCGTACCGAACCTGAATTCGGCTGATTCAGGCGGAAAGTCCGAACTCGGCGAGGAACCGCCGGTTGATCGCGTCGTCCTTGGGGGCGTAGGCCGCGTAGAAGTCCTTGCCGCATTCGAGGTCTTCGAGCGCCGCCTTGATCTCCCGCTCCAGGTACGGCTTGGCCTGCGCGGGCGTCATGGCGGGGGCCCCGCTGTCCGCGCCCGCCCCGTCTTTGACGACCTTGAGGTGGATGGCGCTGAAGTTCACGAATCCGTTCCGCGCGACGGCGCCGGGGTTGGTCGCGCCGACCCGGTGTCCCTTGCCCTTGAGGCAGTCGGCCATGGCGTCGGCGAGAGTGACCAGCTCGGGGTCGCCGTCCAGCTCCCTCGTCGCCAGCTGCTTCTTGTACTCCTTGGCCTGTTTGAGGAGATCGCCGCGCGTCTTGATGGTCTTGCCGAGGATCTGCTTGACGCCTTTGGCGTAGCAGGCATTGTCCGCTTTGACATAAGCCTTGTACTGCGCATCGTTCAGGTTGCTCATGTACTTGTCGTTGGGGCCGTCGGGGGGCGCCTCGCTTTCCCGCGTTCCCCCGGCGAGCACGATGAAGACCCCGAAGCCCTGCTTCGAGCGCTCCTCCTTCATGGCCTCGTAGTCGCCGTTGCGGACCTTGGTCTCGGCGTCGCTCTCCTTCAGGGTGAACGGCTCCGAGACGTACTTGAAGCCCTGCTGCTTCATGCAGTCGGCCTTGATCGACTCGATCTGCTGCCTGTTGCTCGTCTTCGCCGGCTCGCCGGCGGCAGGTGCCGTCGCCGGCTGCTCGCCGCTCGCCGTACTGCCGCATCCGGCCACGACGGCGAGCGCCAGGACGACCGCGCCCATCGATGCTCTCGTTGGCATGCGGGAGACCATAGTACGTTTAACGAAGCATGGTCAATCGGATTGCCGTTTGTGCCGGAGCGTGGCGATGCCGGTGCAGCCGGTCAGCACCACCAGCACGGCCCAGTAGGTGAGGTCCTTCTGGGCGACCGGCCCGTACTCCACCTCGAACCTGGGCAGCCACAGGTCGACGGTCACGAACACCAGGTAGAGGGTGGAGGCCACGGTCCAGCGCAGGTCGCGGGTCACGAAGGCGGCCACCGCCGCCAGGCCGAAGACACCGAACTCCAGCGCCACCCGGCTGGCGCTGAGCGGAATCGTGGACTCCTCCAGCAGCCACCCGCCCTCCGCCCACGCCAGCGGCAGCGCGGCCGCGAGCCACCACCACGACCTCGGGCGGACCCGGCGCCAGGCCGCCACCGCGACCAGCCCGAAGATCACCATCGCGTAGCCCAGCCCGACGGCGAGCGGGCTGCTCCGGTAGAACAGGTGCCCGTCCGTGAACGCCGTCGGCTCGACCGGGATCATGGTCAGCTCGGCGAACTGCCACCCGCCCGCGATGGCCACCGCCTTGACCCCGGTGGCCAGCGTCAGCGGCAGGGCCGCCCACACCCAGCCACGCACCACCGCGAGCGTGCCGGCCGCCGACAGCGCCACCCAGAAGGGGATCACCCCGACGTACGGCAGTAGCGTGGCGAAGCCCGCGACGGCCACCGCCGTGATCGCCAGGTGCACCGCCTCCGGCCACAGCCGGCGCCGCGCCTGCCTCAGCATCCGCGCCCTGACGCCGCCCGCGAGCAGCCCGGCGACCTCCTTGAGCGGCGGCCGCGTCAGCTCCGGCGACGTGGACTCCATCAGAACGTCGAGAAGTTCGTCGCCGTGATCGCGCCGGTAGCCGCGCGGATAGGCGAGCAGAAGGCGGCGGTAGCGGCGTTCGAGGACGGGAACCGCCGTCATCCGGCGACCTCGCGCGGCACCCTGCGCACCCCCGTGCGCCGGTGGCGGGCCTGCGTCTGGGGGGCGGGCGCGCGATGCGCCCGCCCCCCGGTCTCAGCGTCTCCCCTGGGCATAGGGGACAAGCTATTCCGTTTAACGAAGTGTCGGCAACGTCACCGGTTGTCAGCCGGTGGCCGCCGGGGTGTGAACAGCCACGCGTCGAACAGGGAACCCAGCCGCTTGCCCGACACCTTCTCCGCCATCGCGATGAACTGAGCGGTGGTGACGTGGCCGTAGCGGTGCTCGGTGTTCCAGTCCTTCAGCAGGCGGAAGAAGTCCGTGTCGCCGATCTTCTCGCGCAGTGCGTGCAGCGTCATCGCGCCCCGCGTGTAGACAGACTCGTTGAACAGGTCGTCCGGCTTGGCCCGGCCGGGCGGGTAGGCCCAGATCGGGTCGGTGGCCGCGCGGGCCAGCTGCGTGTCGAAGGTCTCCTGCGCCTTGCCCCGGCCACGGTGCTCGGCCCACAGCCACTCGGCGTACGTCGCGAAGCCCTCGTTGAGCCACAGGTCGCGCCAGCGCCGGACGCTCAGGCTGTTGCCGAACCACTGGTGGGCCAGCTCGTGGGCGATGATGCTCTCGTCGGGGTCGAAACCGCCGTACATCGGCTTGGTCTGGTTCTCCAGGGCGTAGCCGGTGGCGAAGTCGTCGACCACGCCGCCCGTCGAGGAGAACGGGTAGGGGCCGAAGATCCCCGCCCAGTAGTCGGTGATCTGCCCGGACAACGAGTAGACGCGGCCGAGCGAACTGCGGAAGGCCGGATCGACGGCCGCCAGGTTGTCGATGCCGCCCGGCGTGCGCCCCTCGCGCAACTCGAACTCACCGAGCGTCGCCGTCGCCAGGTAGGTCGCCATCGGGTGCCGCTCGCGCCAGACGAAGGTGGTCTTGCCGCGTGAGGTGCGCGGCTTGCCGACGAGTTCGCCGTTGGCGAGCGCGGTCAGCCCGGCGGGGACGGTGATCTCGAAGTCGAAGCGGGCCTTGTCCGACGGGTGGTCGTTGGCGGGGAACCAGGTCTTGGCGCCGTTGGGCTCGCAGGTCACGAACGCGCCGTCGGAGGTGGTGATCCAGCCGTACGTGCCCAGGTTGGCGGCGTCCTTGATCGCTTCCGGCCGCCCGGAGTAGGCCACCTTGACGACGAACTTCGCGCCCTTGGCCAGCGGCCTGCCCGGGGTCACGGTGAGTTCGTCGCCGCTGCGGGAGAAGGCCGCCTGACGGCCGTCGACCGAAACGGCGCCGACCTCGAAGCCGTGCAGGTCGAGGTTGAAGCGGGTGAGCGGCTGTGTCGCCTTGGCCGCGACGGCGGTCACGCCGGTCAGCCGCTTGCCGCGCGGGTCGTAGTCGAGGCGCAGGCCGTAGTGGGCGACGTCGTAGCCGCCGTTGCCGTCGAGCGGGAAGTCGGCGTCGCCGATCCCGGCCGCACCGGCGTGCTCGGCGTGGGGCTCTCCTGAGGACTCCGCGGCCAGGCCGGCCGTCGCGGGGGCGCTGGCGCCGGTGGACGGAGAGCAGGCGAGCAGACCGGCGAGCACGGTGGCGGCCGCGGCGGTCCGCTGGGTCGAGCTCATGGCGACGGACTCCTTTCGCAGTGTGACTAGAACACTACGACAGGTGATCGCCCGAGGTCAGGCATCTACGACGATGGTCTTTCCGGCCTTGTCGTGCAGGGCCTGCTTGCGCGGGTCGAACAGGATCCAGCCGAGGTCGATCAGCGCTCCCACGCAACACACCCAGGACAGCACCACGCGTACGGCCTCGCGGATCGCGATCTGCCCGACCGTCGCCTGCTGCCCGGTTTCGCGGACCACCCGCATGCCGAACACCTTCTTGCCGACCGTCTGGCCGTTCCAGTAGGAGTGCAGCAGCCAGAAGTAGAAGAAGGCGATGATCGAGCCGATGAAGGCGTGGCCGAAGGGCATCCGTCCCCACATGCTCCTGCCGGCGTCGTAGGCGTGCTGCCAGCCGGTCCAGCCGAACGGCGTCGAGACGATCGCGATGATGACCAGGTCGAGGACGCCGGCGAACAGTCGCCGCCAGCGTCCCGCGAGCGGTGCGGGTGAGCTCATGTTGGCGGGATCACCTGCACCGTGTCTGGACAAACTATAGATTTCCCCTGAGTTCCTGCTCCCGCTCGATGGCCTCGAACAGGGCCTTGAAGTTGCCCTTGCCGAAACCGAGCGAGCCGTGGCGCTCGATGAGCTCGAAGAAGACCGTCGGCCGGTCCTGCACCGGCTTGGTGAAGATCTGCAGCAGGTAGCCGTCCTCGTCGCGGTCCACGAGGATCTTGCGCTTCTTCAGCTCCTCGATCGGCGCACGCACCTCGCCGATCCTGGCCCGCAGCTCGGGGTCGTCGTAATAGGAGTCCGGGGTGTCGAGGAAGGCGACGCCCGCCGCGCGCATCCGGTCCACGGTCGCGAGGATGTCGCCGGTCGCCAATGCGATGTGCTGCACGCCCGGACCGCCGTAGAACTCCAGGTACTCGTCGATCTGCGACTTCTTCTTGCTGATCGCGGGCTCGTTCAGCGGGAACTTCACCTTCCTGGTGCCGTCGGCCACGACCTTCGACATCAGGGCCGAGTACTCCGTCGCGATGTCGTCGCCGACGAACTCGGCCATGTTCGTGAAGCCCATGACGGTGCGGTAGAACTCCACCCACTCGTCCATCCGGCCCAGTTCGACGTTGCCGACGCAGTGGTCGATCGCCTGGAAGAACCGCTTGGCCGGGGGCTCGACGACCGGGTCGGCCGTCTGGTAGCCCGGCAGGTAGGGGCCGTGGTAGTCGGCCCGGTCGACCAGTGTGTGCCGCGTCTGCCCGTAGGTCGCGACGGCCGCCAGCCGGACCTTGCCGTGCTCGTCCTCCATCGCGTACGGCTCGGCCAGCCCCCGCGCCCCGTGCGCCACCGCGTAGGCGTAGGCCGCCTCCACGTCGGGGACCTCGATCGCCAGGTCCGTCACCCCGTCGCCGTGGGCGCTCACATGCTCGGCCAGTTCGGTGCCCGGCCGCAGGGCGGCCCTGAACTCGAAGACCGCGCCACCGGACCTCAGCACGTAGGCGACCTCGTCGCGGCTGCCGGTCTCCGGGCCTCGGTAGGCCACCAGCTTCATGCCGAACGCCGTCGAGTAGTAGTGGGCCGTCTGCTTGGCGTTGCCGACCGCGAAGACGACGGCGTGCATCCCGTTCACCGGAAACAGATCACTCATAGGCGTACTGTCGGATTATGTGAGCGTAATGCGCAACAGTTACTTGAATCAGTGGACAATGTGTCCATGACGATCGATCAACTGGATGCCAGGCTGCTCAGTCTGCTCGCCGAAGAACCGCGCCTCGGAGTTCTGGAGTGCTCGCGGCGGCTGGGGGTGGCTCGGGGGACCGTACAGGCGAGGTTGGATCGGATGCTCGCGCGCGGCGTGATCATCGGGTTCGGGCCGGACGTCTCGCCCGCCGCGCTCGGCTACGACGTGATGGCCTTCGTCACCATGGAGATCAGGCAGGTCGCCGGGCACGAGCCGGTCGCCCACCGGCTGGCGCGCATCCCCGAGGTGCTGGAGGCGCACACGATCACCGGTGGCAGCGACCTGATCTGCCGGGTCGTGGCGCGGTCGAATGCCGACCTTCAGCGGGTCATCGACCTGATTGTCGATGTTCAGGGGGTGTTGCGGACCTCGTCGGTGATCGCGCTCGACACCCCTGTTCCCTATCGGGTGATGCCGTTGGTGGCCGATGTCCCTCGACGTGGCGCGAGCTAGACGTACCATCGGGTTCAGGGACGAGGCACCGTAATCGATCGTTTACCCTGGCGTTCGCCCAGTTCAGGAGGGCTTGCCGAAGAACGATCTGGGGGTGCGCGTGCGAACCGATGGGAAGAAGGGCATGCGAAAACGGCGGATTCTCCGCTCTTTCCTGATCGCCATGGGTGTCGGGCTGATCGTGCTGATCGGCCTCTTCGGCATCGCATGGGCCATGACACCGATTCCTGACACCACCCAGAAGCACGCCACCGAGCAGGGCTCGGTCATCTACTACCGCGACGGCAAGACCGTGCTCGCCCGGCAGGGCGTCAACCGCAAGAACGTCCGGCTCGAACAGGTGCCCAGACACGTGAGCGACGCCGTCATCGCCATCGAGAACCGCTCCTTCTACAGCGACAGCGGGGTCTCGGTGAAGGGGACCGTCCGGTCGCTGTGGTCCACCGTCTCGGGGCAGCAGTTGCAGGGCGGCTCCACGATCACCCAGCAGATGGTTCGCAACTACTACAGCGGGCTCAGCCAGGAACGGTCCATCACCCGCAAGTTCAAAGAGATCCTGATCGCGATGAAGGTCGATCAGTCCAAGCCCAAGGAATGGGTGCTGGAGCAGTACCTCAACACGATCTACTTCGGGCGCGGCGCCAACGGCGTGCAGGCCGCCGCCCAGGCGTACTTCGGCAAGAACGTCGAGAAACTCACCGTCGCGGAGGGCGCCTACCTCGCCTCCGTCATCCAGCAGCCCAGCCGCTTCGCCGACCCCAAGGGCGCAGACCTCGCCGCCGTCAAGGACCGCTGGTCGTCGGTGATCACCGCCATGCGCGACATCGGCGCGCTCACCCCCGAGAAGGCCGCCGCCCAGCGCTTCCCCAAGCTCGCCGCCCCGAAGAAGCCCTTCGAGCTCAAGGGCCAGAGCCAGTACATGCTCGACCAGGTACGCCAGGAGCTCAACCGGCGCGGCTACAGCGACGAGGACATCAACGGCGGCGGGCTGAAGGTCGTCACGACCTTCGACAAGAAGCTCATGGACGCCGCCGCCCGCGCCGTCAAGCAGGTGCTGCCGGACAGCACGCCGAGCAAGGTCCGCACCGGCCTCGCCGCCGTCGACCCGGCCACCGGCGAGGTCGTCGCCTTCTACGGCGGCAATCCGGACACCTCCAAGTACGACAACGCCTTCTCCGCCAAGGTCCAGGCCGGATCCACGTTCAAGCCGTACACCCTGGCCGCCGCCCTCAACGACGGCCTCGACCTGTCCACCCGCGTCGACGGCAACTCGCCGATCAAGGTCGCCTCGGCGCCGCAGGCGATCCCCAACGACAGCGGCCGCTCCTACGGCCTCGTCGACCTGGTCGGCGCCACCCGGAACTCCGTCAACACCGCCTTCGTCGACCTCGGGCAGAAGGTCGGCCTCGACAAGGTCGCCGAGACCGCCGAGGCCATGGGACTGCCCGCCGACCAGATCGAACCCCACAAGAGCGCCGCCTCCTTCCCGCTCGGCGTCGCCTCCGTCAGCGCCGTCCAGAACGCCTCCGGCTTCTCCACCTTCGCCAACGGCGGCGTGCACATGGAGGCGCACGTCGTCAGGTCGGTCACCGACGCCAAGGGCAAGAAGACCGTCATCAAGCCCGACTCCACGCAGGCCGTCGGCGAGCAGGCCGCCGCCGACGCCACCTACGCCATGGAGCAGGTCGTCAAGTACGGCACCGGCACCGCCGCCCGCCTCTGGGACCGGCCGGTCGCCGGCAAGACCGGCACGACCGACAAGTCGGGCGCGGTGTGGTTCAACGGCTTCACCCCGCAGCTCGCCACCGCCGTCAACATGTTCCGCGACGACAACAAGACCGTGCAGATCCCCGGGTACGGCGTGCAGTTCGGCGGGCAGTTGCCCGCGCAGATCTGGCGCGCGTTCATGACGGAGGCGATGGCGGGCAAGGACGTCGTCGACTTCCCGGAACCCTCCGACTACGGCTACGACTACGACACCTACCCCTCGACCCCGGAGGAGCCGCCACAGCGCGACGACCGCTTCCCGGGGCCGGACTGGAACGAGGAGCCGCCGCAGCCGGAGTCCTCCACGCAGCCGTCGGTGCCGCCGCTCAGCGAGGACCCGAGCACCCCGCCCGTCATCCCGGAACAGCCCGAATCACCGCCACCGACGGACTTCCCCGGCCCGCCGACCGGCGGCAGCGGCCCGAACGAACAGGACAACACGCCGGCCCGCCCCGTGAGCTGACGGGCGGTCAGTTCCTCGGGCTCTCGGGGGTCAGTTCCGCGCGCAGTGCCTCGGGGGTCGTGACGGGCAGGCGGCAGGCGAAGTTCCTGCACACATACGCCGCAGGCGCCCCGTCCACCGGCGTCCGGCCCTCTAGCAGAGGGACCGGCGTACTGCCTTCCCGCGCGGGCGCCGGGTCTTCGCTCAGGGCGACCACCAGGCCGGGAGAGATGGACAGCAGCGCCTCTCGGTGCAGCGCCCGCGTGCGCGGGTCGGACGCGGGGCCGACGACCGCCACCTCGGCGGGCCCGTCGAGGGCCGCCGCCGCCACCGCCAGTCCCCAGCCCGCGAACCGCGCGTGCCCGGGGGCCAGCACCGACACGGTCCCGAGCGCCGCGTACGCCGCCTCGCGGTGCCGTGCCGAACCGGTCAGCGCCGCGTACGACAGCAGCGCGCCCGCCGCCGCGAACTGCCCTGAGGGCACGGCGTTGTCCGTCGGATCCTGGGGCCGCTGGAACAGCCGCTCGGCGTCGTCGGCCGTGTCGTAGAACCCGCCGGAGCCGTCGGTGAAGCGTTCGAGGACCACCTCCAGCAACTCCCCGGCCAGCTCGAACCACCTGCTCTCGCCGGTGGCGCCGTACAGCGCGATGAGGCCCTCGGCGAGGTCGGCGTAGTCCTCCAGCACCCCGGCGTTGGCGCCGACGCGGCCGTCGCGGGAGGTGCGGGCCAGCCTGCCGCCGGACACGTGCACCTCCTCAAGGAGGACGGCGGCCGCCCGCGCCGCCGCCACCAGGTCGGGACGGTCGAGGACGACGCCGGTCTCGGCGAGGGCGGCGATGGCGAGGCCGGTCCAGGCGGCGACCACCTTGTCGTCGCGGCCGGGGCGGACGCGCTGCTCACGAGCGGTGAGCAGGCGCTCACGCACCAGCGCGTACCGCTCGGCGTCCGCGGGGTCGCGCAGCAGCTGGAGCACCGACGTGCCGTGCTCGAACGTCCCGGTCACCTCGAAGACCTCGGCCGCCCACGCCCCGTCTGCGGGCCCGAGCACGTCGGTGAGCTGCTCGGGCGTCCAGACGTAGAAGCGGCCCTCCTCGCCCTCGCTGTCGGCGTCGAGCGCCGAGGCGAACCCGCCCTCCGGCGTGCGCATCTCGCGCAGCAGCCAGTCGGCCGTCTCCAGGGCGACGCGGCGGGCCAGCGGCTCGCGTGAGCCGCGCCACCAGTGCGTGTAGACGCGCAGCAGGAGCGCGTTGTCGTAGAGCATCTTCTCGAAGTGCGGCACCACCCAGCCCGCGTCGACGCTGTAGCGCGCGAAGCCGCCCGCGAGCTGGTCGTACATGCCGCCGCGCGCCATGGCCTCCAGCGTGCGGCCCGACATCTCGCTCTCGCCCACCCGCAGCAGGAACTCAAGGACCATGGACGGCGGGAACTTCGGCGCCCCGCCGAAGCCGCCGTTCACGCTGTCGAAGCCCTGCCGCAGGCTTCGCAGGCCCGTCTCCAGCGCCTCGGCGCCCGGCGGCGGCCCGCTGGGGAGCGTGGACTGGGTGGTGAGCGCCTCGACGACCTTCTCCCCCTGCTCGACGACGGCCGCGCGATCCCCCTGCCACGCCTGGTGCACTCCGACGAGCACCCGCTGGAACTGCGGCCGGGGGAAATAGGTGCCGCAGTAGAAGGGGTGGCCCTCAGGTGTGGCGAACACGGTCATCGGCCAGCCGCCGTGCTGGGTCATGGCCTGGGTGGCGGACATGTAGACGGCGTCGACGTCCGGCCGTTCCTCGCGATCGACCTTGATGTTGACGAAATGCGCGTTCATCAACTCGGCGGTCGCCGGATCCTCGAAACTCTCGTGCGCCATGACATGACACCAGTGGCAGGAGGAGTAGCCCACGCTGATCAGCAGGGGCACGTCGCGCCGCTCGGCCTCCCGCATCGCCTCCTCACCCCAGGGCCACCAGTCGACGGGGTTGTCGGCGTGCTGGAGGAGGTAGGGAGAGGTCTCACCACCGAGCCGGTTCATAGGGCCAGGCTCTCACATTGATCAGAACAAGATGATCCGGGTGAGCAGCACCTGCTGGTTCTTCCGATCGATCCGATACTCGGCTATGCCGAACCCTCTGGGGATGAGGATTTCTCGCCAGTCGGGATCAGTACCGAGCTGCCCACTTCCCGCCAGCCACGGGTCCTCGCAGATGGCGACCGTTAGTGCGGCCACAGTCGAGAACATTTCCGGTGAGACCGATGGGTCTCCGAGCACGTCGAACACGGCTTCCGAAGGTACGACCGGCCACAGGTCGTCATCGTTCACTGAAGGCCACGCTCTTGCCGATGGCGCAGGATGGCGTCCATGGTCGTGGTTGGCAAGGTTCCGGCTTCGGCTGCTTTCCAGATGCGGTCACGGTCGGGGTCGGTATCCAACATGGCACGCCCCCACCAGGCGTTGAGTACGTCATCGAGCTCAGTACCCTGCTGAGCTTCAAGAAGCTCTGCGAAGAACTGGGCACGTCGGCTGCCCCGCAGCGCGCCGGAGATGCCGCCGATCGTTCGAGGGACTCTGGGATGTCCCTGTGTGCCACCGTGGACAGGCTGAGCGCTCATGACACCACCTTTCACGCTGCTCAGCCTATGTCTTGATCCCAACTGGCCGCAGGTAACCGGTGAATGAGGAGGAAGGGAGTCGGCGCGGAATGGGAGACTCGCCTGGCGAAGGCGGTGTGCCGGAGGTCGGAACGCCGAGGGGGCGCCGCAGGCAGTCCTGGGCGTAAGTTACCGAACGTGGATCTGCTATTCGTCTGCGAGCACGCGGGCCGCCCCGCCACCGGGTTGACCAGGCGCGACGTGGCGCGAGCCCTGCTCGCCGTACCTTCGGGGGTGGCGCTCGTCGCCATGCCCGACCTGCGGCGTGCGCTGGTACGCGCGGGCAACCCGCTCACCCCGGTGTTCTGGGACTCCGCCAAGGAGACGCTGCGCTCCATCGAGGCGGGCATCGCCACGGTGGGCGACGTGCAGCGCTGGCTGGAGGCGACGGGCACCGAGCCGATCCTGCTGACCGCCGGGCACTTCGTCTGGCCGGAGGAGGACGAGCGCGGCCCGGTGACCTTCGAGATGCACGCCCTGCTCGTCGGCTACCTGGAGGAGCTGGTGGCCTCCGGCGTGGTCGATCCCGACGCGCTGGTGCTCGGCGACCCGGCCGCCCGCCGCGCGTACGAGGAACTGCAGGAGCGCTGGCTCGCCGAGCCGCTGCCCGACGGCCGCCTGCCCGGCCACGCGGTGAGCGACGAGCAGGACGAGGAACTGTTCGCCGCCTGGGACGAGGAGGAGTCCTTCGCCCTGGCCGAACTGCGCCGCATCGTGGCCGAACTGCCGGAGCGGCCGGAGCTGCCCATGGAGGAACTGACCCGGGCGGCAGGTCGGCTGCGCGAGATGCTGGAGCAGCCGGGCTACCCGGGCAATGTGCTGAGGGCGTGCGCGGGCTTCGACGTACGGCCGATGCCCGACGACGACGCCGAGCTGTGGCTGTCGGCCGCCGCAGGGGTCTCGGCGCCGGTCTCCGACCTGACGGAGGAGACCGACGATCCCTTCGAGCTGGGCCACGAGGAGAGTGTGCTGGCCAGGTTGTGCTCGATCCAGCACGCCGACTGGCTGGCCGCGGTCGCCGCGCTGGCCCGGCTGGGGCCGGGGGCGCTGGCCTCGCCGGAGCGGATCGCGCTGCTCATCGCGGAGTCGGAGGACATCGACATCGAGGAGGGCGCCGAGGACGAACTGGCGGCGACGGAGGGCTTCTTCCTGCCGGTGGTGTTCATGTGGGGCTATCTCGGCATCGTGGACGAGGACGACACGCTCACCCCGCTGGGCTGGTGGGGCCTGCCGAGGGCGCTGGAGCGCGCCTGGTCACCGCAGGACTAGGTCGGCGTACTCGGGGTGCCGGTCGATGTAGCTCTTCACGTACGGGCACACGGGCACGACGCGCAGCCCGGCGGCGCGGGCGGCGTCGAGGGTGTGCCTGACGAGGGCGGCGGCCACCCCGCGCCCCTCGTAGGCGGGGTAGACCTCGGTGTGGGTGAACGCGATCTTCGTGCGCGAGAGCCGGTACTCGGCGAACCCGGCCAGTGTGCCGTCGACACGGATCTCGTATCGGCTCTGGTCCGGGTCGTCGACCACCTCATGGGACACTAGCGGGCGTCCTCGTCTTCGCGTGGTACGGCGATCCGTCCCATCTGCTTGTTCATGGACTTGATCAGGAAGTAGAGGGCCAGCCCGATGAGCGCCACGACGACGAAGCCGAGCAGGCCGGGGCTCACTTCGCCAGCTGCGAGAACAGTCACCCGTTCAGTTTATGACTGGCAGGCAGCGGTGGTCTCGGCGGCATGGATGCCGGTGAACAGGTCCTCCTCCGGCAGCTCCGTGTCGACCAGGGACCGCGCCAGGTGGTAGTCCTCGGTCGGCCAGATCTCCTCCTGGACCTCGCGCGGGCAGGAGAAGAACCAGCCGTCGGGGTCGATCTGGGTGGCGTGGGCCATCAGCGCCTGGTCGCGGGTCTCGAAGTACTCGGCGCACGGCACCCGCGTGGTGACGGGCCACTTGGGGGGCCGGTCCTCCCAGCGGGCGATCCAGTCGGCGTACGGCGAGCCGATGCCGCGCTCGGTCATCGCCTCGTGCAGCGCCTCGAAGCGCTCCTTGGTGAAGCCGAGCTGGTAGTAGAGCTTGAGCGGCTGCCACGGCTCGCCGGTGCCCGGGTAGCGGTCGGGGTCGCCAGCCGCCTCGAACGCCTCGACGGACACCCGGTTGGTCATGATGTGGTCGGGGTGCGGGTAGCCGCCGTCGTCGTCGTAGGTGAGGATCACGTGCGGCCTGAACTCGCGTACGGCCTGCACCAGCGGCTCGGCCGCCTTCTCCAGGGGCTGGAGGGCGAAGCAACCTTCGGGCAGCGGTTCGTCCTCGCTCTCCGGCAGCCCCGAGTCGACGAATCCGAGGAACCGCTGCCGGACGCCGAGGATCTCGCGCGCCCGGTCCATCTCGGCCCTGCGGATCTCGGCGATGTTGGCGACGACCTCGGGCCGGTCCATCTTCGGGTTCAGAACGGATCCGCGCTCACCGCCGGTGAGCGTGCAGACCAGGACCTCCACGCCTTCGCGGGCGTAGCGGGCCATCGTGGCGGCGCCTTTGCTCGACTCGTCGTCGGGGTGGGCGTGGACGGCCATCAGCCTCAGCGCTGCAGTCACGGGCTCGATGTCTCCTCAGTTGGACCGATCACTTGCTCGGAGAGGTTAGTTTCTGCTGGGCACGCGGAGGGCCAGGTCTGGAACCGGCGCCCCCGCGGGCGACAATTGTCTCGGATAACGCCGAGGAAGTGCAGGGAGATTCCGCCATGGCCACGAGAGATGTCGAGAACGGCCCGGTTCTCGGCACCCCAGATGACTTCGCCGACCGCCCCAGCAGAGGCGGCCGCCTCGTCGTCCACGTGGTGATCGGCGTGCTGGTGGCCATCATCGCAGGTGGCTGGGGTTATGTGATGTGGTCGATGACCGGTAGCGCGGGCGGGGCCAAACCGCAGGTGGTGACGTTCTCCATCACGCGCGACGACCTCGCGGAGATCACGTTCACCGTGAGCAAACCGGCCGACCGCATGGCGGTGTGCAGGCTGAGGGCGACGGATGTCAACCATGGAGAAGTTGGCAGCAAGGAAGTAAGAATTGCTCCAGGTGAGGGTAGTAAGCAGCTCAAGGAGCAGCTTGACACCACTGCGCAGGCTACTTCCATCCACGTCCAGTACTGCAATCTCGTATAGTGAGACATTTGGGGCTTCGCTCGATCGGGTAGGCTGTGGTCTTTCGCGGTCCGAAACCCCAAGTGAACTCAGGGCCCCCGAAGCAACAAGGAGAACCCGTGGCCGACTCTCGCGATGAGAACGTCACCTGGCTGACTCAGGAGGCGTACGACCGCCTGAAGGAGGAGTACGACTACCTCTCGGGCCCGGGTCGTGTCGACATCGCCAAGAAGATCGAGGCCGCTCGTGAAGAGGGCGACCTGCGGGAGAACGGCGGCTACCACGCCGCGAAAGACGAGCAGGGCAAGATGGAGGCGCGCATCTTCCACCTGCGCCAGCTGCTCGACAACGCCAAGGTCGGCGAGGCCCCCAAGACGGAGGGCGTGGTCGGCCCCGGAATGACGGTGACCATCCGGTTCGAGGGCGACGACGACGAGGTCACCTTCCTGCTCGCCTCCCGTGAGGAGACCGGTGCCCCCATCGACGTCTACTCACCCAAGTCCCCGCTCGGCGCGGCGATCAACGGCAAGAAGATCGGCGAGCGGGCCACGTACTCGATGCCCAACGGCCGTCAGAACACCGTCGAGATCCTTGAGGCCGTGCCGTACATCGGCAATTGAACGGACCTGACGAGCGGATCCGCCGGGCCCCACGTCCGGCGGATTCTTTCCGTGGGCCGGGCATCCTCCAGGACCTCGCCTTCCTCGTCCGCCCGCGTGGGCCGCGAGGGGTCCGCCCGCGCCGGCGTCGCGACTTACGCGGGCTGATCCCGTTCATCGCGGTGACACTGGTAGCGGTGCTCACCGCCGACGTGCTGCTGCTGGGCGAGCTCCAGGCGGCGCCGGAGCGGGTCGCGAACGCCCCCGTACGGCAGCGCCCCGCCGTGGAGAAGAAGAACCTCGTGGCCCAGTCGTGGCCGCAACCCCCGCAGGTCTCCCCGCTCGGCCGGTTGCGCAAGCCGCACCTGTTCGTGCTGACCCCGCAGGCGTTCACGATGCCGCTGCTGGCGAAGGTGGCCAAGCAGCGCGGGGTGGCGGCGCTGGAACTGGCCGACGCCGCCTCGGTGACGATCGACGGCAAGCGCGTGCAGACGCTGGGGGTCGATCCGTCCACGTTCCGGGCCTACACCCCGAAGGTGACCGCCCAGGCCGACGCCCTGTGGTCGAACGTCGCGGCGGGCGATCTCGCGGTGTCGTTCGTGCTGGGCAACGACGGCGGGCTCAGCCTGCACCGGCAGGTGAGCGGACCGGGCGGGCAACTGCGGGTGGGAGCGTACGCGACGACGGGGTTCGGCTCGGTCGACGCGCTGGTGTCCAAGCAGACGGCGCGCACGCTGGGCCTGCCCCGCGACAACGCGCTGATCGTCAGCGCCCCGAAGACCGACACGGGACGGCTGCGCCGCGCGCTGCTCAAGGTCCTGCCCAAGGGCACCCAGATCGCCGAGGTCAACCCGGCGCGCAAGGCGGTGGCCAAGCTGACCCCGCAGGGCGTGGTCGGCTCGTACGTGTCGGGTGAGCAACTCGCGACCGCGCTGCAGGCGGCGGCCTCGAAGCTGGGACGCCCGTACGTGTGGGGGGCCGAGGGACCGGACACCTTCGACTGCTCCGGGCTGGTGCAGTGGGCGTTCGCGCAGGCGGGCATCCGGGTGCCGCGCGTGACCCACCAGCAGTGGGTGGCGGGCCCGCAGGTGCCGCTGTCGCAGGCACAGCCCGGCGACCTGATCTTCTGGCGCAACGACCCCACCAACCCCGGCTACATCTCGCACGTGGCGATCTACTGGGGCGACGGCCAGATGCTGCACGCGCCCCGCACCGGCGACGTGGTGAAGATGGCGCCGATCTACATGCGCAACTTCGCGGGCGTCGTACGCATCAGCCCGCAGACGGCGGCACAGGTCCGTTAGGTCTGTCTTCCCTTACCTCCGCGAAACCTTCCCGCAACCCACAGCGGTGTAATCCTGATTACATGGAAAGCGAGATTCAAGCCTGGTTCACCGGGCGCCTGCCGGAGAACTGGTTCACCGGCGCCCCCGAGGTGGTTCTCGACCGCGAGGAGATCGCCGTGGTCGGCACCCTGCCGGAACCGGCCCAGGACGTCCCGGAGGCCGAGCGCGCCGCCCTGGCCGACGGGCTGGTCAGGCGCTTTCGCGAGGAGACCCGCGAACGCCGCGTCGAGATCGCCCGCGAGGCCGAGCACCGCTTCGGCAGGAAGGTCTCGTGGGGCGTCTCCCTCGCCGGGGAGAGCGTGATGTTCACGACGCTGTCGGTGCCGGTGATGACCCGGCTCAGGCAGTCGGAGCGCCAGGTCCTCGACACGCTCGTCGCGGCCGGGGTGGCCCGCAGCCGCAGCGACGCGCTCGCCTGGTGCGTACGGCTGGTCGGCCGCCACACCGACACCTGGCTCACGGATTTGCGGGAGGCGCTGCAGCACGTGGAACGCGTTCGCTCGGCGGGTCCGGAGGCGAATTCATAGACTGCGCAGGGAGACCAAGCGCACGACCGGACTAAACCATTCGGCGAATTGGTTTAGACCAGCCGTATTGGACTGAACCAATGCGCCTTCGGCCTTTCTTTAGAACTCGTCCAACTGGGTAGGCTTCCCCAATCATCAAGGCCACTGCCTGCGGCAACAGGTCTATGCCAATTGGCGTTGAGCGCCCGTCGTGGTCAATGATGTTTTGGCCCTGAGAGAGTGGAGGAGCCGTAGTCGTGTCCGTTTCCGTGGAAGCACCCGCGCCGACGAGCAATATCGAGCTGGTCGCCTGGGTCAACGAGATCGCCGCCCTTACCGAACCCGATCGGATCGAATGGTGCGACGGTTCGGAGGAGGAGTGGACGCGCCTGACGAACCTCCTCGTCGAGCAGGGCACGTTCAGGCGGCTGGCCAAGCGGCCCAACAGTTTCTACGCCGCCTCCGACCCCAGCGACGTCGCCCGCGTCGAGGACCGCACCTACATCTGCTCGGAGCGCGAGCAGGACGCGGGGCCGACCAACAACTGGATCGCCCCCGCGCGGATGCGCGCCACCTTCGGCGAGCTGTTCAAGGGCTGCATGCGCGGCCGCACCATGTACGTGGTCCCGTTCTGCATGGGCCCGCTGGGCGGCGAGATCTCGCAGCTCGGCGTCGAGATCACCGACTCGCCGTACGTGGCCGTGTCCATGCGCGTGATGACCCGGATGGGCGAGCGGGCGCTGCGCCTGATCGAGGAGCGCGGCGAGTTCGTCAGGGCCGTCCACAGCGTCGGCGCGCCGCTCGAACCCGGCCAGGACGACGTGCCGTGGCCGTGCAGTGGCACGAAGTACATCAGCCACTTCCCCGAGACCCGCGAGATCTGGTCGTACGGCTCCGGCTACGGCGGCAACGCGCTGCTCGGCAAGAAGTGCTACGCGCTGCGCATCGCCAGTGCGATGGCCCGCGACGAGGGCTGGCTGGCCGAGCACATGCTGATCCTGAAGCTCACCCCGCCCAGTGGCGAGGCCCGCTACATCGCCGCCGCCTTCCCCAGCGCCTGCGGCAAGACCAACCTCGCCATGCTCCAGCCGACGATCCCCGGCTGGAAGGTCGAGACGGTCGGCGACGACATCGCCTGGATGCGCTTCGGCGCCGACGGCCGCCTGTACGCGATCAACCCGGAGGCGGGCTTCTTCGGCGTCGCCCCCGGCACCGGCGAGGTCACCAACGCCAACGCGATCAAGACGCTCTGGGGTAACAGCATCTTCACCAACGTCGCCCTCACCGACGACGGCGACGTCTGGTGGGAGGGACTCACCGACGTACCGCCCGCGCACCTGACCGACTGGAAGGGCCGCGACTGGACGCCGGACAGCCCCGAGCCCGCCGCCCACCCGAACGCCCGCTTCACCACCCCGGCCTCGCAGGCGCCGACCATCGCGCCCGAGTGGCAGGACCCGAACGGCGTGCCGATCTCGGCGATCCTGTTCGGCGGTCGCCGCGCCACCGCGGTGCCGCTGGTCACCGAGTCGCTGAGCTGGCAGCACGGCGTCTTCCTCGGTGCCAACGTCGCTTCGGAGAAGACCGCCGCCGCCGAGGGCAGGGTCGGCGAGCTGCGCCACGACCCGTTCGCGATGCTGCCGTTCTGCGGCTACAACATGGGCGACTACTTCGACCACTGGCTGCGCGTCGGTGAGCGCGAGGGGGCGCGGCTGCCGCGCATCTACTACGTCAACTGGTTCCGCAAGAACGCCGAGGGCCGCTTCATCTGGCCGGGCTTCGGCGAGAACAGCCGCGTGCTGAAGTGGATCGTCGACCGGCTCAACGGCGAGGCGCAGGCCGTGCCGTCGCCGATCGGGCTGCTGCCGAAGGAGCTCGACACCGAGGGCCTGGAGATCTCGGAGGAGGATCTCCAGACCCTGCTGACCGTCGACAGGGACGTCTGGCGCGAGGAGGCGGCGCAGATCCCGCCGCACTTCGCGAAGTTCGGCGACCACCTGCCCAAGGAGCTGTGGGAGGAGTACCACGCGCTCCTTGACCGCCTCTGAAGGGCCTGCGTAGCGTGGCGGGGGATGAACGTCTTAACCGTGATTCTGGCGGTCCTCGCCGTCGTCGTGGTCAACGTCCTTCACGTGACGGTGACCAGAGAGCGGCGCCGGGCGGCCGAGGTGGGGCCGCCCGGCGGCGGCTACCCGCTGACCCACTCTGAGCTGGCCTACCTTTCGGGTGGGCCCAGGCGGGCGGCCAACACGGCGCTGGCGGTCCTCGCGACGGCCGGCGCCGTGCGTGTCTCCCGCGACTCGCGTGTGACACTCGTGCACGGCGCCCGGCCCTCGCCGGAGCCTCTCGAACGGGCCGTCATGGAGATCCTCGCGCGCGGGGGCTCCCACGTCCCGACGCTGCGCAAGGCGCTGGTGAGGCACCCGGCGATGCTCCAGTTGGAGTCCGGGCTGCGTGACAGGGGGCTGCTGATCCCCGACGGCGCCCTGGCGGTCGCGCACCGACGGCTGACCGTCCTCAAGTACGCCGTGCTGGTCTGCGTGGGCCTGGAGCTGCTGTTCGTGGTCCTGCTCCTGACCGGGAGCCTCGGATGGATCACCGATCTGGGCGCGGTGGCGTTCGGCGCGGTCGCCGTGCTCAGCGGGCTGATCGGCTACCGGAGAGAGAAGCGCGCCCTGCGCCTGCTGGTCAGCGCGGAGGGCATGCGCGGGCTGCGGACCGCCCGCCAGGCCCACCCGAGAGGGGTGTCGCAGCAGTCGTCGATCTCGCTCGCCGTCGGCATCCCCGTCGCCCTGTACGGCCTGAGCGAGTGCCCCGACCCTGACCTGCGCAGCGGGTTGTACATCGGCGACTCCGGCGGCGACGTCGCGGGCGCCTGCGGCTCGTTCGCCGACACGGGCGGCGGGACCTTCGGCGCCTCCGACGACGACGCGCCCGGTGGCTCGGGCGGCGGGTCCGCCAGCGGGTCCAGTAGTGGCGGTGTCGGTGGCGACGGCGGTGGATCGAGCTGCGGCGGCGGGTCGAGCTGCGGTGGCGGCGGGGGCTGTGGCGGTGGTGGCGGTGGTGGTTGACCTCGGCCCCGGCCTCGGCGGTGGCATCGACATCGGCCCCGGCGGTGGCGGTGGCGGTAGCGGTGGCATCGGCGGTGGCGGTGGCGGTGGCTGAGCTCGGTGTCGGGATCGGCTGGCGGGCGGAGATCGACCTGACCGTCGAACGGTTGCCCGGCGTCGAGTTCGTCGAGGTCATCGCGGAGAACCTGCGACCGGACCACCTGCCGGAGTCGCTGCGGATGCTGCGCGGGCGCGGCCTGCCCGTCATACCGCACGGCGTCGGCCTCGGCGTCGGCGGCGCGCATCCGCCGGACCCCGCCCGCCTGGCCCACCTGGCCGCGTGTGCCGGGGCGCTCGCGGCCCCGCTGGTCAGCGAGCACCTGGCCTTCGTCCGCGCGGGCGGCATGGAGGCGGGACACCTGCTGCCGGTGCCGAGGACGCGGGAGGCGCTCAAGGTCGTCGCGGACAACGTCAGACGGGCCCAGGACGCGTTGCCGGTCCCGCTGGCGCTGGAGAACGTGGCCGCGCTGTTCGGCTGGCCGGACGACGAGCTGACCGACGCCGAGTTCCTGGGCGAACTGGTGGAGCGCACGGGGGTGCTGCTGCTGATCGACGTCGCCAACCTGTACACCAACCAGGTCAACCTGGGCCTTCGCGCGGTGGCGGCGCTCGACCGGTTGCCGCTGGAGCACCTCGCCTACGTCCACGTGGCGGGCGGGCACGAGCACGACGGCGTGTGGCACGACACCCACACGGCGGGGGTCCCCGACGCGGTGCTCGACCTGCTGGGGGAGCTGTGCGCGCGGGTGCGCCCACCCGGCGTCCTGCTGGAGTGGGACGACGCCTACCCGAGCGACCGGGCCCTGGCGGAGGAACTGGGGCGTGTGCGGGCAATCGTGGACAAGTCTCGGACCGGCGTGGACGGGCGCAAATAGGCATGGATGACGCGCGCCGCCGTCTCGGTGCGGCCCAGGAGGAACTCCTGTCCGCGCTCGTCGCCGGCGGGGAGCCGCCTGAGGGGTTCGACCCCGAGCGGCTCAGGATCCAGTCGGCGAGCCTGGTGTCCAAGCGCCGAGAGGTGGTCGCGCGGCTACGGCCCGACGCCGCCACGGCGGCCGGTGGCGCGCTGGCGGCCGAGTTCGCCGCCTACGCCCGCTCCCGCGAACGGCCGCCGCCCGGCTACCGGTCCGATGCCGACGACTTCGCCGCCTGGCTGCGCGTGAGAGGGCTGATGCCGGACCCGGGGCCCCACCGCCGCTGGCGTGACCTCTCGCCCGGGTCCCGCTGGCGCGAGCTCTTGCCAAGGTTCCGCGGCTGGCGGGACCGCTTGCTCAGGCGCCGCGATACATCCTAGGTTTACTGCGTGATTGTCGACGCGCACCAGCATTTCTGGAACCTGGAGACCGGCGACTACCCGTGGCTCACGCCGGAGCTCGGCGTCCTCCACCGCACCTACGCCCCCGCCGACCTGGCGCCGGAGCTGGCCGCCGTCGGCGTCGACCGGACCGTGCTGGTCCAGGCAGCCGACTCGATGGCGGAGACGGAGTCGATGCTGGCGCTGGCCGACGCGCACGAGTTCATCGCGGGCGTCGTGGCCTGGCTGCCGCTCACCGACCCCGACCGTACGGCCGAGGCCCTTGCCGACAGACATCCGAAGTTTGTCGGCGTCCGCCACCTCATCCACGACGAGCCGGACCCCGACTGGCTGCTCCAGGACACCGTGCTCACCTCCCTGGGCCTGCTGGCCGAGGCCGGTCTCGCCTTCGACGTGGTCTCACTGCTGCCCCGCCACCTGGAGCACGTGGCCACGATCGCGGGCCGCCACCCCGGCCTGAAACTGGTCGTCGACCACCTGTCCAAGCCGCGCGTCAAGGACCGCGGATGGCAGCCCTGGGCGGACCTGCTCGCCGCCGCCGCGGCCTTCCCCAACGTGTACGCCAAGGTCTCCGGCCTGGTCACCGAGGCCGACCACGCCACCTGGACCCCGGCGGACCTGCGCCCGTACGTCGAGCACGCGCTGCGGGTGTTCGGCACCGGGCGGCTGATGTTCGGCAGCGACTGGCCGGTGGCGCTGCTCGCCGCCGACTACCGGACGGTGTTCGAGACCGCGTCCCTGCTGGTCGGCGAGCAGGGAAGGGACGACGTCTTCGGCGGGACCGCTGCCCGGTTCTATGGGTTTTAGCGAGGTTTCGGGTGGTAATCGTCTGTCTATGGGGGGACTGCGATGCGTTGACGGCTCCTATCTGACCGTCACGCCGGTGGCGTGCGTGGACAGCGTCGGCACGCCGTACGAGATCACGCTCGAACTGCATCGCGACGGGACACCGTACGGGATGGTGGGGGAGCGGTGCGGTTGGTTCCTCGCGCGCCTGGCGCGCGGGGTGGCGCAGGCCCGCGAGGGGCGCGGCCACGCGGCGCTGTGGCCGGACCCCGACGACCGCTTCCCCGAGGACGAGCCGGACAGCGAGTTGTTCTCCTTCAGGTACCGCACCCGGCGCGGCGCCGTCGGCGGCGGTGAGCTGCGCTGCCAGCTGCGCACGATCCCGATCTGGATGCCGGGTCCGGAGCGCGGGGGCGAGTGGCGGCTGACCCGCAGGGCCTACCTGGAGGCGTGGGGCTCGGGAGGCGTGGGGATGCGGGCGGTGCTGACCTCCGCCGAACTGGAGAGCTTCGTCGGCGGCCTGGTGGACGAGGCCGAGGGCTGCATGGGCGGGCGGGATCTGGCCGGGAATCCCGTCGAGGGGGCGGGCAGCTCCGAAAGGCGGTGATAATTGCCTGTCTAGGCATCGCATCGCTGGGAGGGCTCCGTGGGCCTGCGCGACCTGGTCTACCGGGTGTACGAGCACCGGCTGGAAGCCAAGCTCAAGCGCCAGAAGATCGTTGGGCCACGCCATGTGGGCGTGATCATCGACGGTAACCGCCGCTGGGCGCGCTCGATGGGGCTGGCCGACGTCAGCCGGGGCCACCGCAGGGGCGCCGACAAGATTTCCGAGCTGCTCACCTGGTGTTCCGAGGCCGGGGTCGAGCTCGTCACCGTCTGGATGCTCTCCAGTGACAACCTCAACAGGCCCAAGGACGAACTCGAGACCCTTCTGCGCATCATCGAGGACGTCGTCAGGAAGCTGGTCGCCGAGGGCCGGCGCGTCAGCCCGGTCGGCGCGCTCGACCTGCTGCCGTCCCGTACGGCAAATGTCCTCAAAGAGGCAAAGGAAAGTACATCGCACCGTCCCGGGCTGATTGTGAACGTTGCGGTTGGGTATGGAGGAAGACGTGAGATTGCCGATGCGGTGCGCTCACTCCTCCAGGAGCACGCCAGCAAGGGGGCGAGCATCGAGGACCTCGTGGAGGTTCTCGATGTCGAGCACATCGCCGAGCATCTCTACACTCGCGGCCAGCCGGATCCGGACCTTGTCATCCGGACTTCGGGGGAGCAGCGACTGTCGGGATTCATGCTCTGGCAGAGCGCTCATTCTGAGTTCTACTTCTGCGAGGCCTACTGGCCCGACTTCCGCAGGATCGACTTCTTGCGGGCGCTGCGCGACTACGCCGCGAGACACCGTCGTTACGGTTCTTGAACGCCCAAACGGGTATCTAAGACGTAACGTCGGAAGTGTCCGGCCGCAGGCCGGACACTTCGGAAAGGGCCCGCCTTTGCCACGCAGAAAACTGCTGAGGGGGGCCGGCTGCCGGCGCTCCTCAGGCGCGGGCCCGGTCCGAATCCCGCCTCGTCTGCAGGGCGCCGTTCCTCAGCGCCCGGGGGAGAACGTGTGGCAGTGTCCTCAAACCCTTCGACCGGCAAGCGCACCTACGTCCTTGACACTTCGGTCCTTCTAGCCGACCCGGCGGCGATGACCAGGTTCGCCGAACACGAGGTCGTCCTCCCGATCGTGGTGATCACGGAGTTGGAGGGGAAGCGTCACCATCCCGAGCTCGGCTACTTCGCCCGCAAGGCACTGCGCTACCTGGATGACCTCCGGGTGCAGCACGGCAGGCTCGACGAGCCCATCCCCGCCGGTGACGGCACCATCAGGGTGGAGCTCAACCACAGTGATCCGTCCATCCTGCCGGTGGGCTTCCGGATGGGAGACAACGACACCCGCATCCTCACCGTGGCCCGCTCGCTGGCCGCCGAGGGCTGCGACGTCGTCCTGGTGTCCAAGGACCTGCCGCTGCGGGTGAAGGCGGCGTCGGTGGGGCTCGCGGCCGAGGAGTACCGGGCCGAACTCGTCGTCGAGTCCGGCTGGACCGGCATGGCCGAGCTCCAGACGACGACGGAGGACGTCGAGGCGCTGTTCGAGCACAGCATCGCCGACCTGGAGGAGGCCAGGGAACTGCCCACGCACACGGGCCTGCGGCTGCTGTCGGCGAAGGGCTCGGCGCTCGGCAGGGTGCTGCCGGACAAGTCGGTGAAGTTGGTGCGCGGCGACCGCGAGGTCTTCGGCCTGCACGGCCGCTCGGCCGAGCAGCGGATCGCGCTCGACCTGCTCATGGACCCCGAGATCGGCATCGTGTCGCTGGGCGGCCGAGCGGGCACCGGGAAGTCCGCCCTGGCCCTCTGCGCGGGCCTGGAGGCCGTCCTGGAGCGCCGTCAGCACCGCAAGGTGGTGGTTTTCCGCCCCATCTACGCCGTCGGCGGTCAGGAGCTCGGCTACCTGCCCGGCACCGAGGGCGACAAGATGGGCCCGTGGGCGCAGGCCGTCTACGACACCCTGGGCGCGGTGACGAGCCCCGAGGTGATCGAGGAGGTCCTCGACCGGGGCATGCTGGAGGTGCTGCCGCTCACCCACATCAGGGGCCGCTCGCTGCACGACGCCTTCGTGATCGTGGACGAGGCCCAGTCGCTGGAGCGCGGGGTGCTGCTGACCGTCCTCAGCCGCATCGGCGCCAACTCCCGCGTGGTCCTCACCCATGACATCGCCCAGCGCGACAACCTGCGGGTGGGCCGGCACGACGGCGTGGTGGCGGTGGTCGAGAAGCTCAAGGGCCACCCGCTGTTCGCGCACGTGACGCTCACCAGGTCGGAGCGCTCGCCCATCGCCGCGCTCGTGACGGAGATGCTGGAGGACATCACTCTCTGACCGGGTTGAGGTTCTCGCAGGTGTAGGCGCCCTCCTCGCGGGGGGCCCGGTGGGAGAACTGCCGGATGATCTTCACCTGCTTGAAGGCGGCGTCCTGCTGGGCGGTGCAGACGATCTGCGCCTTGCCCAGCCGGGACAGCCGCCCCTCTCCCATGACGTACACGGTGAGTTTGGAGGTTCTGGGCAGGCGGACCTCGTCTCGCGGCACGGAGTCGAGCGAGTCCTGCACACCCTCGTAGGCGAAGCCGCGCAGTGCGGTCTGCAGGCCGAACAGCTCTCTGTTGTTGGCCTGGAACAACGCGGTGAGCAGGCTGTCGACGGTGTCGTTCTCGACGTTGACGGCCTGCTTGACCAGCCTGGTCTCCCTGAGCAGGTAGATCGTCTTCGACGGTGGCGGGATCCGCACCACCGGCGGCCCCGCCACGTCGACCACCCCGGTCGGCGTGATGCCGCAGCCCGCCGCCGCCAGCAGCAGGAGCCCGGCCGTCGCCCGCGCCAGGCTCACCGGAGCGGCAGCCAGACCGTGAACAGCGTGCCGGGGCTCTGCGGGCGCACCGAGATCGTGCCGCCGTGCAGCAGTACGTTGGCGCGGGTGATGGCCAGGCCGAGGCCGCTGCCGTGGCTGCGCGAGCGCCCGGCGCCCGCCTTGAAGAACCGGTCGAACACGTGTGGCAGCGCCTCCGCCGGGATGCCCTCGCCGTGGTCGCGCACCTTGACCTCCAGGCCGTTGGCCGTGCCCCTGGCCGTCACCCGCACGGGCGGGCCGCCGTGCTTGAGCGCGTTGCCGACGAGGTTGGAGACGATCACGTCGAACCGGCGCGGGTCCAGCTCGGCCACCAGCTCCCCGCTCACCCGCACCTCCACCTGCTCGCTCCAGCCGCGCGTTTCCAGACTGTCGTGTACGGCCTCGCCCACGTTGACCGCCTCCACGTTCAGTGTGGCCGTCCCGGCGTCGAACCGGCTCACCTCGATCAGGTGCTCGACCAGATGCCGCAGCCGGTCGATCTCCGACAGCACCAGCCTGACCGCCTCCGCGGGCTCGCGCGGCAGCCGTTCGGCCTCGTCGGAGAGCATGTCGGCGACGGCGGTCATCGCGGTCAGCGGCGTGCGCAGCTCGTGCGAGACGTCGGCGACGAACCGGCGCGACATCGCCTCCAGCGCCCGCAGCTCCGCCACGCTCAGCTCCAGCGCCGCCGCCGCGTCGTTGAAGCGCGCCGACAGCCCGGCCAGCTCGTCCTGCCCGTGCACCGGCAGCCGGGTGTCCAGCCTGCCCTCGCCGAGGGCCTGTGCGGCCGCGCTGAGCCGCCGAACCGGCAGCAGGACGCTGCGGGCCGACACCAGCGCCACCCCGAGCGCGATCACCACGATGGCCGCGCCGCCCTGCACCAGCCTGCCCCGCAGGTCGGCCAGTTGCCGTTCCTCGCCCGCCAGCGGGAAGAAGACGAAGGCGCGCAGCCCACCGGCCTCCGGCCCGGAGCCGCCCTTGCGGTAGACCTCGGCGCCGACGATCAGCATCAGCCGTCCCCCGACCACCTTGCGCTGCTTGACGACGCCGCCCCTGGCCCGCCCCTGGAGCTCGTGCGGCACGTCGGACAGCGACAGCGGGCCGTCCGAGTAGGTGACCTGCCCGTACTCGATGGCCACGGTCCTGCCCTTCGCGTTGAGGGCGGCGGCCAGGTTCTGCAGGTCCTTGGCCTCCGGCGCCCGCTCGCCCTGTCGCAGGGTGCCGACGGCGAAGGTCACCTGCCGCAGCTCGCGGGTGACGAGGTCCACTGCGGTCTCCTCGGCCCGGTTGACGAGCGCGGCCTTGGCCAGCTCGTAGCCGATGGTGGCGACCAGCACGGAGGCGGCCACGGCGACCAGGGTGAAGGTGAGGATCAGGCGGGCGCGCAGCCCCGTGGGCGCTCGCATCACGGCGGGCTGAAGCGGTAGCCGAAGCCGCGCACGGTGTGGATGAACGCCGGCTCGGCGGGCTTGGGCTCGATCTTGGCGCGGACCCGCTGCACGCACGCGTCCACGAGCCGGGAGTCCGCCACGTGGGTGTGGTCCCACACCACGCGCAGCAGGTAGCGGCGGTTGAGGACCTGGCCGGGGTGGCGGACGAGCTCAAGCAGCAGGCGCAGCTCCGTCGGGGTCAGGTGGATCTCCCTGCTGCCCATCGTGACCTTGAGCGCGCCCCTGTCGATGGTGAGGTCGCCGAAGGAGATGCGGTCGGAGGAGGCCGACTCGGCGCGGCGCAGGATGGCCCGGATACGGGCGTCGAGCACGCGGGGCTCGACGGGCTTGACCACGTAGTCGTCGGCGCCCGCCTCCAGGCCGACGACCACGTCGAGGTCGTCGCCCCTGGCGGTGAGCATGATCACGGGCAACTGGTCCAGCCGCCGGATGCGGCGGCACACCTCGACCCCGTCGATGCCGGGCAGCATCACGTCCAGGATGGCGATCTCGGGACGGCGGGAGCGGATGTGGTCCAGGGCCTCCTCGCCCGTGGCGTAGGAGGTGACGGAGTGCCCCTGACGGGTCAGCGCGAGTTCGAGCGCCGTGCGTACCGAGGGGTCGTCTTCGACGAGAAGGATGCCTGCCACCCGCCAATTATTCTGCCGCGCGTCGAATATCCGCATACCGTCACAGAAATGTGACATGCGATAGACGGGGGGCGACAGCCCTGGAACAGGCCCGAGGGGCGTGAGGGGCGGGGTTGGGTGATGTGACCAAAGTCACAGTTCATAGTAAAGGGGCTACCAGCCTGCTGGTTAGTCAACCGGTACCCAACGGGATGCCACGTTTCGGTTGCGGACCACCCCCCAGGACACGGCATTCTCATTGCTCGTGAGCCCACGTCCGAAGTCGAATGAGCGTCCGTATGACGAGGTCCCGCGCCGCAAGCCGGTGTTCACCGTCAAACGCGTCCTCATCCTCGGCCTGACCACCGTCGTGGTCGTCGGGGGCGGCGCCTTCGTGGCCTACACCTCGATCCAGAACTCCAAGGCCAAGGCGAACCCCCTGTCGCTCGACGAGATCGCCCGCATCAGCAGCGGCGACCTGTACGCTCCCGACCCCGCCGCCGACGCCTACAAGGAGTCCGCGGTCACGGCGTACAAGAAGGACCGGCTGAAGGCCGCGCGCAAGGGCGTCGACCCCCTCGACGAGATCATCATCAAGGAGACCGGCCCCGGCGGCGACGGCTTCCCGCCCGCCAACTTCCCGCCCGGCAGCAACCCCTCGCCGGGCAGCAACAAGGCCGTCGCCAAGAACATGCTGTCGTCCTTCGGCTTCGGCGGCGACCAGTGGGGCTGCCTGGAGAAGCTCTGGATGAAGGAGAGCGGCTGGAACGAGCGGGCCATGAACCGCTACTCCGGCGCCTACGGCATCCCCCAGTCGCTGCCCGGCACCAAGATGGCCAGTGCGGGCTCCGACTGGCAGACCAATGCGGCCACCCAGATCAAGTGGGGTCTCGGCTATATCAAGGGCCGCTACGGCTCGCCCTGCGCCGCTTGGGGCCATTCTCAGGCCAAGGGCTGGTACTGACCCGCTATCCGATCGGCAAGCCGCCGCGCCTGCGCGCCGGGCAGGGCGCACCCTGTCGGCATGGCTGTGAAGGTCAGCGTGATCGTCAGTGTCCAGAACCCGGGTGGCACCGCCGACCCGTGCATCCGCTCCACGCTGGAGCAGACGTTGCCGGCGGACGAGTACGAAGTGATCTTCGTGGACGACGGGTCCACGGACGGCACCGCCGAGCGGCTCGACTCCGTCGCCTCGGTCCGCAGGAACGTGCGGGTGCTCCACCTGCCGTACACCGGCTCGCCCATGTGCGGGCGCAACATCGGCGTCGCCGCCGCCAAGGGCGACTTCGTCTACCTGCTCGACCAGCACGACCGCCTGGAGCGGGACGCGCTGGAACTCATGCACGAACGCGCGGTCGAGACCGACGCCGACATCCTCGTCGGCCGGCTCACGCGCGACAGCGGCCCGCCCATGGCGGCCTTCGAGGCGAGCACCTCCCGCGCCGACATCCTGCGCGACCGGCTGCTCAGCCTGCTCACACCGCACAAGCTGTTTCGCCGGGCCTTCCTGGAGGAGCACCAGCTCGGCTTCGCCGTACCGGGAGGGCGGGTGGCGGAGCAGACCTTCGTACTCCGCGCCTACCTGCTGGCCAAGGTCGTCGCCGTCATGGCCGACCACCTCTGCTGCCACCTCGGAGAGAGGGGAGAGGCCGAGGAGGACGCCTCGGCGGTGGCCACCGAACTGCGCACCCTCCTCGACGTCGTCGACGCCCACACCGAACAGGGCCGCCAGCGCGACCGCATGTACGCCTACTGGCTGCGGACCGTGCTGCTCAAGCCGTACTTCAGTCCGCGCTTCGGCGGCTCCTCCGTCGACAGGGGCCGGGCCTTCGGCCTCTGCCGCGACCTCGTGCTCGACCGCTTCCCCGAACGCCTCGACCGGCACCTGCCCGTGCATTTCCGGGCCGTGGCCGCGCTCGTCCGGGCCGGGCGGCTCGACCAGCTCATCAGCTACGCCAACGCCACCCGCCGCTCAGGACTGCGCGCCGACCTGCTGGAGGTCCGCTGGGACGGCCCGATCCTCGCCCTCGGCCTGGCGGTCGAGGTGCTCGTGGGCGGCGGCCAGCCCGCGAGATACCACGCCGACGGCGAGCGCCTGCTGTGGTGCCCGCCGCGCGCCGTGGACGCCAACCTGCTGCCCGACCATCTCATGGACGTGACCTCCGCCGTCGCACGCGCCCGCGTCGAGGTCTACGTACGGCACGCCGGCACCGGCGTCGTCTACTCCCTGCCCGTCGACTACCGCGTCGAGCGCATCCCCGAGGGCGAGAACATGCGCCTGCGCATCGTCTGCGAGGCCGCCGTGGACGTCACCGTCGCCGCCCTCGGCGGCGAACTGCCCTCCGGCATGTGGGAGGTCCACGTGCGCATGTACGGCGGCACCCACCAGGCCAGAGCCCGCATCGGCCGCCCGGACGGCCCGCTGAACTGCCTGGGCGTGCTCGCCCAGCTCCCGCGCCGCCGCCTGGTCGTGCCCTGCTGGAGCGACGCCGGCGAACTCGGCCTGGTCATCGAGCCACGCTCGTTCGCCGAGTCGATCGCGCTGGTCTCGCCCGCCGTCGAGCTCCGGCGTCAGGGCGGCGACCTGTACGTCGTGGTGCCGGTGCCGTACGTGCCGCCGAGCGGCGGCCCGCCCCTGGAGTTCGTCCTGCGCAGCGCAGCCGGACGGATCCGGGAGATCACCGCCCCGGCCCTCGTCGAGCCCGGCGTGCCGGGCAGGCTCGCGGGCCAGCTCGTCGCCAAGGTGCCGGTCAAACGGGTGCTTCCCGGGCGGGACCGGCTCGGGCCCGGCGCCTGGACCGCGTCACTGCGCGGCGAGGACGACGAGGCAGGGCTGCGGTTCGGGCTGGAGATGCGCGGCGGCACCGTCGCCGTCTGCCCGGCCACCGAACTGGACCCGGAACGCCGTTCGGTGATGGGCCGCGACACCGTGCTGCACCGTCTCGGCCGCCGCCTGCCCGGAGCCCGCCACCTGGTGCGCCTGGCCAGGGCCGGCAAGCACCGGTACCTGCGCGACTGACACCGGCACCCGACCTTGCCACCGGTTGACCCGGACGGTGTTAGTGTGTCGTCCGTGAACGCGTTCTTGTACTCATGGTGGTCCGTCTCCTAGACGGACTGCTCGCGCTCACCTGCTACAGGCCGTCTCGACGAGGCGGCCTTTCGCACGTTTCCCTCCGCCTTGCCGAGCCCAACACCCCGGAGGCGTAACGTGACCACCACCTGGCCCTCACTCCTGTCGGCGCTGCTCGACGGCGCGTCACTGTCCAGCCGCGACAGCGCGTGGGCGATGGGGCAGATCATGTCGGGCGCCGCCACCGACGCCCAGATCGCGGGCTTCGCCGTCGCCCTGCGCGCCAAGGGCGAGACCGTCGAGGAGGTCGCCGGCCTCGCCGACGGCATGCTCGCCGCCTCCCACGCCATCCGCATCCCCGGCGACCCCGTCGACCTCGTCGGCACCGGCGGCGACCGCGCCAACACCGTCAACGTCTCCACCATGGCCGCCGTCGTGGCCGCGGCGGCCGGAGCCAAGGTCGTCAAGCACGGCGCCCGCGCCGCGTCCTCCGTCAGCGGCGCCGCCGACGTCCTCGAAGCGCTCGGCGTCGCCATCGACCTCGACCCCGCCGCGGCGGCCGCCGTCGCCGAGGAGGTCGGGATCACCTTCCTGTTCGCGCCGCGCTACCACCCCTCCTTCCGCCACACCGCGCAGGCGCGGCGGCAACTCGGGGTGCCGACCGTCTTCAACTTCCTCGGCCCGCTCACCAACCCCGCCCTGCCGCCGGCGCAGGCCGTCGGCGTGTACCACCCGCGCATGGCCGAGGTCGTCGCGGGCGTGCTCGCCGAACGCGGCGGCTCCTCCCTGGTCTTCCGGGGGGACGACGGGCTCGACGAGCTCACCACCTCGGGGCCGTCCACCGTGTACGTCGTGCGCAAGGGCACCGCCACCCGCACCCGGTTCGACCCCGCCGACCTCGGCATAGCCCCCGCCACCGCCGCCGACCTGCGCGGCGGCGACGTCGAACACAACGCCGACGTCGCCCGCCGGACGCTGTCCGGTCAGCTTGGGCCGGTGCGCGACATCGTGCTGCTCAACGCCGCCGCCGCGCTCGTCGCGGCCGACGGCGTCCCAGACGCTTCCGGCCTGACCGCAGCGCTCGGGCAGGGCGTCAAGCGGGCGGCCGAGGCCGTCGACTCCGGCGCGGCCGCCGCGCTCCTCGACGACTGGGCCGAGGCCACGCGGCGGCACCGGTCCTCCTGACGGCGTCACGGCGGGATCCCGCCGACGTGAGTGCCGCTCGGAGAGGCCCCGGGCGGACGTCGGCGGGAGGCGGTGGTGGGGCTCTGCCGTGAAGACTTCTTACGGGCGGGTCATGGACAGGACGTCGAGGAGCGCGTCGAGCTGCTCCTCCGTCACCGCGCCCGAGGCGACGTGGCCGCGCTCCACCACCACCTGGCGGATGGTCTTGCGCTCGGCCAGCGCCTGCTTGGCGATCTTGGCCGCCTCCTCGTAGCCGACGTACCTGTTCAGCGGCGTCACGATCGACGGCGACGACTCCGCGTACTCGCGCAGCCGGTCCTCGTTCGCCGTGATGCCCGCCACCGTACGGTCGGCCAGCAGCCGGGAGATGGCGGCCAGCAGCCGGATCGACTCCAGGATGTTCCTGGCGATCACCGGGAGCTGGACGTTCAGCTCGAACGTCCCCGACGCGCCCGCGAACGTGATCGCCGCGTCGTTGCCGATCACCTGGGACGCCACCATCATCGTGGCCTCCGGGAGCACCGGGTTCACCTTGCCCGGCATGATCGACGAGCCCGGTTGCAGGTCGGGCAGGTTGATCTCGCCCAGTCCGGCGCGCGGTCCGGAACCCATCCAGCGCAGATCATTGGCGATCTTGTTCAGTGTGACCGCGACCACTTTGAGCTGGCCGGACAGCTCGACGATCGAGTCCTGGGCGCTTTGCGCCTCGAAGTGGTCCGGCGCCTCGACGAACCTGATGCCGGTCGCCTCGCTCAGCTTCGCGATCGCCTTCTCCGCGAAGCCAGGCGGGGTGTTGATGCCGGTCCCCACCGCCGTGCCGCCCAGCGGCAGCTCCACCACGTGCACCAGCGCCGACTTCACCCGGTTGACGCCGTGCTCCACCTGCGAGGCGTATCCGCCGAACTCCTGCCCCAGCGTCACCGGGGTCGCGTCCATCAGGTGCGTACGGCCCGCCTTGACGGTGCCCTCGAACTCCGTCGCCTTCACCCGCAGCGCCGTCGCCAGGTGCTGCAGCGCCGGGACCAGGTGGTAGATCACCTCGGTGGCCGCCGCCACGTGGATCGAGGTCGGGAACACGTCGTTGGAGGACTGCGAGGCGTTCACGTGGTCGTTCGGGTGCACCGGACGGCCCAGGCGCTCCTCCGCCAGCGTGGCGATCACCTCGTTGGCGTTCATGTTGGAGGAGGTGCCCGAGCCCGTCTGGAAGACGTCGATCGGGAAATGGTCGTCGTGCTCGTTGTCCGCCACGTCCGCCGCCGCCTGGGCGATGGCTTCGGCCACGTCCTTGTCGAGGACGCCGAGCTCGGCGTTGACCTCGGCGGCGACCGCCTTGATCAGGCCGAGTGCGGAGATATGGGCCGGTTCGAGGGTCCGGCCGGAAATGGGGAAGTTCTCCACCGCGCGCTGAGTCTGGGCCTTCCAGCGGGCGCCGACGGGTACGCGAACCTCCCCCATGGAGTCATGTTCGATACGGAACTCGCTCATGTACCCCAGTCTGTCTCATGCCCCCGCTCAGCCGAGCGCCGCCACGATGAGGATGGCGACCACCACAGCGGCTGCGGCGGCGACGGCCATGAGGATGAGCTTCTTGTTGTGGTCCGGGGCCTTGGAGGGCTCGTCGGCGCCCGCGATGGCGAACAGGTCGGTGCCCAGGCCCTTCTCCTCGTACACGCGGTGCTGCTGCGTGGGTGCCGTCGCGGGGTAAGCCGGCGGGTACGGCCCCTGCCGGCCGTCGCCGTGCGCACCGCCGTTCTGCTGGTGCGGCCCCCACTGGCCGTCGCCCTGCGCACGGCTGCTCTGCGGTTGCTGGAGGCCGGCCTGCGCGCCGGGCGGCATCAACCCGCCTGGAACTGTGGCGGCTTCTTCGCCTGTCCCCGCCATACCGTTGCCCGTCGGCCCCGCACCCGGCAATCCGGCACCACCTGGACCCCAGGACCCACGGGCGGCGTGCGGTCCTGGCGTGGCGTGCGGCGCCCCCGGGGCCTGCCGGCCCGCCGCCGGGTGCGGGCCGGGTGCCGAACGCGGCCCGGTCGGGGCCTGCGGTCCGCTCGCGGCCGACGCCCCTGCCGCTCCACGCGGCCCGCCGGTGGTCTGCGGCCCGCCTGCGGGGTGCGGCCCGCCGAAGTCGCCCGGCCCGCTGTGACCGCCCGGCCTGCCCTGCCGGTTGCCTCCGCTCGGCCCGTTTGCTCCGCTGTTGCCTGGTCCGTGAGCCCCGCCAGGTCTGCCGGGGCTGTCGAAGCCGTGCGGTCCGCCTGGTGCGGTGGGTGCGTTCGGGGCTCCTGTGCCGCCGTATCCGCCCTGCGCGGCAGGCGCCGTTCCGGTGCCTCCGGGGCCTCTTTGCCCGAAGCCGTCGGTGCCGCCCGGTGCGCCGTTGCGGCCGGGTGCCGGACGGCCCATGTTGGGGTGGGGGCGGGTTGGCGGAGCGGGCGGGGGCGTGGCCGTACCGGGGCC
>NZ_BAAAHQ010000043.1:68505-127389 GCF_039525605.1 Nonomuraea longicatena | reverse complement strand
TCTCCGAGAGCTTCCTCTGTGTCATGGCCAGCGTCGCCATGCGCTCGTTGATCACCCTTGCTACAGCGGGCCAGTCGCCCACGCGCTCCTCCTAGTCAGGTCGTAGAAGCCACTGATCGAAGCGTAGCCAACCAACGATGCCCTTGACAGCGCTATTTCTAGCGCTCATAGTTGCGCTAGAAATAGCGCAACGGTCGGTCCCCGCATAGCTCCACGCACCTGGGGACTGCGGCACATGTACTTCAAGGAGCCCCGGACAGATGGGGCTGAGGTTCCCGGCACCTTGGCAGCCGGAGGGCAGGGCTCTGCCTATAACCGGGAGCCATACCTCCCGTAAAGAGCCTTCTTCTGATGAAGAAGGGCCACCGCCTCCCCTGAAAGGCGGCCCCCACAGGGCCAACCCTGTGACTGAACTTCTTACCCGTGAGCCTCGGGCAGCGTCGAAGGACGCGTGCCCGAGGCTCTCCCGATGGGAGGTACGCCATGTACTCCGACCGCAGGCCGTTGCGTCGTTTCCTGGTGGGCGTGGCTGTCGTGATCCTCGTGATCTTCATCGTTCGTGCGCCTGAGAAGGCCGCCACCGTCGCCACCGCCATCATCACCGGCTTGGTGTCGCTGATCGACACGCTGGCCGCCAACGTCGGCTAGACGCCCTCCCCTCCTCAACCCCCCTTTCACCTTCAACCATCTGGGACTTCATCGTGTCCGTAGAGATTGAGATCGTGTCGTTCGGCTACCTGCACGGCACACCTCCGAACGCTCACATGACGCTGGACCTGCGCACTCACTTCCGCGACCCGCACGTGTCGCCTGAACTGCGGTATATGACCGCGCACGACGCGCCGGTGCGCGAGACGGTGATGGCCACGCCTGGTATCGCCTCCATGGTCGAGGCCGCCGCCGCCGCTGTGGCCGCGTTCGTCTCCGGCCCCAGCGCGGGCGCCGTGGTGGTGGCCGATGGCTGCGCCGGCGGAAGGCACCGTGCGCCGACGTTCGCGATGGCATTGGCCGAGCGGCTGCGCCGTGACGGCCTGATCGTCGCCGTTCAGCACCGCGACCTGGATAAGCCCGTCGTGGAGCGCTGACGACGTTCACAGCCCTGATGGTCGTAGGCGGGGTTCGACTCCCCGCCAGGGCGCCGCTGAGAGACCTCGACTGAAGGGATCGACATGAAGCGACGTAAGGCCATCGAGTTCCACGGCCCGGGTGAGAGGCACGTGGGCGACTGCCCGAGGTGGATCGCTCTCATGCGGCGTAACCGTCCCGAGCTGTCCGAGTGCACGGTCATCGTCCACGGGCGCGGCCCGTGGCCGTGCTGGGAGGGCTGCTAGCCCCGTCAGCCCTGATGGTCGTAGGCGGGGTTCGACTCCCCGCCGGGGCGCTCCGGCACTCAGCCGGTTCCACCTGTCGCCCGGGGCGACCCCTCATCCACCAAGACAACGGGGCCGCCCCTCAACTCCCGTAAGGAGATCCCCCCATCATGGCCTTCTTCGCCATCCTCGCCAAGTCCGACTGCTGCACCTCCGACTGCCGTGGCGGCTGGATCTGGAACCCGCAGGGCGGGCCGTTCCTGTGCCCGATCTGCAAGGGCAACAACGGCGCCGTCCTGGCCCTGGGCTCGAAGTAGCGGCCCCGAGTTATGGCCGACATCACCCAGGTGGAGAGGGATCTCCTGTCCATCGAACAGACCGCACTCTCCCGCGAGCGTGCCCGGCTGAGGGCCGCAGAAGACCTGCTGGCCCTGGTCGACGACGAGCTGGCGGCGATGCGGCGCGCGGTCGATCAGCTCGGCCGTCTCTGACTCCGAGGCAGGCACGGGGCGGGTCGCTTCGCCGAGCGCCCCGCCCCGTGCCTGCCGCTACTCCACTGAGAGGACGTTTCACCGTGTTCCATCACATGCCCGTCCCCGACTCCACGGTGGGGGATTTGCTGGATGCGCTTCTGCGGGCCGGTCCCGCTTGCCGGGGTGACGCTGCGCTGGCGGATCTGTTCGTCTCCCCCGACGCGTTCGAGGAGGAGCCCGACGAGGTGCGGCGGGTGCGGGAGAAGGCCGCCAAGACGGTCTGCCTCTCGTGCCCGGCCCGCGCCGCGTGCCTGTCCTACGCCTTGGCCGTCAACCCCGACGACGGTGTGTGGGCGGGCCTGACCTCCTACCAGCTCCGCCGCCGTGCCGCCCGCGTCCGGCGGGCGTCCGCCGTCCCGGTGACGGAGGTGCCCGCGTGATCGTCCGCCTGGTCTTGTCCGATCTGGCGGTCTGGGCACGCGCCCGCCAGATCATCGCCGTGTCCGCGCTGTGCGGCCGTACCGCAGACGCCACCGCCCGCACGTGGGCGACGTGCCCGTCGAACTGGTGCGAACGGCGCGGCTGCCCGACGTGCTGGAACCGGGGGTGCCCGCTGTGACCGCCTCCCTCCTGGCGCCCGAACGCTATCCGCACCTGCGCGGCTTCGCTGCCGGGCTCCCGTTCGACGGGGTGGGTGTCGAGTTCCTGCCGTCGCTGCCGACCCGTCGTCACGGTCTGTCCCGTCTGGTGCTGCGCCCCGGGTTGTTCGATGACCAGGCGGTCGAGTTCTTCGCGCATGGTTACTGCTGGCTTCTCGGCGCGGCCCTGCGTGAGGCGACCGGCTGGCCATACGGCCTGGTGGAGCGACGCTGCTCGGACGGGTGGGAGTGGACGCACGTGGGCGTCATCACCCCGGGCGGACGGTTCCTCGACGTCATGGGAGAACGCGACGTTGACGGCGTCGTCGCCTTCCTGCGGCTCGGCTACGACCTGCCCACCCGCATCCGCGCCGGCGGTCACGCCGACTTGCGGGAGGCGATGCGCATGCCCGCCGACACCGCTCCCGACTGGTGGGTGTCCATGCTCGGCACCCCTCTTCTGCTGGACGTCGTGCGATGGTTCGCGGCGACGCTCCTGTCCCGGCTCCCCGAACCCGTCCGCCTGGAGGTGGCCTGACCCATGCCTGCCCGCTACCACTCCGTGACCGCGCCGTCGCCGGTCAACAAGTCCGGCAAGGCGACGATCACCGCCCGCGCCGGCGGCGCGTACGAGATGTACCTGTGCGTCGGCTCCCAGCGCATCCCCCTCACCCTCGTCGAGGCGTGGGCGGCGTGGGTCGCGCTCGGCAACGCCCTGACCACCGGCGGCCCGGTCCCCGGCTGGGCCGCATCCCAGATCACCCACCCCGACACACCCCCTGCGAAGGAGTCCTGATGTCCAGCTACAGCACCCTCACCGTCCACAAGCCGCGTGCGTCGGAAATGTCCCTCATGGACACGACGCTCCCGAAGTCCCACGCCCTGTACCTGGAGCTGAACGGCACAGTCTGGGTCGCGCTGAACTCGCGCGGCAGCGATCTGGCCGCCGAAATCGAGGCGATGGAGCGGCTGGCCGACCTCGCCACCGAGGCCGCCGCCCGCCTGCGCGCGCTGTCCCAGTCTCCGGCGGAGGCCGCGTGATGGGCGCCGTCGTCACCAGGACCTGCTGACGCACGTGCTGAACGAGTGCATCGACGAGCGGTGGCGCGGCAACTGCGTCGTGCTGCACTACTCGGTTCATCCGGCGACGGTCGCGTGAAGGCCGCCGCCCGCCGCCGCTTCACCTGCTGGACGCAGGGCTGACGTTGCGGGTCCTCGCCCGGCCACAGGTCGGGCGGGGTGCCCGGGGCGCCCGCCCCACACCCGTCAAGGCCCCAGGGCCATCCGACCAAGAACGCGCCCTGGGGCTCCCCCACCAAGGAGGAGCTTCCACCATGCCGTACTTCACCCACCGTGGCCAGTGCTCCGACTGCGACGGCACCGGCAGCAAGTAGCCCCCGACCCGAACCCGAGGAAGAGAGGAAGACACCATGCCGGATCACGACGGGGCGATGACGACCGCGATCGGTGACCCCTCCGGCGCTCCCGCGCACGTGGATCACGTGCTGGCGGAGATCGAGCGGCGTCTGACGCTCGACACGGCCCCGCCCCTCCCCGCGCCCGCCGACCCCCCGGACGACAGCCGCGCCGACGTCGAACCCACCACCGGCGGCGCCGACCGAGACAACAGCACCGATGACGCCCCCGCCGGGCACGGCACCGCGGTCGCGGTTGTGGAGCCGCCCGGTGCGGACGGCCCCCTGGTGGGCGGCGAGACCAAGCGGGTGCACCGCCTGCGCGCGGAAGTGGCCGAAGCCCGGCTCCTGGCCGACCTGCAAGACGACGACACGCCGCTGCTGATCGACACCCCCAGGGTGCGCAGACAGCGGCAGCGGGCTCGTGAGGCGGCCCGGCTGCACCGGCTCTCCCAGGACCCCGACGCGCTCGCCCACAGCGCCGCCAAAGCCCGGCGGCGGGTGAACATCGGCCTGAGCGTGGGGTTGGTGCTGGCGCTCGGCTGGTCCACCGCCGGTGTCCAGACGTTCGCCGCCGAGGGCGCCGAGACGTGGTCGCCCGAGTGGGTGTTCGCCTGGTTCGTCGAGCCGTTCCTGTCGATCACGCTGCTGAGCATCGTCGGCGCCAAGGCGTACTTCGCCACCCGCGGTCAGCCCGCCCACGACCGTGTGCTGACCCGGATCGAGTACGTGTTCCTGGCGCTCACCCTGTCCATGAACGCCTTCCCCCACCTGCCGTGGACTCTGCCCGCGGGGGAGAAGTTCACCGTCCCCCGGCTGGTGCTGCACCTGATCGGCCCGATCGTCGCCTACCTGGTGGTGACCGCGTGGCCGCGCCTGCTGGAACGATTCGCGACGCTCGACCACGGGCACGTCGGCGAAGATCCGGTAACCCCCCTTGCCGTCGCAGGGTACAGCGGGAACACCGAACCGCAGCAAGATCATGGCAAGCCCTTCGGAGGCATCCGCAACGGCCTGCCGGAGAACTCCCACCGGCAGCGGCTGCACGAACTCATCACCTCCGGGACGCTGCCGCCGCAACCGTCCGCCCGTGTGATCCAGAGGGCTCTCGGCTGCCGCACCGAGACCGCGTCCCGGCTGCGCAACGAGCTACGCGACACCAACCGGAGCGCGGCATGAGCACGCGGATTCCCGGCGGCGATGGCGATTGTCCTGCCGCCGCGCGCTTGAACCCGGGCGTCGTCTACGCCATCACCGACGCGCCCGCCCGTACGGCACCCTCGCACCCGCACCCGCCTGCACGGATGCGGGTGCGGCTGGCCGGTCGCGCGCTGATCGCTGTGGCCGTTTTGCTCGTCCTGCGGCTGATCCTGCCGGACGGCGCGTACGGCGGGCTGCGCTGGCTGGCCGTACCGGCGCTGGCGGGCTGGACCTTGTGGCCCGTCCTGACCGGCGTACGGCGGGTGCTGACGCTGCTGCTCGGCGCGGCCGACGCGTTGATCGCCGCCGCGCTCGGCACCCGCCGCCTGGTCTACCTGGCCGCCCTGCTCCGCCACATCGCCGCTCAGGCACAGACCATCCGCCCCGCCCGGCCCGCCCGGCCCACTGACGCCCCCTCGACCGAGAAGGATCTCCCATGAGCACCGATGCCAAGCCTGGCCGCAGCCGGATCCCCGAGCTGTCGTCGATCCCGTTCGGCGGTCCGTCCGCGATCACCCAGTACGCGCAGGTCGGCCGTCACCTGTCCCGCGACCTCGCCGAAGAGTTCGCTCTCGGCGCCGACGAGCTGTACGCCGTCCTCATCCGCTCCTTCAAGGGCCACCCCGTCCTGTCGCTGCTGGGCGCGCCGGACGTGCGGATGCGCGCCCGCCGCGTCGTCAAGCGGCTGCAGCGGGCCGCCGAACTGCAGAAGGGCGCCGGGGTCGAGCTGGTGAAGTTCCACGCGCAGTTCCGCAAGGAGTTCGTCGAGGTGCTGCCCAAGGCCAACCCGGAGAAGCGGCGCGGCGAATTCAACTGGAAGGACTGATCGACCGATGCGCCGTTCCGCCTCCACCCCGCCCGCGGCTCTGCCCGTGGTGGCCGACCCCTCGTCCTCCTGGGAACAGATGGCCACCCGCGAGGTGTCCAAAGCCCTCCTGTACTTCCCGCCCTGGCTGGTCGCCGCCCTGCTGTTCGGGCTCGGCGCCGCCTTCCACTTCACCCTGTCCAGCGACGACCCGCCGACGGTCGCGTGGACCACCGCGCTCATCGTCACCTGCGTCATCGCGCTGACCGCGCTGACCTGGCGGCAGTCACACGCCCGCAGCGTGCTGGGCAGGGCGCACACCACGCTGACCACGCTGGCCGCCGGGCTGTGGGTGTGCGCGGCCACCATCAACGGCCCCGCCACCACCGTCACCGGCCGCCTCATCCTCATCGGCGGCGTCGCGTTCGCCCTGTCGTTCAACATCCGCACCGTCATCCGCGCCAAACAACTCGACGTCGGCACCATGGCCGCCGACCCGCTCAGCTTCCTGTTCGGCAAAGGAGCCGAGAAAGCCGGACTGAACGGGGTGCAGGCGCACACCGTCCAGGCCACCGCCCACAAAGTCGTCGGCGCGGTCGACCTCGACGAAGGCCGCATGGTCCACGACGACCTGCAGAAGAAGGTCGCCTACATCGAATCCGGCATCGGCCTTCCCCCCGGCTCGATCACCACCGCCCTCGACCCCGACGACGCCTCCCGCGCGTCGGTCACGATCTCCGACCCGCGCGTCATGAAGCAGCCGATCCTGTGGCCCGGCCCTTCCCGGCTCGGCGCCAGCATCGCCGAACCCCTGCGGATGGGGCTGTGGCAGGACCTCGACGAGGTCGCCTATACCATCGTCGGCCACCACCTGCAGATCATGGGCATGACCGGCGCCGGCAAGTCCATCGGCGGCGCCTGGAACACGCTCGCCGAGGTCGTCTCCCGCCACGACGTGGCCGTGTTCGCCATCGACATCACCAAGGGCGAACAGTCCCTCGGACCGCTCAAGGCCGCGTTGCACCGGTTCGAGACCACCAAGCAGGGCGCCCGCGCCCTGGTGAAGGAGATGGCCGAGCACGTCAAAGCCCGCACCGACCTACTCGCCTCCAAAGGGCTGCAGAAGTGGGCCGAGGGCTGCGGCCTCACCTACTGGGTGCTGTGGCTGGAGGAGTTCCCCGACATCTTCGACGCCCTCACCGACAAGGAACAGGAACAGTTCCTGTCCCTGCTCAAAGCCATCCGCTCCGCGGGCGGCACCGTCGTGCTGTCCCTGCAGCGCAGCGACTACACCCAGATGCCCACCCTCGCCCGCGGCCAGCTCGCCAAGATGTGCTTCGGCGTCGACTCCGCCGCCGACGCCTCCTTCGGCCTGTCCGATGCGCAGGAAGACGCCGGATGCCGCCCCGAACTCTGGGCCGCGAAACAGCCCGGCATGGCCTACCTGGATGCCCCTTCCATCCCCGACGACCGGATCGTGATGCCGATGCGCACCTACGCCTGGGGCCTGACCGCCACCGGCACGTTCGACGACGCCACCGCCAACGCGCAGATGCGCGCCCACGCCGCCGCGTTCCCCGCCGTGCACAAACAGCTCGACCCCATGACCGCCGCCCTGTCACGCCTGTCCGCCTCCGCACTCGCCGACCCGGCCCCGCTGCCCGCCCTCGACCCCACCCGCCACGACCACGACGAACTCGACAACGGCGATGAGGATGAGGAGGTGCGCGGCGTCGCCGCCGAGTACCTGACCACCGACGACCCCGACCCCACCGTGCAAGCCGGACTCGACGACGACATCCCCGACATCGACGAAGCCGGACCGCCGCCGCTGGTCTTCGAGCCTCCCGCCCAGAAGATGACCCCCGAAGAGCGCGGCGCCGCCCTCATGAAGCGGCTGCAGGAGCTGTGGGACGGCGGGGCACGCGACGCCGGAACCGGCGACTTCAAGATCCTCTGGGAGACCACCGACATCTCCCGCGCCTGGTTCCAGAAGCAGATGAAGCGCCTGTCCGAAGCTGGAGTCATCGGCGTCTACGACGACGACCGCCAGCGCTACCTGATGGAGCAGCGGCCCGAACTCCCCTGACGGCTCCTCGATCCCGTGGCCCCGCCGTGGCCCCCCGACGGGGGCCACGGGAGGGGGCTGGGGGAGAGAGTTACAGGTCAGAACAGGGGCCACACCCCGTGGCCCCCCACCGTGGCCCCTCGTGGCCCCTGTGTGGCCCCCTCGCGTGGCCCCCCGTGGCCCCACCCCCGAGCGAGCGTGGCCCCTCTCGTGGCCCCCCACTTTCAAGATCAAAAACTTTCGCGCGCGCATCCCACGCGCAGCCGCACACGCGAGCACCCTCCACACCGCCGACAGCCGATCCGACGCTGCCCGCACACCGACCCGACCCGAGAAGGGACCGCCATGCCCGCCCACCTCACCCTCACTACCGCCCTCGACCGCACCACCGCCGGGGCCGACGCCCTCGCCGCGTTCGCCACCGCCGCGCTCACCGTCACCGCCCTGGCCGCCCTCCTGTTCGGCGCGGTCGCCCTCTACCGGTGGAGCCTGCGCCGCCACCCCTACACCGACTGCCGCATGTGCAAGGGCACCGGACGCCGCCGCTCCCGCCTGTTCGCCCACTCCGTCGGCCACTGCCCCGACTGCTCCGGTACCGGCCTCAAGCCGCGTCTCGGCGCCCGCCTCCTCAACGTCCGCTGACCCTCCCCGCTCACCTCGCACCGTCCCCGTTCTCGACGAAGGAGCCCCATGTCCCACCCCGACACCCCCGCCCACACGACCGACACGAACTCGCCCCCGCCCTACGTCGGCTGGTTCGACCACTACAGCGCCGGGTGGCAGGCCGTACTCGTCCACCACCGCGACGGCAAACCGGTCGCAATCCGGCTCGGCGACGAGCTGCCCCACGAGCGTGTCGTCCGCATCTGCGAGACCATCGCCGCCGCCGGCGGCATCGACCTCGCGGGCGAGCTGGACAAGAAGACCTTCCTCCCCGCCGTCACCACGGCCGCCGCCGACGTTCCCGATCTTCTGCTGGGCGACCACATCGACCCCCTGGACCCCGCCAGTGTCGCCTACCTGACGGAAATCACCGGCCGGTCGATCCCCGACAGCTCCCCGGCGCAGACCATCGTGGCCGTGTTCCGCGCCGCACGCGACGAGATGAACCGCCGCCGCGGGTCGCACACGCCGCTGTACATCGAGGTCGGCGAGGACGTCCACCGGCTGATGACGCAAGACACCGCCGACGCGCGAGAGGCGCAGCGACTGTGCGCCGATGTGTACCAGCACGGATGGATGGTCGGCGTGATGCCGATCGACATGACCGCCCCTCCCCACGAGGCCGACCACGAGTGCCCCTTCTAACGCCGGACCGGCGAACGTCTGCCAACCCCTGCCCCGAAGGAGACCACATGCCCCAGGTACGCGTCATAGGCGACGACCCCGACCACGTCGATCAGGTCGTCACCCTGATCCTCGCCCTGATCAACGCCTCACCCCACCTCATCGCGGGCGACCCCACCCGCCTGCGCCACCGGGGCGGCGGCGGACGCGTCGTCTTCGACGTCACCGTCACCGACCGGCGCACCACCCCCGAACCGGCCCCCACACGTGTCCATGCCGAACGCGTCGACAACCTGCCCACACCACGCTCGCGGCGTACCCCGCCGCGCCGGGCGCTGCCGCCCGCCTGACCACCCGGGCAAGCCCCCGCCACCCAGCGAAGGAGCCACGATGAACACATGGTTCGCGGCGGCCACCGCCGCCGCCGTCCTGCTCACCACCCCCGCCGGATGCGCCACCGGTGACCGCCGCAGCGACACCACCCACCCCCGAGGCATCGAGGGCTGCGACCACACCCTCGCCAAGACCACCGCCGTGCAGATCGCCGACGAAGCCCCCAAAGTCCGCGTCAGCTTGCGCGTCACCTGCACCGAACCGGTCGTGACCACCCTGCTCACCCACATCCGGCTCGAACACAACACGGCACGCGCCGGCGGAACCTGGCTGGAAGCGGGAACCGAGATGTTCAACCACCCGCCCGGCCTGGCGCAGACGTACACGATGCTGCACACCCCGTGCGTCTCCGGCCGCTACCGGATCACGGCCCGCATGGACGGCACCTTCGTCAACGGCGAACGCTTCCACGCCACCGAGAACAACGGCCGATCCGGCACCCACGTCAACTGCGAGAAACCCGCCCGCGTCGGCGGCTAACGCCCCCACCAGCGGCGCGAACGCGACCGGACGGCGAAACGGGCAGCGCCGTCCGGATCGCCCCCGAACCGGCACCGGATCCGGACCCGCCCCGGGGGCACCACACCCAGCGCCCAATGAGAAGCCGCCTCCGACGCGGCCCGCGTGATGTTCACCGTGCTGTAGGCGGGCGAACGGCCCAGATCGGGATCCTCACCCGGCCACACCCCCCACCCATCCCGCCACCACGCCACGGTCCATACCCGCTCGACAGCCACGCCCCGATCGTACGCCGCACGGGCATCGCCCACACCCGCCGCTTCGACACCGGGGCGTCTGACGCCCATCACCCACCCAAGGAGACACCGATGACCACCCCGACCACCACCGCCCGCCCCGAGATCACCGCCGACATGACGGGCCGCGAACTGCGCGCCTGGCTCGGCGCCGTCCTCCCGCACGCCAGCACCGACACCAGCGTGCCGTTCATGGCCGTGGTGACCATCGAGGCCGCCCCCGACAGAACGCTGTACGCGCTGGCCACCGACCGCTACACCCTCGCCGTCTCCTGCCGCCCACTCCCCGACCCCGGCACCGGCACCGCGCCCGCACCGCTCACCCTCACCGTGGCCGCCCGCGCCCTCCACACCGTCATCCGCCAGATCAAGCCCCGCGACACCGTGCGGCTCACCCTCACCGACGACGGCCTGACCCTCGAACAACTCGGCGACCCGCACCTGTCCTACCGCCTGCCCGCCTCCGACTACGAGCCGCTCCTGCCCAACTGGCGCACCTGGCTCACCAAGCAAGCCAGCCAGACGCCCGGCCCCGTCCTGACCGACCCCCGAGGCGTTGCCCTGAGCCCCGGCTTCCTGGCCCGGTTCAAGACCGCCGCACGCGACGGGCTGCCGCTGGAGATGCGCCCCGCCGGACGGCACCTGGTCGTCATCACCTGCGGCACCCACTTCCTCGGCTTCATCGCCGCCGCCGACCTCACCGGCCCCCGCAAGACCTGCGGTGACCCGCTGGCCGACTGGCTGCCTGACCTGGCCGCCGTCGCCAGCGGGGCGGCGGCGTGACCTCGCCCACCGTGGGCAGCGTGTGCACCGGGTACGGCGGTCTCGATCTCGCGGTCGCCGCCGTGCTCGGCGCCCGCCCCGTCTGGGTCGCCGACCCCGACCCGGGCGCCGCCCGCATCCTCGCCCACTACTGGCCGGACGTGCCCAACCTCGGTGACATCACCGTCCTCGACTGGGAGCGCGTCCCGCGCGTGGACGTCTTGACCGCAGGCTTCCCCTGCCAAGACCTGTCATACGCCGGACGCGGCGCCGGGATCAAGGAAGGAACCCGCAGTGGCCTTTGGCTCACCATCGCCCGAGCCGTCCGTGTACTACGACCTCGACTCGTCGTGCTGGAGAACGTTTCAGCCGTCGTTACTCGACGACCGGGGCTCGACGTTGTCCTCGCCGACCTTGCCGCGCTCGGGTGCGATGCGGCGTGGACGTGTCTACGCGCGTCCGACGTCGGCGCCCCGCACCGGCGCGAACGCTGGTTCTGCCTCGCCTGGCCTGCCGACTCCGGCCGCCCGCGACTGGAAAGGGCACGGCTACCCCGGGCAGCTCCCGAACACGGTGGCACTGCTGCTGCCAACGCCGACGACCTCGGAAGGCACCGGGATTGGCCACGCCGCCCGGGGCGGAATGAATCTGCGGCACACGATCTCCCTGCTGCCCACCCCGCGGGCGACGGACGGGACCAAGGGCGGCCCCGGCCAGCGCGGCTCCTCGGGGGATCTGATGCTGCCGTCCGCGGTGAGGACCCTGCTGCCGACCCCGACCACCGCCGACAGCGAACGGACCAGCACGACCTACCCGAGGGGCAACCCCACGCTGACCGGCGCCGTGTCTTCGACTGGGGACCGTACGGTCCCGCCGTCGCCCGCTGGGAGGCGATCACCGGCCGCCCCGCACCCCGGCCAACTGACGATCGAGGACGCCTCGCCCCCCGCTTCGTCGAATGGCTGATGGGACTGGAGCACGGGTGGGTGACCGACGTCCCCGGCCTGACCCGCACCCAGCAGCTCCACAAACTCGGCAACGGCGTCGTACCTCTCCAAGCTGTCGTCGGCCTGCACACCCTCATGCCCGTCTACGCCCGCGCCACCGCCACGCCCTGCCCGGAGGACATCGCCTCATGACCACGACCACACCCGCCCAGCTCCGATACGCCCTGGCCGCCGCCGCCCGAGGATGGGCGGTGTTCCCGCTCGTCCCCGGCGACAAGACCCCGCTACCGGGATCGAGCTGGACGCGGATGGCCACCACCGACACCGACGTGATCCGCCGTATCTGGGCGCGCCGCCCCTACAACATCGGCATCGCGTGCGGCCCCTCCCGCCTGCTCGTCATCGACCTCGACACCCCCAAACCCGAGATGGAGGGGCTACGCCCCCCGCCCCCCTGGGACCTGCCGGGAGTGACCGACGGCGCGGACGTGCTCGCCCTCATCTGCGTCCGCGCCGGGCAGCCCCTGCCGTTCGAGACGTTCACCGTCCGCACCAGGCGCGGCGGCCAGCACCTCTACTACACCCCACCGCACGACCTCGCCCTGGGCAACACCAAAGGCGGCACCAAGGACGGTCTCGGCTGGCTCATCGACACCCGCGGCGTCGGCGGGTACGTGGTCGGACCCGGCAGCCACGTCGCCCTCCCGGACGGCACCGGCTCCTACACGGTGCTGCACGACACCAGCCCCGCCCCGCTGCCCGCATGGCTGGCCGAACGGCTCCGCCCCGCACCATCCCCGCCACCGTCGCCGCGCCCGACCCAGGTGCCGGTGCGGACCGACCACCACAGCGCCTACGTCGAGGCAGCCGTCCGCGCCTGCCTCGACCGCGTCACCTCCGCCGGCGACGGCAACCGCAACACCACCCTCTGGGGAGCCTCCTGCGCCCTCGGCCAGCTCATCGCCGGAGGCGCCCTCGACGCGGACGCGACCGAAGCCCTGCTGCTGGACGCCGCCCACCAGGTCGGCTATCCCACCGCGCCCGCCCGCGCCACCATCCGCAGCGGGTTCCGGCGCGGCGCAGGACGGCCACGGAAGGTCCCCGCATGACAGCCCGTCCACCACACGTCCAGGTGGGATCCGGCCCCGAGACCATCCGCGTCCTCAAACGCGAACTCGCCGCCCGGCTGCTGCCCGACACCTACGTCTCCGCAGGCGCCCTCGTCCACATGGAAACCGTGTCCGGTGGCCACACCAGCCCCGCCGCCGACGAGGACTCGCCGCTGCCCGTCACCGCCAGCCCCGTCACCCCGGCCACCCTCGCCGGGCTGCTCGCCGAGCACGTCTACGTGTACCGGCAACGCGCCCGCAAAACCCCCGACGGCAGCGTCGAAACCTTCGAAGAGGAGGTCACCCCGCCGCGCGACATCCTGTCATCTGTCCTCGCCGGCAAGACCTGGCCCGGCGTCCCCGCCCTGCGCGGCGTCATCGGCGCCCCCGTACTACGCCGGGACGGCACCCTGCTGCAGGCACCCGGCTACGACCCCGCCACCGGCCTGTACCTGGCGTCGAAGGTCGCGCTGCCGCACGTCCCCGACCAGCCCACCCCCCAACAGGTGGCCGACGCCCGCGACTTCCTTCTCGGCCGGTTCCTCCGAGACTTCCCATGGGCGGGGGCAGCCGACCGCGCCAACTACCTCGCTCTGCTCGCCACCCCGATCCTGCAGCGCTTCACCCGCTCCCTGACGCCGTTCGCGCTGATCGACGCCACCATGCCCGCCTCGGGCAAGTCCATCCTGACCGGCGGCCCCGGCATGCTCTACGGCCAGCGCCTCATGCCCTGGGCCGACAGTGAAGAGGAACTACGCAAGTCGATCACCGCCGTCCTGGCCGAACCCGTCGGCGTCGTCATCTGGGACAACCTCCCCGAAGGAACCGTCATCGACTCCGCCACCCTCGCCCTCCTGGTCACCGCCGGGGTGTGGTCGGACCGCCAGTTGGGCGCCTCCCGCAACATCGCCACCGTCAACGACCGGCTCTGGATGGCCACAGGCAACAACCTCCAGGTGGGCGGCGACATGGCCTCCCGCACCGTCCGCGTCCACCTCGACCCGAACATGCCCCGGCCGGACCAGCGGGACCAGACCAGGTTCGGCATCCCGCACCTCGACCAGTGGATCACCCACCCCGCCAATCAGATGACCGTCTTGTGGCATCTGCTCATCCTGGTTCTCGACTGGACCCGCCAGGGTGCCCCCCGTGCGCCTGGCCTGTCGATGCGGCAGTTCACCCCCTGGACCCAGGCCCTCGGCGGGTTCCTCGACCACCACGCGATCCCGGGCTTCTTGGCCAACGCCGCCGACGTCCGCGACATCGACGAGGACGAGAGCAGGTGGAGGGCGTTCCTCGCCTGCTGGCACACCCTGCACCGCGACGAGCGCATGACCGCCGCCGACCTGCGCCGCAGCGGCACCCCCGACCGCGTCGGCGACACCGAACACGACCCCTGGGACGGCGCGTTCATCACCACCGCCACAGGCCGGCTGCCCAACGCCATGGCGCTCGGACGCCTGCTCACCGGCCAGATCGGGCGCTGGCGCGGCGAGCACGTCATCCGCGTCGGCAAGAACGACCGAGGCGACCGCAACGTGTTCTGGGTCGAACACCACACCACCACCTGACGATACGACCCGGCCGAAACTACGTCGGTGCTCGAACCACGCTGAAACAGCTCCGCATCTCCGCATCTCCGCAAACAGGCCATCCACCAGGACAGACGGTTGCGGACATAGAAAATCTTGGGTTCGGTCCAAGTCCGCATCTCCGCAGAACTGCGGAGATGAACCCCTGGTTGCGGAGATGGAGTCACTCCAGAATTTTCTATCTCCGCAACCGTTTCCCCAGGTCAAACATGATCGTGCGGAGATGCGGACATGCGGAGCTGTTTCAGCCCTCCACACCAGAGAGCCACGCCAGACGACACAGGAGAACCACGAATGCGCCAGACCGAAAACTCCCGATCGCGAGTCCAGAAGAGCAAGGACACGAAGACCACGAGCGCCGAACGCCGTACGACCTGGATGAGTGTCCGTGACGTCCTGACCGAACTCGACATCAAGCGGCGCACCTGGCAACGGTGGCGCGCCCTCGGGAGAACGCCGGAGTGCTCCCGCCTTCCCAACGGGGAGCTTCGGATCAAGCGGTGCGACTTCGACACCTGGATGGAATCCCTGAACACGAGAAGGGCGAGCTGATTGAAGAGCTACAAGGTCCGCATCTGGAAGATCTCCACCAAGAAGACGGGCCACCGTCCTCACATGGTCCGATGGGTGGTCGACGAGAAGGTGTTCACCGAACTCTTCACCACCTGGGAGCTTGCCGACAGCTACCGATCGGACCTGAAGAGGGCCGCTCAGCGCGGGGAGGCGTTCGACACCGAGACCGGGCTTCCCGCCACCATGGCGTACTCACAGAACACCGTGAGCTGGTACAACCATGCATGCGGCTACGTGAACACACGGTGGGCCAAGGTCTCCGGACGGCAACGGATCTCGATTGCCGAAACGCTAGCCGCGGTAACGCCTGTACTCATTCAGGAACAGCGCGGCGCGCCTGACCCTTCGGTGTTGCGGGCCGCTCTGTATCGGTGGGCCTTCAACAAGCACAACCGAGACGCGGCCAAGCCCGACGACATCGACGCAGCCCTCAAGTGGATTGCCAAGACATCCCTGCCCGTCGTCGAGATCAAGGAGTATGACCGCATCACGGCCGCTCTCGACGCCTGCGCGAGCAAGCTCGACGGCACTCCCGCCTCCCCCAGCTACTACAGCCGCCGCCGCAGGGTGCTCTACAACGTGCTCCGCCACGCCGTATCCAAGAAGCGGCTCGACAAGAACCCGCTCAACGACGAACTCGACTGGACCGCGCCCGAGACCGAGGTGTGCGAAGAGATCGACCCCGCCACCGTCGCCTCGCCCGCCCAAGTTCAGGAACTGCTCACCGCTGTCAGCTACTCCGGATGGCGACGCGGCCCCCGACTCGTGGCATTCTTCGCCTGCATGTACTACGCGATGATGCGCCCCAGTGAAGTCATCGCTCTTCTTGAGACCGACTGCACCCTTCCCAAGACGGGATGGGGGAAGCTCATGCTCGGGGGCTCCACACCCCCGGTGGGCACCGAATGGACAGACGCCGGAACAGTCCACGAAGAACGCGGGCTCAAAGGGCGGCCCCGAAGGGCCAAGCGCCCCATACCGATCCCGCCCGAGCTGGTCTCGATACTCCGCGAGCACATCGCGAGTTATGGCGTTGGGCCGGACGGGCGGCTGTTCCGCACTGAACGCGGGGGCATCATCCAGAAATCCGGCTACGTTCGCACGTGGAAGGGCGCTCGCGTGCTCGCCCTCACGCCCGAACAGGCAGCCTCCCGACTGGCGCGCCGACCGTACGATCTGCGGCACGCCGGCGTCTCCCTCAGGCTCAACGCCGGTGTGCCCGCGACCCAGGTCGCGCAATGGGCGGGTCACAGCGTCGAGGTCCTGCTGAAAATCTACGCCAAGTGCATCGACGGACAGGACGACGTCTGGCACGACGCGGTCACTCGGGCGCTGGGCAGCGAGGAAGACACCAACTAGCCACAGCGCGAAGCAGGGGCCAGTCATACGACTGGCCCCTGCCGCGTCCGACAGCGAAGCGATCCAAGATCAGTACGCCAGTGGTACGTGATCATGGGCATTCGCTTGCCCCCAGTGGCACACGCTGACACAGGCCAAAAACAAAAGGACCCGCGTTTCCGCAGGTCCAAGCACGTTTAGCGAGGTAGATCGTGAGTGCCCCCTGTAGGATTCGAACCTACGCACCCGGCTCCGGAGGCCGGTGCTCTATCCCCTGAGCTAAGGGGGCTCAACGGTTCACAAGGCTACCAGTACTCAGCCACCACTACGCACCAACAAAATCCGGGGCCCCACATCCCGTGAAAACCCCACGCGGACCGCCTCGACCGGTTAGCTTCGTGGCCGTGGCAGTGGCTAGGGGCAAAGTTCTGGTCGTGGACGACGACGAGGTCATTCGGCAGCTCATCGCGGTCAATCTGACCCTGGAGGGGTTTCAGGTGGAGACCGCCACAGACGGCGAGGACTGTCTGGACCGCGTGATCGAGGTGATGCCGGACGTGGTGACGCTGGACGTCATGATGCCGTGCCTGGACGGGTGGGTCACAGCCGAGCGCCTCCGCTCGGACGAGGCCACCAACCACATCAAAATCGTACTGATCACGGCGCGGGCCCAGGAGGACGACCGGCGGCGCGGGAGGTCGATCGGCGTGGACGCCTACCTGACGAAGCCGTTCGACCCGTCCGAGCTGATCAGCGTGGTTAAGCGGCTCGCCGAGACCGCGCAGGCCAACTGACGGCGATTGACCCACCGACTGACCTCAGGCCAGCAGACCTCGGGTTCTGGCGGTGCCGGCGGCCTGGGTGCGGGTGGTGGCCTGGAGTTTGCCGAGGATGTTGGAGACGTGCACACTCACCGTCTTCTGCGCGATGAACAGCCGTTCGGCGATCTCGCGATTGGTCAGGCCGTCGGCGACGAGGCGGAGCACCTCCAGTTCGCGGGCGGTGAGCGCGCCGCCGTCGGGTGACCGTACCGCGGCGAAGCGGGCTCTTCGCCCGAACTCTTCGAGCAGCCGCAGCAGCGGCGCGGCACGCAGGTCGGCGGCCGATTTGCGGGCCTGTGACCAGGTCTTCTGGGCGGCGTCGCGGTCGCCGGTGGCGAGTTGGGCCTCGGCGAGGCGCAGGCGGGCGCGGGCGGTCTCGTAGACGAAGCCGTAGTCGAACGCGGCCACGACCGACTCCCACAGTGGTACGTCGAAACGTCCGCTGTTGCGATGCCATTCGGCTTCCGCGCGCAGGGCCCAGGCGCGTCCTTCGAGCCCGAGTGTACGGCGCCGCCCGTCGGGGCCGGTGACGGCGGCGTAGCGGGTGCGGGCGACGAGGTCGTCGGCGCCGTCGGTGCGTCCGAGGTCGGTGAGCGCGCTCAGCGCCATGGCGCAGATGCGTAGATTGCCGGGGTCTGTGCGATCGAGGTCGGCGAGAACGGCCTCCAGGTGGGCGAGGGCGAGCGCGGGTTCGCCCTTCATGAGGGCGTCCTCGGCGGCCATGCCGCGCGACATGTACGACACGAGTTCGCTGGACCAGAAAGGCCGCAGCCAGTCCAGCCGGGACTCGACGGCGGGCAGACCCCTGGCCACCTCGATGAACAACGCGAACGACGACAGGACCGCTTCGGGCACGGTGCCGACGCGGGCGCCGAACGCCTGGGCGACCTGTTCGGCGGCGTCCCACTCGCCGGTCACGTAGTGGAGGAGGAAGCGGAGGAATCGCAGGTCTGTGCCGTACGTGCTCCATTTGAGCCCGATGCGCTCGGCGAGCGCGATGCCCTCCTCCGTGAGGTCCGCGGCGAGTTCGAGCCGACCGTGTTCGTAGGCGAGGCGGGCGCGGTTGAAGCGGGCGCGCAGGTCCATGGCGAGGTCGCCGGAGGTGTGCTCGGTGGCCTGTTCGAGCAGCGACGCGGCGGCGTCCACGTCGCCGGCGTGCTCGGCGAGGATGGACAGGCTGAGCAGCGCGCCGACCTCGGCGTCGAGGGCGCCGGCGGACCGCGCGACGTCGAGGGCGCGGCGGGCGATCGACCCGACCTCGGAGTGCCGGCTGCTGGCGTAGTAGGTGCGGGTGGAGGTGGCGAGGGCGCGGGCGAGTTCGGTGGGTGTCTCCGCGGCGGCGGCGGCCGCGTCGCCGGCCTCGATGGCGGCGCTCTGGCTGTCGAGTTCGACGAGGTAGTAGGCGAGCCGTTCGCTGACTCTGGAGGTCTGCGGCAGCGCGCGGAGCTGGGCGACGGCGCGGTGGTTGTCGCCGCTGTCGGCGGCGGCCACGGCGCTGCGCAGGCCGATCTCGGTGCGGGACTCACCGACCAGTTCCTCGGCGCCCGCGACCTGGTCCCACAGGCTGAGCACCTGGTCGTAGTGGCTGTGGGCCTCGGCAGGGGCGCCGACCTTCTCGGCCTGGCGTCCGGCCTGGGCGGAGGCGGCGAGGGCGCCGACGAGGTCGTGTCCCGCGAGGTAGTGGTGGGCGAGTTCGGCGGGCGAGGTGAGCTGTTTGGCGACGGCGGCGTGGAGCCGGGTGCGTTCGCCGGGGAGCAGGTCGGTGTAGACGGCCTCCTGAAGGAGGGCGTGGCGGAAGGTGTAGCCGATGCCGTCGACGCGGAACAGCCCGCGCGAGACGATCTCGCGAACGGCCTCCTCGAAGTCGCCGAGCGGCAGGTCGGACAGTTCGCGCAGCGTACGGTCCTCGACGCGGCGGCCCGCGACGGCGGCGACGCGGATCACCCGCTGGCCGGGTTCCGACAGCAGCTCGACGCGGGACATGAGCAGGCTGGCGAGCCCGTCGGGCAGGCTCTCGCCCTCGGCGAGGGCGGCGTACAGTTCCTCGGCGTAGAAGGGGTTGCCGTCGGCGCGGGTGACGATCTCGGTGAGGGCTTGCCCCCCGAGATCCCCCAACGTCGCGACATAGTCGGAAATATCGCCTGAGGGCAGCGGGCCGAGTTCCACCCCGGTCACCGTCGGCAGCCGCTTCAACTCCGCCAGCACCGACCGCAGCGGATGACGGCGGTGCAGGTCGTCGGTGCGGTAGGTGCCGACGACGCAGACGCGCTCGGTCTGCACCATCCGGCTCAGGAAGACGAGCAGGTCACGGGTGGAACGGTCGGCCCAGTGCAGGTCCTCGATCACGAACAGCACCGGCTGCACCTCGGCCAGCAACCCCAGCAGCGAGCCGAACAGCCGCTGCTGCGTCAGCCCGGCCGACGGCGAGCCCTCGCCACCGGTGACCAACTGCCCCAGAACGGGCCGTTCGGCCAGCGCGTCGCGTACCACCTCTTCGGCGCCGCGCAGGGCGTCGGCGAGGGGGAGATACGGCAGCGAGTCGCCCAGTTCCGCACATTGGCCGACAAGCACCTGGAACCCGTGTTCACGCGCGTACGCCGCCAACTCTCCCGTGAGGCGCGTCTTGCCGATGCCGGCGTCGCCCCCCACCAGCGCGACGCCGGCGGTGCCGGCGTCGGCGGCTTCGAGCACGCGGACGAGTTTTTCCAGCTCAGCGGCCCGTCCGATCAAGGTTCCCTGCACGCTGCCCACTATGCCACGGAGTCTCTTACGGCAAGGCCCTCCTGACGCCGGTCCCGGCCTCTCCCCTGTCCGGGCCGCACGTCGTGACGACGTTCCATTACCTTCGAGGTAATCGACGGCGGTCCCCCTCCCCCGGCAGGCTGGGTCCATGACGAGAGGAACGCGCGAAGTCGCCGAAGAACTGCTGGCCCGCATCGCGAAGGGCGATCACGAACACACGGCCGCGTTGTTCGCCGAGCCCGTCGACTGGGCGCTGACCTGGCCGAAGGAGGGCCACCCCGCGGCGCCGTGGATCCGCGACCGGTCCAGTCTGGCCGACGTCGCCGACCACTTCCGGGGGCTGGCGGATCACCACGTGGCGGAGCGGAACGACTCGGTCGTGTCCCGGATCGTGGTGGACGGCTCGGATGCCGTCATCCTCGGCGAGCTCCGGCAGACCGCACGGAGCACCGGCATCGCCTTCACCTCCCCGTTCGCCCTGTATCTGGTCGTCGAGAACGGGCTGATCACCAAGTGGGTCGTCTACGAGGACAGTCTCACGGTCGCGCGGGCGCACGCGGGGAGCTAGTCAGCGCCGCCGGGTGCGGAGGTGGATGCGTTCGCCCTGCTTGCCGAACAGGCTCAGGATCTCGACGCTGCCGCGCCCGGTGGCGCCGAACCAGTGCGGGATCTGACAGTCGAACTCGGCCGCCTCTCCGGCGCCCATGACGAAGTCGTGCTCGCCCAGTCGCACGCGCAGCCGTCCGCGCAGGACGTAGAGCCACTCGTAACCTGTGTGGGTCCGCAGGTGGGGCTGCTCGTCGTGCGCCGGGATCGTCATCTTGTACGCGCGTGGCTCCCCCTGCTCGCGGGAGAGCGGGATCAGGATGCGGCCGTCCCGCTGGGTGGGGCGCTGGGGGACGCGCGGGTCGAGGATCCGAGGGGCGGAGACGATCTCGTCCAGGGAGATGCCGAGGGTGGCGATGATCGGGAGGAGGAGTTCGAGGCTGGGCTTGCGCTGAGCCGACTCCAGGCGCGACAGGGTGCTGACCGAGATGCCGGTGGCGCGGGCGAGTTCGGCCAGGCTGACGCCCTTCTTCTCGCGCGCGCGGCGCAGGCGGGGGGCGATCTGCTCGATCACGGCGCCGACACTGGGCTCGTCCATGGGGGCAGTCAATCAAGGCGTCCCGGAATCGGCAACGATGTTTGTCGTTTCAGGTCAGGTCTCCCGATCCTCTCGGTGGAGGTGATCTGAATGATCCCAGAAACCGAACCCGTCCCCCGCCCCACCGGCTCCCGCCGGCTGCCCGTCGGCGTGTACGTCCTGAGCTTCAGCCTGTTCGCCATGGGAACCGCCGAGTTCCTGCTGGCCGGCGTGTTGCCGGCGGTCGCCGCCGACCTGGACGTCACGCTCTCCTCCGCCGGGTTCCTGATCACCGCGTTCGCGCTGGGTGTCGTGGTCGGCGGGCCGCCGTTCGCCGTGCTCAGCCTGCGATGGCCACGCCGTACGGCGCTGCTGGCGACCCAGGTGGTGTTCGCTCTCAGCATCGTGGCCGGGCTGCTCGGCGGCTACGAGGTACTGTTGCTGACCAGGGTGATCTCCGGGGTCGCCTACGCCGGGTTCTTCGCGGTCGCGTCCGTGACCGCGATCGGCCTGGTGACGCCGGACCGGAACGCCCGCGCGTCCGGGGTCGTGGTCAGCGGGCTCAGTGTGGCCATGGTCGTCGGCGGCCCCGCAGGCACACTGCTCAGCCATTTCGTGGACTGGCGTGGCGGCTTCTGGGCCGTGGTGGTCCTGACGGTCGCCGGGGCGGTCGGATGCGTGCTGAGACTGCCCGCCGACTCCGGTACCGGCCGCTCCGTCGAGCCGGCCGTCTCGCGGGAGTTCGCCGCGATGCGCCGTCCGGCGCTCTGGGGCATCTACGCGATCACGATCCTGACCACTGCGGCGTACATGATCACGTTCAACTTCCTGGCGGCCCTGCTCGCCGACGTCACCGCCGTCCCCGGGGTGTGGATCCCGGCGATCCTCGCACTGTTCGGGATCGGGGCGTTCGTCGGGCTGTCCGTGGGTGGCCGCGTCTCCGACCGGCGGCCGCACCTGGCCCTTCTCGCGGGTACGTCGGCGATCGTCATCCTGTCGGTGGTGATGGTGGCCGCGATCCAGCAGGTGTGGGCGGTGGTGCCCGCCGTCTTCCTGATCGGTGTCGCCGCGTTCGTCCCGAACCCCGCCCTGTACGGACGGGTCTTCACCATCGCGTCGGACGCGCCGACGCTCGCCGGCGCCACCACCGTCTCGGCGTTCCAGCTGGGTATCAGCATCACCCCCGTGCTGGCGGCCGTCTCACTCACCCAGGGCGCGCCGCTCGTCTCGGTCGGCTGGATCGGGACCGCTCTCGCCGCGGCCGCCGTACCGCTGATCCTGCTGGATCGCGCCCGCTCCAGCCGCTGAGGTCCCCGCCACTCGAAAGACACCAAGGCCAGAGGGTACGGTCGGGCCCGCTACGCCGCCTTTCGCCGGGTCGTCAGGTCAGGGCGTTGAGCGGGTCGTCGCGCCGGGCCTGCTGGGTGGGCCGCCGGACTCGCCGAGATCGCAGCAGATGGGGTCCCCACCGCCTCGGGTGGCCGCCTAACGCGTGGTGGCCGGTTCGGTCGTAGGCGGTTCGGTGGCGGGTGGTTCGGTGGCGGGCGGGGTGTCGAGGGGGTGGGCGAGTTCGTCGGCGGGCATGCGGGCGGCCAGGATCGCGATGATGGCGATCGGCAGCGGCAGGAGTCCGGCGATGACGAAGGTCGGTGTCAGACCGACGGTCTCGCTCACCGGGCCGGCGAGGGCCATCGACACCGGCATGAACACCAGGGAGACGAAGAAGTCGAGGCTGGAGACCCGTCCGAGCAGCGCGGGCGGCACCCGGCGCTGGAGCAGCGTGCCCCAGATGACGGTCGGCGCGCTGAACAGCACCCCGACCACGAAGGCGGCGGCCGCGATCAGCCACAGGCTGTCGGCCACGCCGATGAGGACGAAGGGGAGGCAGGCGATGCCCCACATGGCGTTCATCGCGGTGAGGTAGCGGCGGGGCAACCTGCGTGCGGCCATGGCCAGCGAGGCGACCGCGCCGCCGATGCCGAAGGCCGCCATCACGATGGCGTGGCCGGTGGGGCCGCCGCCCACGCCGTCCTTGATCACGAAGGGGATCAGGACCTCCATCGGGCCGATCACCAGGAGGATCAGCAACGAGGCGAACACCAGGGTGGCGAGCAGCCACGGGGTGCGGACCATGTAGACGAAGCCCTCGCGCAGGTCGGCCAGCATCCCCCGGACCGGGTGGCGTCCCTCGTCCGCGCCCGGGTCGCGGCGTAGCGCCACCGGCTTCATCGCGATGAGGAACGCGGCGGCGACCAACTGGGCGACGGCCATGGCGGCGAGCGCGACGCCGGGGGAGGAGAAGTCGACGATGAGGCTGGCGATGGCGGGTCCCGCCGCCTGGAGGACGACGGGGCGCAGCGTGCCCTCGACGCCGTTGGCGGCGAGCAGGTGATCGGCGGGGACGATCACGGGCAGCATCGCGGAGTAGGCGGGGTAGTAGAAGCCGGCGCCGACGCCTCGGACGAAGGCGGCGGCCGCGAGGTGCCAGATGTCGATCAGGCCGGTCAGCGCGAGGACGGCGACCGCGATGGAGACCGTGGCGAGGACGGCCTCGGTGACGAGCAGGATCTTCCGCTGAGGTATGCGGTCGGCGACCACCCCGCCCACCAGCACGGTGAGAAGCATGCCGACGGCCGAACCGGTGGCGACGATAGACAGTTCGGCGGCCTTGCCGTCGAGCTCGATCACCTGCCAGACCATGGCGATCAGCCAGAGCCCCTCGCCCAGCATCGAGGCGGTGAGCGAGCCCGCGAGCAGGCGATACTGGCCTGACTGGAACGGTCTGAGCGGACCGCGTAGCCAGGGCGCGACGGTTGGTTCGGTCATGCCCCTCCCCCATTCGTGAAACTCGAACCTTAGACCCCGCTACCGACGAAAAGGCATCGGTTTTCGGGCCATCGAATCGGATTGATCACGTATTGGCAGTTTCATTGAGGTGGGGGTGGTCATGCGGCCGAGGCGTCGGGGTGTCAGCGGGTGAGTTGGCGGCCGCCCGCCACGGACAGGATCTCGCCGTTGGCGTGGCCGTTGGCGGCCGAGCCGAGGTAGACGACGGCGGAGGCGACGTCCTGCGGCGTGCAGATGCGCCCGGTGGGCGTCTGGGCGGATTCGGAGTCGACGGCCGCCTGCCCGAGTCCGGGGGTGGTGAGGGCGCGTTCGGTGAGCGTGAAGCCGGGGCGGACGACGTTCGTGAGCACCCCGTGCCGGGCCTCCCGCACGGCGAGGACCTTGGCGGCGGCCTCCAGCGCCCCCTTGGCGGCCCCGTAGGCGACCCCGGCCGGGATGGGCTGGTCGACGACGTCGCTGGAGACGAGGACGACCCGGCCCCAGCCGCTGCCGCGCATGGCGGGCAGGACGGCGTCCACGAGGGTGAGGGTTCCGGCGGCGTTGGCGGTGAGGTGGTCGGTGAGGCGGTCCCAGGTGTCGGGGGCACGCTCGGGCCAGGCGACGGCGTTGGCCACCAGCACGGAGATCTCGCCGAGTTCCGCTGCGACCGCCCGGGGCGCGGCCTCGGCGGTGGCGGGGTCGCGCAGATCGGTCCGTACGGCCATGGCGCTCCCGCCCCCGGCGTCGATGTCGGCGACGAGGGCGTGCGCCCGCTTCTCCTCGCGGTGCCAGCCGACGGCCACGCGGGCGCCCTCGGCGGCGAACGCGGTGGCGATGGCCCGGCCGATGTCGCCGGAGGCGCCGGTGACGAGGACGACCTTGCCGTGAAGTCCGAGGTCCATTCCCACTCCTAATGCTTAGCCGACTATTTATTAGCCGACTATATATCAGTGATGTCGATAGGGTGGCCATGTGGACGCCGACGAGGCCATGCGCGTGAACCGGGCGCTGAACAAGATGAGCAAGCTCTACCGCGAGGCCAAGGCCCGCAAGCTCGCGGCGCTCGGCCTGCATCCCGGCCAGGACGTCCTGTTGTGGCTGCTGGCCCAGCAGCCGGAAGGCATGACGGTCTCCGAACTCGCCGCCCGCGTCGGCATCGAGCCGCCGACCGCCACCCGGAGCCTGGCCAGGCTGGAGAGCGGGGGCTGGTTCCGGCGCGAGCCGGTCCCCACCGACCGCAGACAGGTGCGCGTCGTGATCACCGAGGCGGGCCACGCGCTGCTGCCCGCCATCGAGCGGGCCTGGATCGAACTCGCCGAGGAGACGATGGGCGAGGCGGGCGAGGACGAACTGGAGATCGCCCTCAGCACCCTGGAGACGGCCAACGACCGGCTCCGCCTGATCGTCGGCGAGGGACCGCTCGCGGACGAGTGATCAGACGGTCTCGCGCAGCGCCGAGGTGATGCGCTCCAGCACCGGGTGCGGCACCAGGCCGTAGGCGTAGAAATCGACCGCCTGCGCGCCCGCCGCCTTCGCGGCGCGGGTCTTGGCCACCAGGCGGTCGGTGGAGTCGCTGTCGGGATGGCCGGGCCGCAGCACCGCGCGCACCTCGCGGTCCTTGCCGACCGAACGCAGGTAGGCGCCGACGTCGTCGGCCACCCTGGCGGCGTCGCGGGCGTAGGCGAGCACGCCGAAGGCGGGCACCAGGTCGCCGAGCGCCACCAGGTCGACGCCGAGTTGCCAGGCGTCGTGCGCCGCGAGACCGGGGGTGGGCAGGCCGTCGCGGTAGCCCTTGACCGAGCCGGTGTAGTCGACGAACACCAGCCGCGAACCCTCCTCAGCGACCGCTGTCGCCACCTCGGAGACCAGGGTGGTGACGGTCTCCGAGCGGGCCCGCGCGTAGGCGACCACGTCGGGGCCCGCGTACGCAGTGAGCGCCGCCCTGGTCACCTCGCCCTGGGCGGCCGGGTCGCCGTCGAGGACGCCGCCGACGATGCGGGCGCACTCGTCGCGGGCCACCTCGGCGTTGACGCCGAGATCGGTGGCGCGGCGCATGCAGTGGTCGCAGAAGCACAGGCCGAACAGGTAGTGGTCCATCGGCCCGAGTGGCACGAAGGAGCGCTGGGGCCGCAGCGAGCGGAAGTGGAGCGACTCCGCCACCACCCGGGAGACGCCGAGCCTGGCCACCGACCTGGCCAGCGCCACGGCGTACTCGCGCACGTCGGGGTGAGCCGGGCACAGGGCGGTGAGCGAGCCCCTGTCGCCGAAGCAGTCGCGGACGGTGACGTCGGGGTGGCGGCTGCCGAGCGTGTGGTTGCGCAGGAAGACCGTCCAGCCGTGGAGCTGCAGGCCCCGGCTCTCGCAGGCCGCGCCCAGCCCGTCGAGGGCGTCGGTGAAGCCGGGCACGGGCGCCAGCCGGAGCCCGGCGAACAGCTCGGACGGCGGCACGAAGTGTGCGCCGTCCTGGCGCAACGTCAGACGGGACAGCCCGTGCGGCGTGACGTCGAGGGAGCCGTGGTGCACGGCGCCGACGGTGACCGAGGACACGCCGTAGCCGGCGATCCGGTCGAGCACCTTGTCGGCGCCCTCGCCACGCAGGTCCTCGGCGAAGACGTACATGGAACTGTCCACAGGCCGACTTTACGCGCTCTTGTGGGCGACGAAGTCGATCTCCACCAGGATGTTCATGAGGTCGGAGCCCACGGTGGTGCGAACCGGGTACGGCTCGTTGAAGTACGACTTGTACACCTCGTTGTAGGCGGCGAAGTCGCCCTTGAGGTCCTGAAGGTGCACGGTGGCCTTGACCACGTCGTCGAAGCCGAGGCCGTGGGCGGCCAGGATCGCGCCCAGGTTCTGCATCGTCCGGTGGGTCTGCGCGGCCACGTCGTCGCCGACGATCTCGCCGGTCACGGGGTCGAGCGGGCCCGCGCCCGAGGTGTAGACGAAGTCGCCGACCACGAGCCCCTGGGAGTAGGCCCCGACGGGCGCGGCGCCTTCGGTGGTCCTGATCTCTTTCTTCACGACGTCTCCCTTAGAAGTGTGTGGTTATCGTGCCAACCTGCCGGTAGCCGGAGTCGACCACCGGAAGCGTGCGCCATTTGTCGAAGGCCGTGCAGGGGTGGGAGATGCCGAAGGCCAGCACGTCGCCGGGGCGCAGCCCGTCGGCACGGACGACCGTGTGCTGGTCCTGCATCGCCACCACGGTGACGCCCTCGCGCCTGGGGATGGGCAGCCCCTCGTCATAGGGGGCGTCGCGCTTGCCCATGCCGACGACGGCGAGACCGGGCTCGGGCGTGGACAGCACGTGCGCCCAGATCTCGAAGGCGGGCCGCAGTTCGCCCTCGACGCGGTTGAACGGGGTGCGCTCGCGGTAGTAGCCGTCGTCGTGGCTGACGTAGGCGCCGCTGCGGAGCACGACGGTGGCCTTGACCGTGGCCAGTTCGCGGCCGATGACGTCGAACCACTGGCTGCCGCCGACGCTCAGCAGCGGGTCGCGCAGCCGCAGGTGCTCGGCCACCTCACGCAGCCCGCCGAGGTAGTCGCGGACCTGCTCGGCGGACTTCAGCGAGCCCTCGTACCCGGACACGCCCGCGAGGGCGACGCCGTCGGACTTCTCGACGTAGGCGGCCAGGTCGAGGGTCTCGGCGACGCTGCGGCAGCCGCCGCGCCCGCCCGCGTGGCCGAGTTCGACCAGGACGCGGAAGCCGCGTTCGGGGGCGTGGGCGCGCAGGATGTCCACCCCTGCCGGGGAGTCGGCGAAGCACAGGAACTCGAAGTCGGGGTCGCGGGTCAGCTCGGCGGCCAGCCGGTCGAGCCCGACGGGGTCGACGATCTGGTTGGCGAGCAGGACCCGGCGGGCGCCGAACGAGCGCACCGTGCGGGCCTGGGTGACGGTGGCGACCGTGAGGCCCCACGCGCCCGCTTCGAGCTGCATCGCCGCGATCTCGGGTGACATGTGCGTCTTCGCGTGCGGCGCCAGGCGCAGGCCGTGGGCCTGCGCGAACGCCGCCATGGTGGCGACGTTGTGCTGGAGCGCGTCGCGGTGGACGACCATCACCGGAAACTCGGACTCTGCGAGAATCCCCTGCACACCGCCCCCTTTCATCCGGCCCTGACCCTATCTGTACTCCCCCCTGTCACGGCACAGCCACCCCACCCCCACCCGCCGCCGCGAGCGCGCCCCCTTCCAGGGTGACGCTCCCCGGCCGCGCGGCCGGCCCGCCGCGACGCCGTACCGGTCAGCGGGGGCGCAGCGCCCGGCCCGGAACCGTACCGGTGAGCTTGCCCCCGGCCAGCGCCTGGACACCGGAGACGAACACGTCGTCCACCCCGGTGGCCAGGGCGCGCGGAGCGGCGTAGGTGGCCTCGTCCGTGACGGTCATCGGGTCGATGACGACCAGGTCGGCGGCGTATCCGGCGCGCACCAGCCCCCGGTCGGCGAGCCCGAAGCGGCGGGCCGGGTGCGAGGCCAGGTGCACGACGGCCTCCTGCCAGGTCCAGTCGCCGAGTTCGCGCACGTGGCGGCCGAGGAAGCGGGCGAAGGCGCCCCAGCCGCGCGGGTGCGGGTGGCCGCCGACGTAGATGCCGTCCGAGCCGCCCGTGTGCGAGGGGTGGCGCAGGATCCGCCGTACGGACTCCTCCCCTTCCGGGCCCTCGTCGGGGCGCGCGGTGACGCACCCGGCCTCCAGGCGGGTGTCGATGAGCAGTCGCTTGCAGAAGTCGGCGGGCGCCATTCCGGCGCGCTCGGCGGCCTGGACGATCGTGAGGCCCTCGGCCCAGGCGGCGCCGGGCGCGTGCGAGACCGTGAGCCGGGGCCAGGAGTCGGACAGGGAGTCCCACCAGTGGTCGAGTTCGGGCGCGGCGAGCATCTCGATGGCCCGGTCCACCTCGGCGGCGGGAACGGACGGCGGCAGCACGACCATGGCGAGGATGGTGCTGCCGCGCAGGTACGGGTAGGTGTCGAAGGTCAGGTCGAGCCCGGCCGTCAGCGCGTTCTCGACCAGCGGCAGCAGCACCGGGGCGGGGCCGTGCAGGTGGGAGACGTGGACGGCGGCGCCGGAGCGTTCGGCGATCTCGCGCACCTCGGCCATGCCGACGGCGGCGTTGACGCCGTAGGCGCGCATGTGGGTGACGTACGGCAGCCCGCCCAGCGGTGCGCACAGCGCGGCCAGTTCGGCGGCGTCCGCGTAGCGGCCGGGAAGGTACTCCAGGCCGCTCGACAGGCCGACGGCGCCGTCGGACAGGCCGCGCTCGACCCGGGTGCGCATCGCCGCCAGTTCCTCGCGGGTGGGCCGCGAGGAGGCCGGGCCCATCACGTCGTACCTGATGGTCCCGTGCGGCAGCAGGTAGGCGGTGTTGAGGGCGACGGCCCGGTCGTAGCCGTCGAGCAGCCCGGCCACGGTCAGCGGCCCCTCGGCGGGGAGCCTGCCGTTGACGGCGGTGAAGTAGCGGGTGGCGTAGGCGACGGTGGAGGCGGAGCCGGGGGCGAAGGACAGGCCGTCCTGCCCGAGCACGAACGTGGTCACGCCCTGCCGCAGCGCGGCCAGTTGCACGGCGGGGTCGAAGACGGCCGCGTCGCCGTGCGCGTGACAGTCGACGAAGCCCGGTGCGACGAATCTCCCGGTCGCGTCCAGCTCCTGCTCGGCCTGGGCGCCGTCGAGACGGCCGACCGCGGCGACCCGGTCGCCCTCGATCGCCACGTCGGCCGGGTACGGCGGTGCGCCGGTGCCGTCGAGTACCCGGCCGCCGCGGATGATCACATCGAATGCCACGCAAGGATTAAACCCGATTTATGCCCGATGCTCACCGATGGGCCGGACACGCGCCCGGTTCCACCCGGTTCGCCCGCAGCAGTTCCCTCGCCTCGGCGCGTGCGAGATTCCACCCGTTCCACGGGTCCGGGCGCTCCAGGTCGGTGTTGTCCGCGACGGCGGCCAGCACGCAGCGCCGCCGGTCGTCGGGCAGGCGCACCAGCGCGGGTACGGCGTCTGCCCCCAGCCTGGACAGGTAGTGGGTGTCGAGCTGGGACTCCGCCACCCGCAGCTCCGGGTCGACCGTCACGAACACGCCGACGGCGAGGCCGGTCACGAGCACGGCGGTCCTCGGCAGCCAGCCCGCCGAGCGGCCCGCCAGCCGGATCGCGCCCGCGAGCAGCACCAGCAGGAAGATCGCGCCCAGCCACCACACCGTCGCCTGCACCGAGATACGCAGCCGCGACTGGCCGTACACCGCCGTGTACAGGTCCATCCGGTGCAGCACGGACACCAGCACGACCAGGGTCAGCGCGCAGAGCGTGCCGAGCAGCCCGGCCAGCACCAGGCGCTCCCGGCGGGCGGTGCGGAGCATGCCGCCGCAGACCGCGACGATGCCGAGCACGAACACGCTCACCACGACGAGCTGGAAGAAGCCCTCCCTGGCGTACTGCGCGTAGGTCAGGCCGGAGGTGTCGCGCACGGTCGCGCCGCCGCCGAACAGGAACCTGATCTGGATCGCCACGAAGGCGGCGAACAGCAGGTTCACCGAGACCAGCGGCACCAGCCAGACCGCCCGGTGCACCGCGAAGGCGGCGTCGGGGCCGACCGGGTCCACGATCGGGCGCAGCGCGGTCAGCGCCAGCGCCGCCAGCAGGGCGCCGAAGGCCGCGAACAGCGTGATCCGCAACGGTAGCGAGCCCAGCCAGTCCGGCGGGGTGATGACGCGGTCGGCGTACCCGGCGAAGACCGCGTCGGCGGAGGCGAACAGCACGCCGAACAGCACGAGCAGGACGGCCGCGATGGCGGCGCCGACCAGCGTCGGCATCAGCCTGCCCCCGGCGGCCAGCCGCCTGACGGGCTTCGACAGGAACCACGGGACCGGCCCGACGGCGAAGACCGGCGACAGCCCGCCCCGCAGCACGCCGAGCCATCCGGCTCCGGCGCCGGACACGGCCAGCGCCACCAGCGCCGCGCCCGCGCCCACCGCCAGGGCGACCAGCCAGTCGGCGTCCCTGGTGACGGCGGCCGTGATGAGCCAGTAGCCGGTCAGGCCGAACGCCGCCGTCCACGGGGTCAGCCTGCGGCGCAGCGCGGGCCACAGGGCCGCACCCACGACGACCGCGACCAGGAGCACGCCGAGCCCGCCGCCGGAGCCCGGCAGCACCACCGCCGCCACCAGGCCCGCGACCGCGACGGCGGGCAGCAGCCACTGCGGCGGCTCGGGGAGCTCCGGCCTGGGGAACAGCGAGGGCGGGTGGTAGGAGGGGGGCTGGGCGCCTTCGGACTCCCGCGTGTACGGCGGCACGTGGCGGGGCCCGGCGGCAAGAGAGAGGCCGATCGCGCTGCCGGTGGCGGTCGCGAGCACCACCGTCGCCAGGGCGACCGTCGCGGAGACGTACAGGCCGATGAAGACGGCGGCGGCGCCGCCCGCCAGGAATCCCGTCGTGAGGCCGGTCACCGTGCCGACGAGCAACCTGCTGAGCCCGGTCTTCCGCCTCGGCGACCGTACGGGCACCAGGGCTCCCGGCGCCCCGGCCGGACGCGAGCCGAGTGCTCCGGGCGGTCCTGGCGGTCCGGGGACCTGCCCCGCGCCCTCGGCCTGCCCAGGTCCCAGAGGCCCGGCCGGTGCGGTCACCGGAACCTCCGCCCGGCCCGGCCCTCGGTCTGCCGCCGGTACGGCGTCCATGAAACGTCCCTTCTCATGTACGGGGAACGGCCGCTCAGCCGGTACGGTCGCCCGTCGTTCCGGCGTGCCCCGCGTCACGACCCGGTCCGGCAGTTCGACGACCATGCGGCACCCCGGACCGTCGCCGACGGTGACCGAGCCGCCGTGGAGTTCCACGATCTCCTTCACGATGGCCAGCCCGAGCCCCGCTCCCCCGGCGTCGGCCGTGCGTCCGGCGTCCAGGCGGGAGAAGCGCTCGAACACCCGGGCGCGAGCCTCGGTGGGGATCCCCGGCCCGTGGTCGGCGACGGTCACCCGCACCCCGGATCCGCCGGCAGCCGCCGTGACGGAGACCGGTGCGCCGGGCGGGCTGTGCCGTACGGCGTTGTCGAGCAGGTTGGCCAGGACCTGCGCCAGCAGATCGGGGTCGGCGCGCACCACCAGGTCGGCGGGCACGTCGGCGGACAGGCGGACGTCCTCGCGGGCCAGCCCCGCCTCCAGTACGGCCTGCTCGGCCAGCGCCGCCAGTTCGACCGGCTCCGCCTCGATGAGCCGTGCGCCCGAGTCGAGCCGCGACAGGTCGAGCAACTGGGTGACCAGGCGGCCGAGGCGCTCGGTCTGGGCCAGGGCGGTGCGCATGGTGCCGGGATCGGCGGCGGAGACGCCGTCCACGACGTTCTCCAGGACCGCCCGCAGGCCGGTGATGGGGGTGCGGAGCTCGTGGCTGACGTTCGCGATCAGCTCGCGGCGTATGCGGTCCACCTCGCCGAGTTCGCCCGCCATCGCGTTGAAGGCGCGGGCCAGCTCGCCGACCTCGTCGCGCGAGGTGGACCGGACCCGGAGGTGGTAGCGGCCCTTGGCGATGGTCTGGGCGGCGGAGGCCATCTCGCGCAGCGGCTTGGTCATTCCCCTGGCCAGGACCTGCACCATGATCAGGGCGAGGACGACGGCCACGGCGATGCGGAGCTCGCTGGTCAGGCCACTGCCGAGACCGACCTCGTTGACGACGAAGGCCACCCCGACCGCGAGCACGATGACCAGGCCGAGCTTGACCTTGATCCGGCCGAGGAAGTCGAGGGGCCTCATGGGCGTACCAGGGCGTATCCGACTCCGTGGACGGTCCGCACGACGTCGGGGCCGAGTTTGCGCCGCAGGGCCCGCACGTGGCTGTCGACGGTACGGGTGGCGGCGGCCTCGGTGAAGCCCCACACGTCCGACAGGAGCCGGTCGCGCTCGAAGACCTGTCCGGGGCGTTCGGCGAGGCGGTGCAGCAGGTCGAACTCGGTCCTGGTGAGCTGCGTCTCCCTGCCCGCGACGAACACCCGGCGGGCGGCCGGGTCGATCTCCACGTCGCCGACGCGGATGACGGTGTCCTCCGTGGCGAGGCGCGCGGCGCGTTCGACGCGGCGCAGCAGCGCGTGGACGCGGGCGACGAGTTCGCGCATGCTGAACGGCTTGGCGAGGTAGTCGTCCGCGCCCACCCCGAGTCCGACCAGCATGTCGGTCTCCTCACCGAGCGCGGTCAGCATGAGCACGGGCACCGGGCGGGCCGCCTGCATCCTGCGGCAGACCTCCAGCCCGTCGAGGCCGGGCAGCAGCCTGTCGAGGACGACGAGGTCGGGCTCCGACCCGCCGTAGGCGGTCAGCGCGCTCTCCCCGTCGGCGGCCACCCGCACGTCGAATCCTTCGGCCGTCAGGCGGTCCCGTACGGCGAGGGCGATCGTGTCGTCGTCTTCCACTACCAGGACGCGTTTCACGGGGCCGAGCCTAGAGAAGGGATGTGCAGACGGTACTCGGCGAAATGTAGGAAAAACGTGCAGACTACGACGGGTGGATGTCACTGCTTATCTCGCTCGTCTGGGACGTACGGATCTGGCCGGGGCGCCGCCGGACCTGGACACTCTGATCGAACTGCACCGGGCGCACGTCGAGCGGGTGCCGTACGAGGTGCTGGAGATCTGGCTGCGGCGGCCGACGTCGCTGGACCCGCTGGTGTCGGCCGCGCGGATCCTCTCGGGCAGGGGCGGTTACTGCTATCACCTGAACGGGGCGTTCTCCACGCTGGCGGAGGCGTTCGGGTTCGAGGTGGTCAAGCACGCGGGGGGTGTGCAGGGGCACGGCGACGAGCCCGAGGTGACCGACAGCCATCTGGCGCTGACCGTGCGGCTGCCGGACGGGGAGTGGCTGGTGGACCTCGGGCTCGGGGACGCGCTGCACGAGCCGATCCCGCTGGAGGAGGGGACCTATCGGCAGGGGCCGTTCGTGTTCGGCCTGCGACGGTCGGAGGTGGCGCCGGGCGGGTGGCGGTTCGAGCATGACCCCGCCGGGTCGTTCGTGGGAATGGATTTCGAGCCCACCCCCACCACTATGTCTCGATTTATCGCGAAACATCATGAGCTAAGCACTGAATCGCATTTCACGCGGGTCGCGGTGGTTCAGCGGCGCGACGCGACCGGGGTGGACCTCCTGCGCGGGCTCGTGTTCGATCGCGTCGGGGACCGTACGCACCGGGTGACGCTGGCCAGTCGGCAGGACTACGTCGACACGCTCGCCGACGTCTTCGGCCTCCACCTCGCGCCGGAGGACCGGCCCGTCCTCTGGGAGCGGGTCCGGGCGGCGCACGAGAACTGGCTCGCCGCCCAGGCCGCCAGGACGGCGGAGGCGTCCCTCTGAGCCTTCGTCCCCGCACGGAATCAGCGGCGGGGTCAGGCGTTGTGAGAGATCGTCCGTACGTCCCGGATGACGTGCGGGGACGTGCTCATCACATGTCACACGGCATGTTCCATCGCGAGTCTGAGAGCCGCATGGCACTGGTCGGAGATATCCGGCTATCGTGCGTTTCGGACTAGGAGAGAGCATGAAGCTGGCCGGGCGCTATCGGCTGCTCAACCCCCTGGGCACAGGGGCAGTACGACTGGCGTTCGACGAGGCTGACCACCGCGACGTCGTGGTCAGAGATCTGAGAGCACCGCTGACGGCCGAGGCCCCGCGCGCTCTCGGACTGCGGCACGTGTCGATCGTCCCGCTGCTCGATCTCGTGGAGGAATGGGGGCGGTCGTGGCTGGTGTCGGAGTTCGTCTCCGGCACCTCCCTGGAGCGCACGGTGGACGGCCGCCGCCCGCTGCCCGACGTACAGGCCGCCCGGATCGGCATCTGCCTGCTGGAGGCGCTGACCGCCGCGCACGCCGCCGGGATCGTCCACGGTGTCCTGAACCCCGGCAAGGTGCTCCTCACCTCGACCGGCCGCGTGCTCCTCACCGGGTTCGGACTCCCCCACGCCGGCATGGGCCCCTCGGCGGACCTGTGGTCCCTGGCGGCCACCCTGCACTTCGCCGTCGAGGGCCGCCCGCCCGGCGCCTCCCCGGCATCCGGTCCCGACGCCCTCCGCTCCCTGATCCGCGCGATGCTCGCCCCGGCCGGCCCACCGCCGCTAAACGCCATCACCGAAACCCTGTCCACTCTCGCCCTGCACGCCCCCACCCCCACCTCCAGCCAGCCCTTCGCCTCTCACCCGACACCCGCCCAACCCCCTACCTCCAGCCAGCCCTTCACCCCGCACCCGGCACCCGCCCAGCCCCCCACTTCGAGCCAGCCCTTCGCGGCCCACTCGTCACCCGTCCGACCCCCCGGCCCCCGACCTTCCGCTCCCGACCCGACGCCACCGCCCTCACCTATCGCCTCACCTCTGGCCTCGCCACTGGACACCCCGCCGCACGGCATCCCGCGCCCGCCGTCGCTCGCCTCGGCTCCGCACGGCTCCGCGCCTGTCCGTGCACCGTCTGCGACGGCGCCGCAGGCAGCGCCCCAGCCTGCCGCCGTGCCTCGCCCGGTGACACCCGTTTCGAGCGGCTCGCCCGCGCCACCCAGGTTCAAGCCTCCGTACACTCCAGCAGCGGGCACGCCTTCGCCGGTCCCTGACCTCGCCCCTGACGTCGCCCCCGCCTTGCCCGAGCCGGAGACCTCACCCAGGCTGCCCGACCCGACCGCCCCTCCGTCGCTTCCCCTGCCCGGGACTCGGCCGCCCCTGGCCGCCCCACACCCGATGTCGCCCGAGACGACCTCCGCCGTGCCTGCGCACGGGACCGCGCCCGCCGCCTGGCCGCCGCCCGTGATCTCGGCCGAGACCGCACCCCGGCTCACCGCGCCGCCGCACTTCGGCGTCCCGCCCGCTGAGGTCCGCGCGGCCCAGGACCCGGCCGCCTTCCTGACGACCCCGGCCGCCGAGACCACCGCGCCCGCGATCGTCGGTGTCACGGACGCGGCCCCGCCGGATGCGCCCGCCGTCGACGAACCCGCGTCCGCTGTTCCGCCGATCGTCGGAGCACCGGCCCCCGCCTACCCACCGGCCACGCCCGCACCACAGCACCCGCCCGTCGCCACGGGACCACACCACTCCCCTGCCGGGCCGATGCCCACGCACCATCCCCCCACCTCGGCCGGATCCCTCGGCCCCGCCGTCGTCCCCCCCGACGCCACAGACAGGGAGCGCGCGTCGCTGCGCCACTCGGCGGGCGCGGGTCTGCGGAAGATCCTGGGCCGCCGCCACCGCCCGGAGCCCCAGCTCCAGGAGCCCGCCGTACCCGCCGAAGGTCCCACCGACCGCGCGCTCGACCAGGTGATCGGCGCCACGGGACCGCTGCCTCCCGCCCAGGTGGCCGCGATCGGCCTGGCCGTACTCGATCAGCTGACCGCCCTGCACGCGCGGGGCGAGCACCACGGCGACATCCGTCCCGGCAGCATTCTGCTGGCCCCGACCGGCCGGGCGATCCTGGCGCCGCCGCTCATGCCGAACGGCATCAGCGCCTACACGGCCCCCGAGGGCGCGACGGGCCCGTGGGCGGATCTGTGGTCGCTCGGCGCCACGCTGTTCGCCGCCGTCGAGGGCCTGCCGCCCGCCCCCGGCGCGCCGCTGACCCGGGCGGGGACGCTGGCGAGCGTGCTGTACGCGCTGCTTTCCGGCGATCCGGCCGACCGTCCGACACCCTGGCTCCTCCGGCGCGACCTGGAGATCATCGCCGGAGGTTGAACAAGACATATCGCGATTGGAACCAGCCCCGGCCCCCCAAACGTTGTACGGAAGACGCACAATGATGGAGAGGCGGGGCGAGCGCTCCGCGTTCGGAGGAAGAGGATGTCGCCAGTCCAGAAGTATGCTGTCGGCGCGGGCGTCGCCGTGCTGTTCTCATGGATCTTCTTGCCCGGTTGGCTCACGCTGCTGGTCGTCCTCGGCGCGGTCGCGGCCCCCGTGGTCGGCTACCTCATGCTCGACCCGTCGCAGCGCGAGCGCCTGAAGAGGTCCCGTCGGCGCGGTATCGGCGGCTGACCGGCTCAGGCGGGGGCTTCGGCCCTCGCCAGCTGGTCCGCCACCCGCACGGTGACCCGCCGCTCGACGTAGAAGGAGAGCAACGGCACCGTGCCGCCCAGCATGATCCCCAGCATGTACGGCCAGCTCCACCGCGCCTTCATACCGAGGTTCATGACGGCGACCAGGTACACCATGTAGAGGAATCCGTGCACCTGCGCGATGACCAGGCTGGGCCACCAGGTCACGCGGACGATGTAGTTGAGCACCATGCCGATGCAGAGCACGATGAGCATGACGCCCACGGCGTAGGCCAGGGCCCTGAAGGGCTTGAGTGCCGACTCCACAGTTCTCCCTAACTTTCCAGAGCCATCTCGGGCGTTCGCCCGGCGCGTGCCCGGTCGGCCCGTACGGCGTCGCGGACGAAGTGGAACCACATGAACCCCGCGAACACCGCGAAGATCCACCAGTTGGCCGCGTAGGCCAGGTTCCGCCACGTGAGGGTACCCCCCACGATGGGCGGCGCGACCTCGACGGCCTTGAGCTGCCCGGAGGCGGGCTGCGCCACGACGAACCCGGCGCGCAGCCGTTCGCCCTTCCACAGGTTGAGCAGTTCGCCGGTGGAGACCGTCTGGACCTGCCCGGCGGGCACGCCCTCGGCACGCCGCTGCACGCTGTCGGTGCCCTGCGGCGGGCGCAGCCGTCCGGACAGCGCGACCTTCCCGGCGGGTACGGCGACGCCCGGATCGTCGGCCTTCTCGACCCATCCGCGCACGACCGGCATGAGGCTGCCGTCGGCGAGCCGGAGCGGCGTGAGCACCCAGAAGCCGTCGTCGCGGGCGACGTTGCCGCCCGGGGCCTCCACGGTGGGCTTGCGGTCGGCGACGAGCAGCTGGCGCTCGGCGACGTAGACGCCCTCGGCGTCGACGCGGCGGGCGACGGCGGCGTTGGTGAGTCCGGACCCGACTCCGGCCAGTGTGTCGACGGCGACGGGCGCCGGGTCGGCGGCGGCGTGGGGCCGTCCGGAGTCCTGGAAGATGCCGAGCTGCCAGCGTCCGAGCAGGATGAAGGCGACGATGACCCCGATGGTGAGCAGGTGCAGACCGAGGAGGCGCGGGGAGGCCAGGGTCCGGAACATGCCTCAAAGCTATCCGTCCACAGGAGTGGTCCTTTCATCAGCCCGGTACTAGCAAAAGGTGCAATCGGCGCAAGGGTTCCAGCTAAAGTGCTGGGCATGGCTGAGCAGCATCCCGATCCAGCAGGCAGCACACAGCAGTTTCGCGCGTTCGCGCACCAGAACGAGCAGGAGGCCCCGCCGAAACGGTCGAACGTCCTGCCGATCGTCGCGATCGTGGTCGCGCTCGCGGTCGTCGCGGTGGCGGCGTACCTGCTTCTGAAGTGACCTGATCCAGCCCGCCCAGTCCTCGTGAGCGCCGTCGGCCCGCCCTCGGCGCTTTTCGTGTGCCCGGAGGCACTGGACCCTGTGGAGATCGGCAACTACATTGGACTGCGTGTCCAATAGTCGCGGGGCATCGAGATCAGGCCGGACCGGGTCCGCTTCTCCTGGGAGAGAAGGGCCGGTGCGCAGCAGGCCGGGGATCGTCATCATCGGTGCGGGTTTCGCCGGGATCTGCATGGCGATCAAGCTCAAGGAGGCGGGGTACCACGACTTCGTCGTCCTGGAGAAGGCCCCCGACCTGGGCGGGACGTGGCGGGACAACACCTATCCGGGGTGCGCGTGCGACGTGCCGTCGCACATGTACTCGTACTCGTTCGACCTCAATCCGGGCTGGTCGCGGATGTTCTCGCCGCAGGAGGAGATCCGGGCGTACCTGCGGGGATGCGTGGAACGGCACGGCCTCGCCGAGCACCTGTCGTACGGCCGGGAGGTGGTGGGGCTGGAGTACGACGACGACGCGCGGGAGTGGGCGGTCACGCTGGAGGACGGCGAGACGCTGCGGACGTTCGCGGTGGTCTCGGGAATCGGCGCCCTCCATATCCCCAAATTTCCGGATATCGCGGGGCGGGAGGTGTTCGCCGGGCCCGCCTTCCACTCCAGCGCCTGGGATCACTCCGCGGACCTGACGGGCAAGAGCGTGGCGGTCATCGGGACCGGGGCGTCGGCCGTCCAGTTCGTGCCCCGCATCGCCCGCGAAGCCGGGCGGATCCTGCTCTTCCAGCGCACTCCCCCATGGATCCACCCCAAGCCCGACTTCGCCGTCTCGGACCGCGCCCGCCGCCTGCTCGCCCTGCCCGGAGCGGCCCGGACGGTGCGCAACGCCCTCTACTGGGCGCTGGAGAGCAGGGGGCTCGGGTTCGCCGTGGACCCGCGCCTGATGAAGGGGCACGAGGCGGTCGCGCGCAGGCACCTCGCGCGCCAGGTCCCCGACCCGGAGCTGCGGGCGCGGCTGACGCCCGACTACACGATCGGGTGCAAGCGCATCCTGGTGTCCAGCGACTACTATCCGGCCCTGACCAGGCCGAACGTGACGCTGATCACCGAGGCCGCCCGCGAGATCAGGACGCGCTCGGTCGTCGACGCATCGGGGGTGGAGCGCGAGGTGGACGTCCTCGTGTACGGGACCGGGTTCAAGGTCACGGACGGATTGCAGGAGCAGCGGATCATCGGGCGGGGCGGACTGAAGATCCAGGACGCGTGGCGGGACGGGATCGAGACCTACTACGGCATCGCCACGGCCGGGTTCCCGAACCTGTTCTTCCTGCTCGGGCCGAACACCGGGCTCGGGCACAACTCGGTCGTCTTCATGATCGAGTCGCAGGTCCGCTATGTGGTGAAATGCCTGCGGCTGCTGTCGCGCACGCAGGCCCGCGCGCTGGACGTCCGGCCGGAGGTGCAGCGCGCGTTCAACGCCCGCCTGCAACGGCGCCTGCGGTCGCTGGTGTGGAACTCGGGATGCGCGTCCTGGTACCTGGACGAGCAGGGCGCCAACCGCACGCTGTGGCCCGGCTTCACGACGGAGTACTGGGCCCGCACACGACGGGTGGATCCCCGCTCGTTCGATCTCATCTACTGACACCTACCCGGGGTGTCAGTGGGCCGGGTGGACGACCAGGGCGCTGCCGCCGCCCCGGCGGGTGGGTTCGGCGACGGTCTGCAGGCGGCCTCGGCCCAGGAACTCCAGGGCGGTGGCGGCGCCGATCTCCGGGTTGAGCACCAGGTTGTGGCCTCTGGCGCGCAGTTCGGGGCCATAGGTGTCGAGGAACGCCTGCTCTGCCTGGGTCTGGGCGGTGTTGCGCTGGGTCGCGCGGGGAGCCGCCAGCGCCTTCGGCAGATCCATCCCGAACTGGTACCGGTTGAGCAGGATCTGCAGGACCGTCGTGATGATCGTGGACCCGCCCGGCGTGCCCACCGCCAGCACCGGCCTGCCGTCGGACAGGACGATCGTGGGCGCCATCGACGAGCGCGGCCGCTTGCCCGGACCGGGCAGGTTCGGGTCGCCGGGCGCGGGCCCGAGCGTGAAGTCGGTCAACTCGTTGTTGAGCAGGACGCCCCGGCCCGGCACCACGATGCCGTTGCCGCCGGTGGACTCGATGGTGAGGTTGTAGGCGACGACGTTGCCCCAGCGGTCGGCGACGACCAGGTGCGTGGTCTCCGGGCCCTCGGGGGCCGGTTCCGCCTCAGGTGACGTGCCAGGAGAGGGACAGGCGGTGTAGTCGCCGTCGGGTGAGCCGGGCGCGGCCGGGCCGGGCATGGCGCGCGGGCCGATCAGGCAGGCGCGTTCCTTGGCGAAGCCGGTGGACAGCAGTTCGGCCAGCGGCACGCCGGGTACGTCGCCGACGTACCGGCCCCGGTCGGCGAAGGCCAGCCGGGACGCCTCCAGGTACTCGTGGAGCCCGGGGGACGGCAGCGCGGACAGGATGTTGAGCGCCTCCCCGACGGTGGAGCCGCCGGAGGACGGGGGCGCCATGCCGTACACGCGCAGGCCCTTGTAGTCGACGCCGGTGGGCTCGCGGGGCACGGTCCGGTAGGCGCGCAGGTCGGACAGTTCCATCAGCCCGGGACGGACCACCCGGGTGGCGCCGGGGGTGACGGGCGGCTTCTTGACGGTGGCGACGATGTCGCGGCCGAGTTGCCCGCCGTAGAGCCAGCCGGGGCCGTACTTGGACAGTTTGCGGTAGGTGTCGGCCAGTTCCGGGTTGCGGAAGGTCGAGCCGACGGGCGGGGGCGCCCCGCCGGGCAGGTACAGCTTGGCGGTGGAGAGCAGGTCCTTGAATCGGGCGGCGTTGGCGGCGGTCTGGTCGTGGAAGGTCTGGTCGACGACGAAGCCCCTGGTCGCGACGTCGATCGCGGGCTTGAGCGCCTGCCGCAGGCTGGTGGTGCCGAAGCGGCGCAGCGCCTCGTCCCACTGGGCCACCGCGCCGGGCACTCCGGCGGACAGGCCGCTGGTGACGGCCTGGTCGAACGGGATGCCCTCGAAGGAGGTCGCGGTCATGGCCCGGGGCGCGGTCTCGCGGCCGTCGAGGGTGAAGACCTTCCGCCGCCCGGCGTCGTAGTAGAGGAGGAAGCCGCCGCCCGCGAGCCCTGCGGAGTACGGCTCGGTGACGCCGAGGACGGCGCCCGCCGCGACCGCCGCGTCGACGGCGTTGCCGCCCTTGCGCAGGACGGCCAGCGCCGCCTTGCTGGCGTCGAGGTCCACGGTGGCGACGCCGCCGCCGTACCCCTCGGCGACGGGAACCTTGCGCTCGCCTCCGTCCGGCCCGCCCTGCGCGGGCCCGGCTCCATAGGGAAGCCCGCCGGCGGCCGAGCCTGCGGACGGCGGTCCGGTCTGTGGCGAGGATCCGGCCAGTGCGGACGGCGGCGCGGGCGGGGACGCGGCGGCCGGCGCGCTCGCGACGGTGGCGAGCAGAGCGGCAAGGGGAACGATCACTCGGCGCATGTCCTCCACCATGACCCAGCTACGCCCCCCGTGGTAGGGCCCCCTGCCACCACCAGGTGATGTACCCCGCCCCGCAGGTGGCCTAGCGTGGGAACGTGAAAAAGCGGGTCAAACACGTCGAATTGACGCTAGCCCTGCTCGCTGTGCAGCTCGTCCTCGGTCAGGGCGCCTCGGTGGGCCAGCGAGGCCAGCGCGAGCCCGTCGACGCGTACGGCAACGCGCTCCTGGCCGTGGGCCCGCTCCTGATCCTCGCCCGCCGGCGCTGGCCGATCGCGGCGACGGCGGGCACGGCGGCCGCGACCGCCCTCTACCTGCTCGGCGGCTACGCCTACGGCCCGCCGTTCATCAGCATGGCGCTGATGCTGGGCTGGCTGGTGATCGACGGCAGGCGCTGGGCCGCCTGGGCGATGGCCGCGGTCATGCTGGCCTTCTTCGAGGTGTACGCCTGGCTGGCGGGCAACCAGAGCTGGTTCCACGTGGTGGCGATCAGCACCTTCATGGCGCTGCTGATGGTCGCCGCCGAGCTGGTACGGATCGTCAGGGAACGCAGGGCGACGACGGCGCGGGCCGAGGAGGAGGAGCACCGGCGGCAGGCCAGCGAGGAACGGCTGACCATGGCGCGGGAGCTGCACGACGTACTGGCGCACAACATCTCGCTCATCCACGTGCAGGCCGCGACGGCGCTGCACCTCATCGACGACCAACCGGAGCAGGCCCGCACGGCGCTCGCGACGATCAAGGCCGCCTCCAAGGAGGTGCTGGGCGAGATGCGCTCGGTGCTGAACGTGCTGCGCGACGGTGCCCCCCGCACCCCCACGGCCGGCCTCGGCCACCTGGACGACCTGGTCGCCCGCTCCGGGCTGAACGTGGTGCTGAAACGGCTCGGCACCCGCCCGCTGCCCCCGCAGGTGGAGCGGGCGGCCTACCGGATCGTGCAGGAGTCGCTCACGAACGTGGCGCGGCACGCGCCGGACGCGAGCGTGGTCGCCAGGCTGGAGTACCGCGAGGACGAGCTGATGATCCGGGTCACCGACACCGGTTCGTCCACGCCGGGCGTGCTGGCCGAGCTCGGCGGCGGCAACGGCATCCCCGGCATGCGCGAGCGCGCGACGGCGCTGGGCGGCGTGCTCAGCGCGGGACCACACGGATCCGGGTTCCAGGTGACGGCCCGGCTTCCCCTTCCGGAGGAAAGATCATGATCAAGGTGTTGCTCGCCGACGACCAGGCACTGGTGCGCGCGGGCTTCAAGGCCCTGCTGGACGCCCAGCCCGACATGGGCGTGGTGGCCGAGGCGGGCGACGGGGCCGAGGCGGTCAGCCTGGCGCGCACGGTCGAGCCGGACGTGGTGCTGATGGACATCCGGATGCCGGGCACCGACGGCCTGACCGCCACCCGCGCGATGCCGCCCGGCCCGAAGATCATCATCTTGACGACGTTCGAGCTGGACGAGTACGTCTTCGAGGCGCTGCGCGGCGGCGCCAGCGGCTTCCTCGTCAAGGACACCGAGCCGGAGGAGCTGATCCAGGCGGTGCGGGTGGTGGCGGCCGGCGAGGCACTGCTGTCACCGAGCGTGACCAGGCGGCTGATCAGCGAGTACGCCACCAGGGCCAAGGAGCCGGTGGCGCCGGGCGGGCTCGACCAGCTCACCGACCGCGAGCGCGAGGTGCTGGCGCTGGTCGGCACCGGCCTGACCAACGACGAGATCGCCGCGAAACTGATCATGTCGCCTGCGACGGCCAAGACGCACGTGAGCCGGGCGATGATGAAGCTGCGCGCCCGCGACCGGGCGCAGCTCGTGGTGATCGCCTACGAGTCCGGTCTGGTGAAGCCCGGGTGGCTGTGAGCCGAGCAGGAACTCCAGGTCAGGCGGTATACGGGATTCTTGCGGTTCTCATAGCAGCCGCGTCCGCGATTACGTTCCGCGACCGCTCGGTCACATGTCAATCTGGATTCCATGGCGTGGTGGCAAGGTGAAGTGGCGCAGGCGCCCGTTCCAGCGCCGCGCACGGGCGACGAGCCCGAGCTGCTCGCGGCGGCCCAGTCGGGTGATCCGCTGGCCGCGCACCGGCTGGGCCGGATGTACGCCCACCGAGGCGACCGCTCCGCCGCCCGGCACTGGTGGGAGCGGGCCGCGTCGGCGGGCAACGTCGACAGCGCGTACAACCTCGGGGTGTGGCACGAGAAGCACGGCAGCCTGGAGGAGGCCGTCTCGTGGTACGAGCTGGCGGCGGGCACCGGCGACGGCGAGGCCGCGCTCAACCTCGCGACGCTGCTGCTGGAGCAGCGCGGCGACGTCGTCTCGGCGCGCGGCTGGTTCGAGCGGGCGGCGGTGGCGGGCTCACGTCCGGCCGCCCGCAGGCTGGCGCTGCTCTGCGAGGACTCCGGCGAGGAACTGACCGCCCGCGACTGGCACCGCAGGGCCGCGGCCGACGGCGACCTCGCCTCCGCGCACGACCTGGGCCTGCTCGCGTACTCGACGGGCGAGGAGGAAGAGGCCGTCCGCTGGTGGGAGTACGCCTCCAGGGGCGGCCACGCCGAGTCCGCCTACCATCTGGGCCTGCTGCTGCAGGCCAGCCGCGATCCGGAGGGCGCGGAGGCGTACTACCGGCTGGCCGCCAAGAGCGACCACCCGGGCGCGGCCTCGCACCTCGGCGGCATCTCGCTGTCGCGCAGGGACCTGCGCACCGCCCGCGCCTGGTACGAGCGCGCCGCCCAGGCAGGACGGCTCGACGACCAGCGCATGGCCGGGTTCGTGTGCGTCGAACTGGCCGACTCGCAGGCGGCGGGCCACTGGTTCGGGCGGGCGGCGGCCAGCGGCGACGCCGAGTCGGCCTTCAACTTCGGGCTGCTGCTCATCGCCGAGTTCGGCGACCTCGCCGGCGGCCAGCACTGGTTCAGGCAGGCCGCCCTGGCGGGCCACCACCGGGCGGCGGTGGAGCTGAGCGGACTGCTGTCGGCCGCCGGCCGCGAGCGTGAGGCCGAGCAGTGGATCTCCGATCCGCCCCCGCCGACGTGGGACCGGCTGGCCGAGCCGGAGCTGCGCGCCCGCGCCGAACTGGCCGCCTCCGCCACCGGGCGACGCGGCGGCGTGGCCCTTGAGGTGGCCGGCCTGGTCGAGATCCTGGGCACGTGGGACCTGGTGACCCGGCCGCTGCGCGACCACGCGGACGTGGTGGTGTGGCTGGTCGAGCGCAGCCGCCTGCACGCCAGCGCGCTCGACCACCTGGCCTCGGTACGGACCACGCTGCTGCGCCCCGGTTCGTCGCCGTGGCCGGGCCCGTCGGAGATCTCCCACGTGCTCACCACGGCCCGCGAACTACGCCAGCGGCTAGGGGTGCACTGACGGTTCACCGGATCAGTTCTCGACGGCCTGGTAGAGCGTGGTCCAGAAGTCGTGGATGGCCCGCGCGGAATCCGGGGTGGACATGCCGGTCTGGGTGAGCAGGATGCCGACGAGCCCGTTGGCCGGGTCGGCGTAGGTCGTGGTGCCGGCTCCGCCGTCCCAGCCGAACTGGCCGATGGGGGCGTAGTCGTCGCGGTAGGTGCGTACCGCCATCCCGAAACCCCAGCCGCCGTGCTGGGCCAGGCCGTACCCGAAATGGGCGGCGTCGCGGGCGAAGGTCTCTCTGGCGGCGCGCTGCGCGGGAGGGAGGCGGTTGGTGGTCATCAGTTCGACGGCGGCCCTGGACAGGATCCGCCGGTTACCGTGCGTCCCGCCGTTGAGCAGCATCCGGAAGTAGGCGTGGTAGTCGTCGGCGGTGGAGTCGAGTCCGCCGCCGCCGGACGGGAACGCCGGGGGCTTGCTGTGGTGGCCCCCTTCCGCCTCGTCCTCCACGTTGAACGCTCCGGTCTCCCCGTCGGGGGCGTATAGGGGCGGCAGGCGGTCGATCTTGTCGGCGGGCACGTGGAAGCCGGTGTCCTTCATGCCCAGCGGCTCGAAGATCCGCTCGCGCAGGAACTCCTCGAACGGCTGGCCGGAGACCCTGGCCACCAGCACGCCGAGCACGTCGTCGCCGACGTTGTACACCCACCGCTCGCCGGGCTGGTACATCAGCGGAAGGGTGCCCAGGCGGCGCATCCACTCATCGGGGTCGGGCGCGGGCAGCAGCCAGCCGTCCTCCTGGCCGTAGACCCCCCGTTCGAAGAACGCGCCCGTGATCGGGGCGGTCCGCGCGGTCATGTCCAGGCCGAGCCCGAACGTGCAGGTCAGGATGTCCCGTACGGTGATCGGCCGCTTGGCCGGCACGGTGTCGTCCAGCGGGCCGTCGGGGCGCTTCAGCACCTGCCGGTCGGCGAGTTCGGGCAGCCACTGCTCCACCGAGTCCTCCAGCCGCATCCGGCACTCGTCCAGCAGCACCATCGCGGCCGACGCCACGACCGGCTTGGTCGTGGAGGCCATCCGGAAGATCGTGTCCCGGCGCATCGGCGGGCCGCCCTCGTGGCGCATGGTCCCCATCGTCTCCACGTGGGTCTCCCCGCCCCGGCTGACCAGGGCGACGAGTCCGGGGATCTTCCCCGACTCGACATGCCGCGCCAGCACCTCGCGCAGTCTGTTCAGTCCGGTCTCGGTGAATCCGCTGGTCATCATGAGTCTCCTTTGTCTGAGTTCGATCTTGTGAAGGCCGGCGTCCGCGGCCTATTCGCCGGCGGCGCGCTCGATGGCGCCGGCGAGCCTCTTGCGTGCTCGGGCGGGGACGTAGCCGCCCTCCGTGTGGTCCCGGACGAACGCCTCGGCGAACTTCACCGGGTCCTGGCCGACGACCTCGCGGATCGGCGTTCCGTTCGCCTCGGCCTGCTCGAACAGGCCGACGAGGTCCTCGAACCGCTCCGCGTCGCTGTCGCCGTCGGTCGGCACGAAGTGCATCAGGTACCGCTCGATCTCCTCGACCGCCGTGCGGTGGTTCGGCGGGAGCTGCCCCACCCGCGCCTTGTACCGGCGCCACCGCACCTTGGGACCGATCACCTTGGCGAGCACGCCCTTCTCGGTGTCGAACATGACCGTCTGCCTCCTTCGCAGAAATCTCCGGGATTCGCCGAGACATATTCATGCATCGCCGAACATTTGTGACAGTACATTGCATTCACATTCTGGTCAACATCAATGAAGCGCTCATCATGCCTGTTCATAGGATAATCAAGCGCGCCATTGCAATGAATATGATACTGAATGCAATTTATGATCATGATTGATATTGCAATGAACTTCGAGTGAATGCATACTGGGCGAGGGCGCGGGCGCCGCGCACACCGGCAGATGGGAGACGAGCACCGATGCCCGGAGACAGGCTCACCGACGAGGACCGCCGGCACATCGCCGCAGGGCTGGCAGAGGGGCTCGGATACACGGAGATCGGCCGGCGTCTCGGGCGCCCCGCCTCCACGATCATGCGGGAGGTCACCCGCAACGGCGGACCCGGCGCGTACGGAGCACAGCGGGCACAGGAGGACACCGAGCGGCGCGCGCGCCGCCACCGGCAGGCCAGGTCCCCGGCACCGCCGATAGGCGACAGCAGCCACGGACGCGACCCTCAGGCGGTCCAGAACCTCACGGAATCCTTCGCCGCACTCCTTGAGCAGCAGGGGATGCCCCGCATGGCGGCCAAGGTGCTGGCCTGCCTGTACGTCACAGACGCCGGCACCCTGACCGCCGCCGACCTGGTCGAGCGGCTTCGCGTCAGCCCCGCGTCGATCTCACAGACCGTCGCCTTCCTCGAACAGCAGGGACTGCTCAAACGGGAGCGGACTCCCGGCGGGCGCCGCGAACGCTATGTCGTCGACGACGGGCTCTGGGTGCGCTCCACCTTCGCGGCGGTGCAGATGAACGACGTCCTGGCCACCGCGTCGCAGCGCGCGGTGGAGATCCTCGGAGCCACGACCCCGGCCGGCGCCCGCTTCGGCGTCGCCGCCGAGTTCCTGGACCTCGTGGGCACGACTCTCAGACAGGTCATGGAGCAGTGGCAGAAGGACCACCCCGACCTGAACGACCGGCCCCGGGCCTGAGGCCGAGAAGTGACGGCCGTCAACGCGGCCCCGGGCCATGGGGCGAGCCTCACCACGGCCTGAGCGAACGTCATGTGGCGGCTTCGCCGTGACCGGCGAAGCCCGAAAAGGAAGCGAGGCCCCGCATGAGCGGGGCCTCGTGATCAGCGGCGCCCAGGTGACAGGCGACGCTCTGTGATCGGCGACGCTTCGGTCAGGCCGCCGCGAGGACGTCGGCGACCGGCACGGACGGGAGGCCGAGCGCCGCGCCCACCGGCGCGTTCGTGAGCAGGCCCGCGTGCGTGTTGAGGCCCGGCGCCAGCGTCGCGTCGGCGCGCAGCGCCGCCTGCCAGCCCAGGTCGGCGAGCTTCACCGCGTACGGCAGCGTCGCGTTGGTCAGCGCGTACGTCGAGGTGTTCGCCACCGAGCCCGGCATGTTCGCCACGCAGTAGAACACCGACCCGTGCACCGGGTACGTCGGCTCGGCGTGCGTCGTCGGGCGCGAGTCCTCGAAGCAGCCGCCCTGGTCGATCGCGATGTCCACCAGCACCGAGCCCGGCTTCATCCGCGCCACCAGTTCGTTGGACACCAGCGTCGGCGCCTTCGCGCCCGGGATCAGCACCGCGCCGATCACCAGGTCCGCCTGGAGCACCTCACGCTCGATCGAGTACGACGTGGATACCAGCGTCTTCAGCCGTCCCTGGTAGATGGCGTCGATGAAGCGCAGCCGGTCCACGTTGGTGTCGAGCACGGTCACCTCGGCGCCCATGCCGACGGCGATCTGCGCGGCGTTGAGGCCGGACACCCCGGCGCCGATGACGACGACCTTGGCCGGCGCCACCCCGGGCACCCCGCCGGGCAGCACACCGCGCCCGCCGTTGAAGCGCATCAGGTTGTAGGCGCCCACCTGCGGCGCGAGCCGGCCGGCGACCTCCGACATCGGGGCGAGCAGCGGCAGTGCCGTACCGGCCTGCACGGTCTCGTAGGCGATGGCGGTGACCTTGTTGTCGAGCAGCGCCTGCGCGCACTCGCGCCCGGCGGCGAGGTGCAGGTAGGTGAACAGGACCTGCCCCTCGCGCATGCGGTGGTACTCCTGCGCGATCGGCTCCTTCACCTTGAGCACCATGTCGGCCTCGCCCCAGACGGCGTCGGCGGTGTCGAGGATCTTCGCGCCCGCGCCGAGGAACTCCTCGTCGGTGATGGACGAGCCGAGCCCGGCGCCGCGCTCGACGAACACCTCGTGTCCGTGCCGGGTCAGCTCGTGCACGCCCGCGGGCGTGGCTGCGACGCGGTATTCGTGGTTCTTGACCTCGGCGGGGACGCCGATCTTCATGGCTGGGGTTCCTTTCCGGGTGGGGGTGCTAGAGGAGTTTCCACGCCTCGGTGAGGACGGAGCGCAGGATCGACTCGATCTCGTCGAACTCCTTCTGCCCGGCGATCAGCGGCGGCGCGAGCTGGATGACGGGGTCGCCCCGGTCGTCGGCGCGGCAGTACAGGCCGGCGTCGAACAGCGCCTTGGACAGGAACCCGCGCAGCAGCCGCTCGGACTCCTCGGCGCTGAAGGTCTCCTTGGTGACCTTGTCCTTGACGAGTTCGATGCCCCAGAAGTAGCCGGAGCCCCGGACGTCGCCGACGATCGGCAGGTCTTCGAGCCGCCGCAGCGTGTCGCGGAAGACCGGCTCGTTGCGGGTGACGTGGCCGAGCAGGTCCTCGCGCTCGAAGATGTCGAGGTTGGCGAGCGCGACCGCCGAGGAGACGGGGTGGCCGCCGAAGGTGTACCCGTGGGCGAACATGCTGTCGCCGCTCTTGAACGGCTCGAACAGCCGCTCGTGCGCGATCATGGCGCCGATCGGCGAGTAGCCGCTGGTCATGCCCTTGGCGCAGGTGATGATGTCGGGGACGTAGTCGAACTTCTGCCCGCCGAACATGGTGCCGAGGCGGCCGAAGGCGCAGATGACCTCGTCGGAGACGAGCAGCACGTCGTACTCGTCGCAGATCTCGCGCAGCCGCTGGAAGTAGCCGGGCTGCGGCGTGAAGCAGCCGCCGGCGTTCTGGACCGGCTCGGCGAAGACGGCGGCCACGGTGTCGGGGCCCTCCATCTCGATGGCGCGGGCGACGCGGTCGGCGGCCCAGCGCCCGTACTCCTCCGGCGACATGCCGGACACACCGGTGATCTCGTCGGCGCGGTAGTGGTTGGTGTTCGGCACCCGCACCGAGCCGGGCACCAGCGGCTCGAACATCTGCTTGAAGGCGGGGATACCGGTGATCGCCAGGGCGCCCTGCGGCGTGCCGTGGTAGGCGATCTGGCGGCTGATGACCTTGTGCTTGAGCGGCTTGCCGATCATCTTGTAGTACTGCTTGGCGAGCTTCCACGCGGTCTCGACCGCCTCGCCGCCGCCGGTGGTGAAGAAGACCCGGTTGAGCTCGCCGGGGGTGTGCTCGGCCAGCCGGGCGGCCAGTTCGGCGGCCTTCGGGTGGGAGTAGGACCACAGGGGGAAGAAGGCCAGCTCACGAGCCTGCTTGGCGGCGGCTTCGGCGAGTTCGGTCCGGCCGTGCCCGGCCTGGACGACGAAGAGACCCGCCAGCCCGTCGAGGTAGCGCTTGCCATGGACGTCGTAGATGTAGGACCCCTCACCGCGGACGATGGTCGGGATCTCTGCCTGCTGGTAGGCGCTGTGCCTGGTGAAGTGCAACCACAGGTGGTCTTGCGCGGCCTTGAGGATGTCGGTTTCCGGCTGCGTCATGGTTATCGTCCCTCGTGTCTGAGCTGACCACAGTCTGCCCGTTCACCTGGGGATTGCCAAGTGAAAGCGTCGCATCAATATGCAAGAAAACCGAGATCCGCAAATCCGGTATGTAACAGCAACGAAATCCGCAGGTAGATTGGCACGGCTGGTTTCCACCCTGTGGAACCTTCTGTGATCCAATGAGACGAACCATCAGAACGACTCGGGGACAGTTCACGTGACACCAGACCAGATCGAGAGCGCCGTCGCGGCCGCGATGCCGCAGGCAGTCGAGGACCTCAAACGCCTCGTCTCCATTCCCTCCGTGGCTTTCCCCGGGCACCCGGAGGAGCCGGTGCGCGTGGCCGCCTCCGTCACCGAGGAGCTGCTGCGCTCGGCGGGCCTGTCCCACGTGCAGCAGATCGCGGTCGAGGGCAGTTTCCCCGCCGTCTACGGCGAGGCCCCCGGCCCGCCCGGCGCCCCGACCGTCCTGCTCTACGCGCACTACGACGTCCAGCCCGCCGGTGACCCGGCCGCGTGGCGCACCCCGCCGTTCGAGCCGACCCTCATCGACGGCCAGCTGTACGGCAGGGGCGCCGCCGACGACAAGTCCGGCATCATCTCCCACGTGACCGCGCTGCGCGTCTTCCAGGGCCGTTTCCCGGTGCACATCAAGGTCATCATCGAGGGCCAGGAGGAGTACGCGGGCGAGCGCCTGGAGGCGTTCGTCGAGCGCAACCCCGACCTGTTGCGCGCCGACGCGATCGTGGTGGCCGACACCGGCAACCCCAAGGTCGGCGACCCGTCGGTGACGACCTCGCTGCGCGGCCTCGCGGCCTTCACCGTCGAGGCCCGCACGCTGAGGGAGTCGCTGCACAGCGGCTCGTTCGGCGGCGCCGCCCCCGACGCGCTGTCGGCGCTGATGCGTATGCTGACCGCGCTGCACGACGACAACGGCGACGTCCGCGTGCCCGGCCTGCCGAGGGGCGGCTTCCTCGGCCAGGGGCCGTCCGAGGCGGAGTTCCGCCAGACGGCGGGCGTGCTCGACGGGGTCTCGCTCGTGGGTTCCGGCTCGCTGGCCGACCGGCTGTGGTCGTCCTACTCGATCACGGTCACCGGCCTGGACGTGCCGACGGTCTCGGGGGCGATCAACGCGGTGCAGGCGGCGGCGCGGGCGCGGGTGACCGTACGGGTGCCGCCGTCGGCCGACCCGAGGATGGCGCTGGAGTCCGTCACGGGCTTCCTGCGGCAGGTGGCGCCGTGGGGCGTGCAGGTGTCGTTCGGCGACTTCACGGTGGGCAGCGGCTTCCAGGCCGACTCGGGCGGCAAGGCGCGCGGGGCGCTCAACCGGGCGATGGACCGGGCCTTCGGCCGGCCGCCGCGCGATGTGGGCGCGGGCGGGTCGATCCCGCTGGTCAACACCCTGCTCAAGCAGTTCCCCGCAGCCGAGATCCTGCTGTTCGGCGCCGAGGACGAGGACGCCGCGATCCACGCGCCGAACGAACGCGTCAACCTGGAGGAACTGCGCCGGGTGGCGACCACCGAGGCGCTGTTCCTGCACGAGCTGGGCCTGCCGTCGGCGCTCGGCGTCTGAACCCCGTCCGGCATCCCGGCCGGGCCGCCGTCAGGGCCGGGCGGTGAAGGCCGCCCGGTCCGGTTCCGGCAGCCACTGCCGCTCCGGGTCGTAGGGGCGCAGGCGCTCGCTCACGTGGCCGATGAGCCGGTCGAGCGCGGGGTGCCGGTTCTGGTGGTGCCAGAGCAGCCACAGCGGGTAGACGGGCACCGGGTCGACGAGCGGGATCCGCACGACGTCGCGGTGCCACGGCATCCGGGTCTGCGCGCCCACGCACGTGACCCGTCTGCCCAGGGCGACCTCCTCGACGAGATCCTCATAGCCGAAGTTCGGCCCCGAGGCGTCGATCGCGAAGCCGAAGGCGGCCGCGAGGAGTTCGTAGAACTCCGTCCACTCGCCGCCGGGCACGTTCCCCGGCATCCACACACTCGTGCCCGCCAGCCGTGCGGGCTCGACGGTTTTCCGGCCGCCGAGCGGGTGGTCGCGCCCGACGAGCAGGTGGAGGGGCTCCAGTGAGGCGGGCGCCGCGCGCAACGGCTCGTCCAGGGGGCCACTGAGCCGATTGAAGGCGGCGTCGACGCGCCCTTCGGCGAGAGCCGCGCGGGTGGCGGCCAGGCCGTCCGACGTGGTCACGTCGACCTCGGCCTCCGGAGTGCGCTCGCGGAAAGCCCTGACCAGGTCGAGCGCGTACAGCCGGGTGTCGTGCACGTCCACCCGCAGCGCCCGGCGCCGGTCGCGCAGCGCCGCGACGGCCTGCTCGGCGAGGCCGAGCAGGGCGCGGGCGTGCATGAGGAGCACCCGGCCGTCCTCGGTGGGTTCGGCCCCGGCCCTGGTACGGAAGAACAGGGTGGCGCCGAGATCGGACTCCAGCCGCGCGATGCGCTTGGAGACGGCCTGCTGGCTGAGGTCGAGCCGGATCGCCGCCTCGCTGAAGGAGCGCTCGTCCGCGACGGCGACGAACGCGCGGATCGCCGCGAGGTCCAGATCGACAACCACCGGTTGTGGGAAATGCGCGAATCGGCTGTTGGACAACCCTGCCTGCTCTCGGGTCGAATGCTCGGGTTCCGCCTGAGCCTACAACCCGCAGGAGTGGCAGCCGATGGGGTCCTTCGCGCATCTGCACGTGCACACCGAGTACAGCATGCTCGACGGGGCGGCCAAGGTCGGGCTGCTCATGGCGGAGGTGGCGCGGCTCGGGATGCCCGCCGTGGCAATGAGCGACCACGGCAACGTGCACGGGGCCTACGAGTTCCACCATGCGGCCCGCAAGGCGGGCGTGAAGCCGGTGATCGGCATCGAGGCGTACGTCGCCCCCGCCGCCCGGCACCACCGGGCGCCGGTGTTCTACAGCGACAACCTGGCGCTGCGGAAGTCGAACGACGGCACGGGCGAGGGCGGCGACGTGTCGGGGCGCGGGCTGTACACGCACATGACGATGTGGGCGGAGGACGCGCGGGGGCTGCGGAACCTGTTCCGGTTGCAGTCACGGGCCTGGCTCGAAGGACACGTCCAGAAATATCCGCGTATGGATGATGAACTGCTCGCCGAGTACGGCGCCGGCCTCATCGCCACCACCGGCTGCCCGTCCGGCGAGGTGCAGACCCGGCTGCGCCTCGGCCAGTACGACCAGGCCCTCGCGGCCGCCGCCCGCTACCGCGACCTGTTCGGCGCGGGCAACTACTTCTTGGAGCTGATGGACCACGGCCTCGCGATCGAGCGCCGCGTCCGCGAGGACCTGCTGCGCATCGGCCGGGACCTCGCCCTGCCGCCGCTGGCCACCAACGACTCCCACTACGTCACCGAGGACCAGGCGCAGGCCCACGACGCGCTGCTGTGCATCGGCACCGGCAAGCGCCTGGCCGACGCCGAGCGCTTCCGCTTCTCCGGCAGCGGCTACTACGTCAAGTCCGCCGAGGAGATGCGCGCCCTGTGGGACGGCGAGGTGCCCGGCGCCTGCGACAACACGCTGCTGATCGCCGAAAGGGTCGGCGACTACGACGAGGTCTTCGCCCACCGCGACCTGACCCCGCGCTTCCCCGTGCCGGAGGGCGAGAGCGAGTCGAGCTGGCTGCGCAAGGAGGCGCTGGCGGGCGCCCGCCGCCGCTACCGGGGCGAGCCCGCACAGGAGGTGCTCGACCGCATCGACTACGAGCTGTCGGTGATCGACACGATGGGCTTCCCCGGCTACTTCCTCGTCGTCGCCGACATCTGCCGCCACGCCCGGGCCAACGGCATCGGACTCGGCCCCGGCCGGGGCTCGGCCACCGGCTCGATGGTCGCCTACTGCACCGGCATCACCGAACTCGACCCGATCGAGCACAAGCTGATCTTCGAGCGGTTCCTGAACCCGGAACGCATCACGATGCCCGACGTCGATCTCGACTTCGACGACCGCCGCCGCGACGAGATGATCGACTACGTCACCCGCAAGTACGGCGAGGACCACGTCTGCCAGATCGTCACCTTCGGCACCATCAAGGCCAAGGCCGCCGTCAAGGACTCCTGCCGCGTGCTCGGCCTGCCGTACGCGCTGGGCGACCGCATCACCAAGGCGTTCCCCCCTGCGGAGGGCGGCAAGGAGATCCCGCTGGCCGCCATCCACGACGAGCGGCACCCGCGCCACGGCGAGGCGGCCGAGCTGCGCTCGATGTACGCCCAGGACCCCGACGTCAAGCGGGTGATCGACACCGCGACCGGGGTGGAGGGCCTGACCAGGGGCACCGGCATCCACGCGGCCGGGGTGATCCTGTCCTCCGATCCGCTGCTGGACGTGATCCCGCTGACGCGGCCGAAGGCCGACGGGCCGGTCGTCACCGGGTTCCCGTTCACGCAGGCGGAGGACATGGGCCTGCTGAAGATGGACTTCCTCGGCCTGCGCAACCTCACCGTCATCGGCGACGCCGTCGCGGGCGTCCGCGCCAACAAGGGGCTCGCGATCGACATCCTGAAGGTGCCGCTGGACGACGGCCCGACGTACGAGCTGCTGGCGCGCGGCGACACGCTCGGGGTGTTCCAGCTCGACAGCGGCGGCATGCGGGTGCTGCTGCGGCTGATGCGGCCGACCACGTTCACCGACATCGCGGCGGTGAACGCGCTGTACCGGCCCGGCCCGATGGAGATGAACGCGCACACCAACTACGCGCTGCGCAAGACCGGCAGGCAGCCGGTCGAGCCGATCCACCCGGAGCTCGGGCAGGCGCTGGAGCCGATCCTCGGCGACACCTTCCACCTGGTGGTCTTCCAGGAGCAGGTCATGGCCATCGCCCAGCAGCTCGCCGGCTACTCGCTCGGGGCCGCCGACATGCTGCGCCGGGCCATGGGCAAGAAGAAGAAGGAGGTCCTGGACGCCGAGTGGGACCGGTTCTCGACGGGTATGCGGACAGAGGGCTTCTCCGAGGAGGCGGTGAAGGCGGTCTGGGACGTACTGGTGCCGTTCAGCGGCTACGGGTTCAACAAGTCCCACACGGCCGGGTACGGCCTGATCTCCTACTGGACCGCCTATCTGAAGGCCAACCATCCGAGCGAGTACCTCGCCGCGCTGCTGACCTCGGTCGGCGACGACAAGGACAAGATGGCCGTCTACCTGTCCGACTGCCGCAGGCTCGGCATCAAGGTGCTGCCGCCGGACGTCAACGCCAGCGTGCAGGACTTCGCCGCGGTCGGCTCCGACATCCGCTTCGGGCTCGGCGCGGTGCGCAACGTCGGCGCGAACGTCGTGGACGCGATCGTCTCGGCCCGCGCCGACAAGGGCGCATTCGCCGACCTCAACGACTTCCTGGCGAAGGTGCCCGCGCTCGTGTGCAACAAGCGGGTGATCGAGTCGCTGGCCAAGAGCGGCGCCTTCGACAGTCTCGGCCACCACCGGGCCGCCCTGGTCGCGGTGCACGAGCAGGCCGTGGACGCGGTCATCGACGTCAAGCGCAACCAGGCGCACGGCCAGGACTCGCTGTTCGGCGACACCGGCGAGGAGGGCGGCTTCTCGATCGCGGTCCCCGAGGGCGAATGGGACAAGGCGACGCTGCTGGCCTTCGAGCGGGAGATGCTGGGCCTGTACGTCTCCAGCCACCCGCTGGACGGCGCGGAGCGCATCCTGGACGCGGGCCGCGACACGACGATCGCGGGCTTGCTGGCCTCGGGGCGCGAGGAGGGGATGGTCCGGATCAGCGGGATCGTCTCCGGGTTGCAGCGCAAGGTCACCAAGCAGGGCAGTCCGTGGGCGATCGTCACGCTGGAGGACCATGACGCGGCCGTCGAGTGCCTGGTCTTCCCCAAGGCGTACGCGCTGTGCGGGGAGGCGCTGGCGGAGGACCGGGTGCTGTCGGTGCGCGGGCGCGTGAACGTGCGCGACGAGACGATGTCCGTGTACGTCGAGGAGGTCGCCGTCCTCGACGTCTCCGACCTGGCCACCGAGCGCCCGGTCGTGATCGTGCTCCAGGAGGGCAATCTGACGGCGGGGGTGGTGCGGGAGCTGAAGGAGATCCTGACCGCCCACCCCGGCCGGGCCCCCGTCCACGTACGGCTGGGTCGCCGGGGCCGCAAGGACCTGCTGCTGAATCTGGAGCCCTTCCAGGTGGCGGGCGAGCCCGCGCTGTTCGGCGACCTGAAGGCGCTGCTGGGCGCCGGCGCCCTGGGGACGTCGTGAGCGGCCTGGCCTGTCCGCGCTGCGAGGACGGCGAGCTGCTGGCCGTGCTGCGGCTGCCAGGCAGAGCGGGGCCGGTGGAGGTGCCGGTGGAGGCGCCGGTGGAGGCGCCGGTGGAGGTGCCGCTGTGCTCGCACTGCGAGGCGGACGAGCCGATCGCCGTGTACTTCGCCGTCAACGGCGAGGTCCTGCCGCAGGACGCGGAGCGCTTCGCCCGGCTGCTGCGCGAGTGGGCCGAGCGGTCCCGGCCGATGCTCGACACGGACACGCTGCCCGCGCTCGACGCGAACGTTCCGGCCGCGCTCGACACAGACACTCCACCCGTGGTCGATGCCAACGTGTCGGCCGCGCTCGACATGAACACACCGGCCGCACTCGACACGGACGCGCTGGCCGCCAAGGTGGAGGCCGAGCTGGAGGCCTGGTACCGGGGCGAGCTGTGACTCGGTTATGCTCAGCTTTTGTACTGACTGGTCAGTTCGAGAGGTGAGTTGTGGTGATCGTCGCCAGGGGGCTGTCGCTCGACGGCGTTTTCCCCGAGGTGGACCTGGAGTTCGAGCGCGGCCTCGCGGTCGTCGCGGGCCCGGCGGGCAGCGGGCGCACCAGCCTGCTGCTCACCCTGACCGGGCGGATGCGGCCGAGCGGAGGCAGCCTTCTCGTCGCGGGCCACACCCGGCCCCGCGCCATCCGCAGGGCCGCCGCGCTGGCGCTGATCGACGGGGTGACCGACCTCGACCGCTCGCTGACCGTCCGCGAACACCTGCGCGAACGCCGAGGGGGACCGTACGGGGAGGTGCTCGAACGCGCGGGACTCGGCGTGGACGAGCGCACCCGCGCGGGCGAGCTCGACCGCGAGCAGCACGTCCGCCTCGGACTCGCACTCGCGCTGCTCGACCGGCCGCAGGTGATCGCCGCCGACAACGTGGACACCGGGCTGCCCGCAGGCCGGCGCGAGGCCGTCTGGGACCTGCTCGCCGCGATCGCCGCCGACGGACCGGCCGTGATCGCCTCGTGCGTGCAGGCCCCGGCCCGCCACGACGCGCTGGTGGAGCTGACGTGAAGGCCCTGCTCCGCTCCCGCCTGACCCGGGCGGCCCTCGCCGCCGTCGTCGTGCTGCCCCTGCTGTACGCCGGGCTGTACCTGTGGTCGTTCTGGGATCCGCAGGGCAACCTGGACCGGCTGCCCGTCGCCCTGGTCATGGAGGACCGCCCGGCCACCGCCGACGGCGAGCCGCTCACCGCCGGACGGGAACTGGCCGACGAACTCGTCGAGCGCCGGGTGCTCGACTGGCACCGGGTGGACGCCCGTGAGGCGGCCGACGGCGTCGGCGACGGCAGCTTCTACCTGTCGCTCACGATTCCCGGGGACTTCAGCGCGCGGCTGGCCTCGCCGTCCGACGACACGGCCGCGCCGAGCGCGGCCAGCCTCGGCGTGCGCGTGGACACCGGCCGCAGCTACATCATGGGCACGATCTCGGACGCGGTCTTCGCCGAGGTCCGCGACGCGGCCGCGCGAACCGCCGTCCGCGACTACTTCGACCGGGTGTTCGTCTCCATCGGCGACATCCACGACAAGACCGTCGAAGCCGCCGACGGCGCGGGCGAACTGCGCGACGGCACCCGCAAGGCCGGTGACGGGGTCGCCGAGCTGGGTAGCGGCCTCGGCACCGCCGAGAACGGCGCGAAGGAGCTGTCGGTCGGTCTGAACAGCGCGAACACCGCGACGGCCAAGCTCCAGCAGGGCTCGGCCAAGCTCACCCAGGGCATCGGCCAGGCCGGCCAGGCGATGAGCAGGCTCAAGGACGGGCTCGACAAGCTGGCCGCCGGCACCGGGCAACTCGCCGAGGGCTCCCGCCGGGCCGCCGAGCAGGTCCGCGCCCAGCGCGGCGCCGTCGACCGGCTCGCCGACACGTACGTGCCGGTCCTCGCCGAGTACGGGCCCAAGGTCGCGGA
>NZ_BAAAHQ010000043.1:7468-68427 GCF_039525605.1 Nonomuraea longicatena | reverse complement strand
GCGCGCCCTCCTCGCCGACCTGCTGATCCACGAGGGCCGTCCGGTCCCCGCCGACCGGCTGGCCGACGGGCTCGACGACCTGGCCGTCCGCTCGCGCGGCAACGCCCAGGAGGCCGCGAGCCAGGCGCGGGCCGCGCTCGACCGGCTGAGCGCGCTGCCCGAGGGCGACTCCGAGCTGCGCGCCCTGCTGCGCGGCGCGGCGAACTCGGCCGAACGGGCCGCCGAGCAGGCCGGGCAGCTCCAGAACCGCCTCGGCGGCACCTCCGCGCTGCCGGAGCAGGCGCGCGAGCTGGCCCGTACGGCCCGCCGCGTCGCCGCCGTCGCCCCCGACCTCGGCCCCCGCCTGAACGAGGTCCGCGAGCAGGTCGCCCAGCTCGACGCGGGCCTGGCCAAGCTGGCGGCGGGCGCCGCCAAGGTGGACACGGGCGTGGGCGCGGCCGGGAGGGGTGTGGGCAAGCTCGTCTCCGGCGCCGCCAAGCTGTCCGACGGCTCGAAGCAGGTCACGGCCGGAATCGGCAAGCTCGGCGGCGGCCTGGTCAGACTCGGCGACGGCGCGGACGCGCTGCACAGCGGCGTCGGCCGGCTGGGCGACGGCGCCGCCAAGGTCGGCGACGGCCTCGACCGGCTGGAGAAGGGCTCCGGCGACCTGGCGGACGGGCTCGGCGAGGGCGCCGCGCGGATCCCCGACTACTCGGGCGCGGAACGGACCGAGCGATCCGACATGATGAGCGATCCGGTCCGGCTGGCCAAGACCGTGGACAACGACGTGCCCAACTACGGCACCGGGTTCGCCCCGTTCTTCCTGCCGCTGTCGCTGTGGGTCGGCGCGATGATCGCCTTCATGGTGCTCAAGCCGCTCAACCGGCGCCTGCTGGCGGGCACCCGGAGCGTCTTCCGCGTCGTGCTCGCGGGCTGGCTGCCCGCGCTCGCCCTCGGCGCGGCGCAGGTCGGCGTGCTGGTGGCGGTGCTGCGCTTCGCGCTCGGGCTGCAGGCGGCGCACTGGGCGGGCGTGGCCGGGCTGCTGCTGCTGACCGCGGCGGCGTTCATGGCGCTGGTGCAGGCCGTCAACGCGCTGCTCGGCTCCCCCGGCCGGGTGGCGGCGCTGGCGCTGCTGATGCTGCAGCTCACCTCGGCCGCGGGCACCTACCCGATCGAGACCTCGCCCGGGTTCTTCCGGACGATCTCGCCGTGGCTGCCGATGAGCTGGGTGGTCTCCGCGCTGCGCAGGCTGATCAGCGGCGGCGACCTGACCGTGGTGTGGCAGGCTTGCGGGGTGCTGACCGCCTTCCTCGTGCTCGGGCTCGCGCTCACCGCCCTGGCGGCCGACCGCGGCCGCGTCTGGACGCTCAAGCGCCTGCATCCGGAGCTGTCGCTGTGAGCCGGGCCGACACCCGGCTGAAGGTGTTCGGCGCGGCGATCGAGCTGATCGCCGAACAGGGGTACTCGGCGACCACCGTGGAGGCCATCGCCGAGCGGGCCGGGGTCGCCAAAGGCACCGTCTTCTACAACTTCGGCAGCAAGGAGGCGTTGTTCGCCGCCCTGCTGGAGCACTCGATCGGACGGTTGTCCGAGGCGCTCGCGGAGGCCGCCGAGGGCGAGCGGCCGCTGGATCGGCTCGACGCCGTGGTGCTGGGGCAGTTGCGGTTCTTCGAGCAGTACGGGCCGTTCGCGCGGGTGCTGCTGGCCGAGATGTGGCGGACGGCCTGGCAGGAGGCCGTCACCCAGCTACGGGAGCGGGCGCTCGGCGTCTACGCCCGGGTGCTGCGCGAGGCGGTGGCGGCGGGCGAGCTGCGCGCCGACCTCGACGTGGAGACGGCGGCCACGGCGGTGTTCGGCATGGTGCTGACGGTCTCGATCGAGCGCCGGGTCACCCGTCCCGACCAGCCGATCGAGCGCACCCACGAGACCCTCGTCGACCTGCTCCGCGGCCGCCTGCGCTGATCCGCCGGGTTGCCGTCCGCAGTCTGTCGGCGCAGTCTGTCGGTGCTGTCAGTCGGCGCGGACCGGGAGGTCGTAGTAGCGGCGCACGCTGCTGCCCAGCCTTCCGACGTCGGCGCCGTACACGTGGAGGGAGATCCCGACCTCATCGCTGATGTTCTCGACCCGGTGGATGTCGCCGGGCGGGGCGAAGCCGCTGACGTCGCCGGGACGGTTGGCCGCGCGGCCGATCTCGGCCAGGTGGTCGCCCATGTCGCGGTAGAGCGTCTCGTACTCGATGCCGGACAGGATGCCGAACGTACACCAGGAGACGTGGTCGTGGATCTTGGTGAACTGGCCGGGCCGCCACACGACGCCGACGACGGAGAACGACTCCCGCGCGTGCAGCAGGACCGACTGGTAACCGTCCGGATCGCCCGCGCGCTCCTGCGGGGTGAGGATGTCCGGCCCTGGGAGGCGGTTTCTGAGCAGGTCGGCCACCGCGTACGCACTCTCGCGGGCGGGCAGTCCGCGCGCGACGACGGCCTCGATCCCGCTGACGATCTCGTCGAGTCCCGGCCTGGTCACGGTCCTAGTGCTCATGTGTCAACCGTGCCGCAATACCGACCAATAGGTCCAACAGAAGTATTTAGTGTTATCAATAGATATGCTCGATGTTTCGCGCCTCAGGGTGCTGGTCGCGGTGGCCCGCCGGGGTTCGGTCACGGCCGCCGCCAAGGAACTCCACTACTCCCAGCCCTCGGTCAGCCACCATCTGGCCCGGCTGGAGGCCGAAACGGGCGCCCAGCTCGTGCAGCGGGCCGGGCGCGGCATCCGGCTGACCGAGGCGGGCCACCTGCTCGCCGAACGGGCCGCCGAGATCATCGCCCGGCTCGACGCCGCGTCGGAGGAACTCGCCGCCCACGTGGGCCTGCGTTCCGGCAGGGTACGGCTGGCCGCCTTCCCCTCGGCGCTCGGCACGTTCGTGCCCTCGGCGGCGATGGCCCTGTCCTCCGGTCACCCCGGGCTGCGCCTGAACCTGACCGAGACCGAACCCCCCGAGGCCCTGCGCCTGCTGCGCGCCGGGCGCGTGGACGTGGCGGTGATGTTCCGCTACGACGACACCGCCCCGGAGGACGGCGGTCTCAGCCTGGTCCACCTGTTCGACGACCCCAGCTACCTGCTGTCGCGCGGGCCTTCCGGGACATTGGCCGACCACGCGGGCTCCTCGTGGATCGCGGGCTGCGACCGGTGCCGCAGCCACCTGCTCGACATGTGCGGCAAGGCGGGATTCTCCCCGGAGATCTGCTTCACCAGCGACGACATCGTGGCCGTCCAGGCCCTCGTGGCGGCCGGGCTGGGGTTGACGGTGCTGCCGGGGCTGGCGTTGCGCGCCCACCGCAACCCCGAGGTCACGGCCGTGGAGATCCCCGGCTCGACCCGGCACGTGTACGCGGCCACCTACGGCGGACCACCGTACCCACCCGCCACACAGGCCCTGCTGGACGCCCTGGTCACCAGCATCGGCAACCACCCGACGACCGCCGGTGAGGCGGGACGGCAGAGCGGGTAGCGCGGGTGTGCTCGGAAACGCCGGCGGGGCGGCAGAGCGGGGTGTGGCGAAAGCAGTGGCGCGGCGATCGAACGGGCAGTGCGGGTGTGGCGGAAGCACTGGCGGAGCGGCGGGTTGCGGGAGAGGCTCGAAGCATGGTCTCCCGACACCCCCTCGATCCGCTGAGCGCCGACGAGATGACCGCCGCGCGCGCAATCCTGGCCGCCGCCGGGCTGGTCACCGAAACGACCCGGTTCGCCTACCTCGGGCTGGAAGAGCCCGCCAAGAACCCGGCCCGGCCCACCGCCGGCCCGGACGAACCGTCAGGGAAGACGGTAGAACCGGCCGCGACGGACGGCGGGACGGTCGCGCCCGAGCGCCGGGTGCGCGCGTTCCTGCACGATCTGGGCGGAGGCCCGGCCAAGGACGTGCGGGTCTCGCTCACCCGCGAGCAGGTCCAGGACGTGCGGGTGCTCGACGCCGCCGTCGACGGCCAACTGCCGGTGATGGAGGAGGAGTTCGGGCTGGTCGAGGAGATCCTGGCCACCGACGAGCGGTGGCTGTCGGCCCTCAAGGCCAGGGGCCTGGACGTCGAGAAGGTCCGCGCCGCCCCCCTCTCCGCCGGTGTGTACCCCGAGTACCCCGGCGAGGCGGGCCGCCGCATGGTGCGCAGCCTCGCCTTCCACCAGGAGCACGAGAAGGACCACGCCTGGGCCCACCCCGTGGACGGCCTGGTCGCCTACGTGGACCTCGTCAACAGGACCGTGGACCAGGTCATCGACGCCGGCCCGATGCCGGTGCCCGCCGAATCGGGCAACTTCGACGACCCCGAGGTGACCGGCCCGGCGCGCGAGGGCCTGCGGCCGATCCGCATCACCCAGCCGGACGGCCCGAGCTTCACCCTCGACGGCCACGCGGTGAGCTGGCAGAACTGGACGCTGCGGGTCGGCTTCGACCTGCGCGAGGGCCTGGTGCTGCACCGGATCGCCTACCAGGGGCGGCCGATCGTGAACCGGGCCTCCATCTGCGAGATGGTGGTGCCGTACGCGGACCCGGCGCCGGTACGGTCCTGGCAGAACTACTTCGACGTCGGCGAGTACCTCATCGGCCGCTACACCAACTCCCTCGAACTCGGCTGCGACTGCGTCGGCGAGATCACCTACCTCGACGCGGTGATCCCCGACTGGGACGGTGCCCCGCGCACCCTGTCCAACGCGATCTGCCTGCACGAGGAGGACTTCGGCATCCTCTGGAAGCACACCGACCTGTGGACGGGCGCGTCGGAGACCCGCAGGCAGCGCCGTCTGGTGATCTCCACGTTCGCCACGGTCGGCAACTACGACTACGGCTTCGCCTGGCACCTCTACCTGGACGGCACCATCGAGTTCGAGGCCAAGGCCACCGGCTTCGTCTTCACCTCCGCCCACCGGGACGGCTCGCCGTACGCATCGCAGATCGCGCCCGGCCTCGGGGCGCCGTACCACCAGCATCTGTTCTGCGCCCGCCTGGACATGGAGGTGGACGGCCCGGCCAACCGCGTCGAGGAGGTGGAGGCGGCGCGGATGCCGATCGGCCCGGACAACCCGAGGGGCAACGCGTTCACGATGCGCCGCACGCCGCTGCTGCGCGAGCGTGAGGCCGGGCGACTGGCCGACGCGTCGGCGGGCCGGGTGTGGCACGTCACGAACCCGGGCTCGCGCAACCGCTTCGGCGACCCGGTCGCCTACGCGCTGCACCCGGAGGGCGGGCCGGTGCTGCTGGCCGACCCCGGCTCCTCGATCGCCGCCCGCGCCGCGTTCGCCACCCGCCACCTGTGGGTGACGCGCTACGCGCCCGACGAGAGGTACGCCGCGGGCGACCTGCCGAACCAGCATCCGGGCGGCGCCGGGATCCCGGCGTACACGGCTCAGGACCGCGACCTCGACGGGCAGGACGTGGTGCTCTGGCACACCTTCGGGCTCACCCACGCGCCCCGGCCGGAGGACTGGCCGGTCATGCCGGTGGACCGTACCGGGTTCACGCTGCGGCCGGTCGGCTTCTTCGACCGGAACCCGGCCTTGGACGTGCCGGCACCGCAAAGTCATTGCGAGGGCTGAGAGTGGCCTCCTAAGCTCTGCGCATGCCGGACATATCGACACTCGCCCTCTTTGCCGCCGCCACGCTGGCCATCCTCGTCATCCCGGGTCCCGCCGTGGTGTTCATCGTGACCCGTAGCGTGGCGCAAGGACGGTCGGCTGGGTTCGTGTCGGTGCTCGGCGTGCACGCGGGCTCGCTGGTCCACATCGCCGCCGCCGCGCTCGGCGTCAGCGCCCTGCTGGCCACCTCGGCGACGGCCTTCACCGTGGTCAAGCTGGCCGGCGTCGCCTACCTGCTGTGGCTCGGAGTGAGCAAGCTGCTCGCGCGCGGCAGTGGCACCGTCGTCGGCGAGGAGGCGGCGCCGGTCGTCCACTCGCGGCGGCGCATGTTCTGGGAGGGGTTCGTGGTCAACGTGCTCAACCCGAAGACCGCGATCTTCTTCCTCGCCTTCCTGCCCCAGTTCACCGACCCGGCCGCCGGGCCGGTGCTGCCGCAGATCCTGGTGTTCGGCGCGATCTGGTGCGCCCTCGGCCTGATCAGCGACGGGGTGGTGGCGCTGCTGTCGTCGGCCATCGCCGGGCGGGTGCGCTCCTCCGCGCGCGCCCAGCGCCGGGTCGAGGTCGGCAGCGGCGTCGTCTACCTGGGGCTGGCCGCCTTCCTGACCACCCAGAAAGCCTGAGCCCGGAACCCGGCCCGGGTCGCCGACCATAAGCCCCCGGCGGCCGTCCTGATACCGCGCTAAAGGCCCGTGTCGCGTCCCAGCGGGCCTGAGGCCGTCTCCCTGGCCCAGCGATAGTCGGCCTTGCCCGCCGGGGAGCGGATGAGTTCGTCCACGAACGCGTACGTCCGAGGCACTTTGAACCCCGACAGCCGCGCCCGGCAGTGGACGTCGAGCGCGGCGATGCCGGCGGAGGCGCCGGGCCGGACCTCGACCACGGCGGCCACTCGGCTGCCCCAGCGTTCGTCGTCGATGCCGGTGACGACCGCGTCGAACACGGCGGGATGCCCCTTGAGCACCGCCTCGACCTCCTCGGGGAAGACCTTCTCCCCTCCGGTGTTGATGCACTGCGAGCCTCGGCCGAAGACGTTCACGGTGCCGTCGGGTCCCACACTGGCCAGGTCGCCGGTGAGCAGCCACTTCGTGCCGTCGGCGGCCGTGACGAAGGTGCTGGCGGTCTTGACGGGGTCGTTGTAGTAGCCGAAGGCCACCCGCCCGGACTTCGCGACGGTGCCGATCTGACCCGCCGCGACCGGCCGCAGGCGTTCGTCGAGGACGGCCAGGCGGGCGGAGGCGTTCGGCTGGTAGCGCAGGCCGCTCTCCGGCGAGGAGCCCGCCACCCCGGAGGCCGTGAACCCGGACTCGGTGGAGCCGAAGTTGTCGAGGATCATCGTGTTCGGCAGCCGCTCCTGAAGGCGCTCACGCACCGACCCGGTGAGGATCGCGCCCGTGGAGCTGATCGCGGCCAGCGACGAGAGATCGTAAACCGCCGTCTCCAGCGCCTCGGCCAGCGGCCGCGCCATGGCGTCGCCGGTGATGCTCAGGGTGAGTACGCGCTCGCGTTCGACCGCCCGCCAGACGGCGTCGGCCGTGAACCTGCGGACGTACACGATCGTGGCGCCCATCCACCAGGCGATGAAGGTGGCCATCTGGGCGGCGCCGTGCATGAGCGGGGGCGCGGCCATCATGGTGACGGGGGCCGCCTCGGCGGCGGCGTCGATCACCTCCTGCGGGGTGGCGCGCGGCTCGCCGTACGGGTTGCCGCCGCCGAAGGCCATGAACAGGTCCTCGACGTGCCACATCGCGCCCTTGGGCAGGCCGGTGGTGCCGCCGGTGTAGATGATGTACACGTCCTGGCCGCTGCGCTCGGGGAAACCGCGCCCGTCCGAGCTCCCGGCGACGGCCTCCTCGTACGGCACCGCCCCCTCGGCCGCCCCGCCCACCGACACCAGGTGGGCCAGCGTGGGCGCCTGTGGCGCGACGGCCGCGACCCGGGCGGCGAACTCGGCGTCGAACAGCAACGCGACGATGTCGGAGTCGCGGTAGAGGTGGAGCAGTTCGGCCTCGACGTAGCGGTAGTTGACGTTCACGGGCACCGCGCGCAGTTTGAGCGCGGCCAGCATCCCGGCGGCGTACTCGACGCCGTTGTAGAGCTGGAGCCCGACGTGGCGGCCGGGTCCGACGCCGAGCCCGGCCAGGTAGTGGGCCAGCCGGTTGGCCTCGGCGTCGAGTTCGGCGTAGGTGCGGCGGCGCTCGCCGCACACCAGGGCGGTCCGCCCGCCGATCGCGTCGGCGAGCCCCTCGAACAGGTCGGCGTGGTTGAACTCCATCAGGGCCTCTCCCGTCCCACGATCCACATCGCGAAGAACTGGGCGCCGCCGCCGTAGGCGTGGCCGAGCGCGCGTCCGGCGCCGTCCACCTGGTGCTCCCCCGCTCTCCCGCGCACCTGCTGGGCGGCCTCGGCGAACCTGATCAGGCCGGAGGCGCCGATCGGGTTCGCCGACAGCACGCCGCCGGACGGGTTCCAGGGGATGTCGCCGTCGAGCGCGGTCGCGCCGGACTCGGTGAGCTTCCAGCCCTCGCCGTCCGCCGCGAAGCCCAGGTTCTCCAGCCACATGGGCTCGTACCAGGAGAACGGCACGTACACCTCGGCCACGTCGAGGTCGGTGCGCGGGTCGGCGATGCCCGCCTGACGGTAGACGTCGGCGGCGCAGTCCTTGCCCGCCTGCGGGTTGACGGTGTCGCGACCGGCGCGGAAGATCGGCTCCGAGCGCATCGCCGTACCGTGGACCCAGGCCGGGGTGCCGGTGGCGGCGCGCGCGGAGCTGAGGACCATCGCGCAGGCGCCGTCGCTGGAGGGGCAGGTCTCCAGGTAGCGGATCGGCTCCCAGAGCATCGGGGTCGACTCGACCATCGCCCGGTCGATGCCGGGGATGCGCAGGTGCGCGTAGGGGTTCTTCAGGGCGTTGCGCCGGTCCTTGACGGCGACCAGGGTGCCGATGTGGGCGGGGGCGGCCGAGCGGCGGATGTACTCGCGGATGTGCGGGGCGAAGTAGCCGCCCGCGCCGACGACGAGGGAGGCGTTGAACGGCAGGTGCGTCGACAGCGCCCAGGTGGCGTTCGACTCCGACTGCTTCTCGAAGGCGACGACGAGCACCCGGTCGTGGACTCCGCCCTGGATGAGCGAGGCGCCGACCAGCGCGGTCGAGCCGCCGACGGACCCGGCCGTGTGGACGCGCATCATGGGCTTGCCGGCCGCGCCCAGCGCGTCCGCCAGGTAGGACTCGGGCATCATCACGCCCTCGAACAGGTCGGGCGCCTTGCCGATGACGACCGCGTCGATGTCCTTGAAGGTGAGTTCGGCGTCCTGGAGGGCGCGCAGCGCCGCCTCTCTCACGAGCCCGGCGATCGAGACGTCGCGGCGCCTGGCGGTGTAGTGGGTCTGGCCGACACCGATGACCGCGCACGCGTTGCCCATCAGACCTCCAGGACGGCGACGAGGTTGTGCTGCAGGCAGGGCCCGCTCGCGGCGTGGCCGACGGCGCGCCGGGCGCGGCCGTCCATGACGCGCCGGGCGGCCTCCCCGATGCGGATCAGGCCGGTGGCCATGACCGGGTCGGCCGACAGCGGGCCGCCGCTGGGGTTGATCTCGGTCTCCGGCGGCAGGTCCAGTGCCCGCCGCAGGATGATCTCCTCGTGGGCGAACCGGGCGTGCAGTTCGGCGACCTCCACCGGGCCCTTGCCGACTCCGGCCGCCCGCGCGGCGTCCTCGGCCGACGGCGAGCGGGACAGCTCGCGCACGCCCGGGTAGTGGGGTTCGATGCGGTGGGCGATCCCGGTGATGCGGGCGGGGTTCTCGCACAGGTCCCCCGCGCGGTCTCCGGCCGCGAGGACGATCGCGGCGGCGCCGTCGGTGACGGGCGGCTCGTCGCCGTCCAGGGGCAGGTCCAGCGCGTGCGGGTTGGCCCGCCCGGCGGTACGGCTGCGCCGGACGACGGCGTCGAGTTCCTCCTGCGGGGCGCCGAGGGCGGCGCGCTGGAGTCCGGCCATGGACAGCCGGTCGAGGCCGAGCGGTGCCAGGTAGTAGGGGTCGAGCTGGAGGGTCGTGAGCGTGCGCAGGTCGCCGAGGGACGACTTGCCGAACCCGTACACGAGGGCGGTGTCGACGTCGCCGTGCTGGAGCCGTACCCACGCCTCGTACAGCGCCCAGGCGCCGTCCATCTCGACGTGGCTCTCCGAGATCGGCGGCCAGGCGCCGACGGCGTCGAGGGCGGAGACGAACGAGAACGGGGCGCCCGCGAGATAGTCGCAGCTTCCGGAGCAGGTGAAGTCGAAGGCGCGCAACCCGGTTCGGGCGCGGACCTCCTCGATGACGGGCAGGATCAGCTCCGGTTCCGAGGCGCCGGTGTCGTGGGCGGTGTGAGCGGTCTGGGCGAAGGCGACGACGGCGACCTCCCGCATCACAGCTCCACGTCCGGTTCGCCGGTGGGCGCGAACCACCGGACGCAGGCCATCGACGGCGTGCGTTCCTCCTCGGGAAGCCATTCGGCGCGCACCCGCATGCCCTGGCGGACCTCGTGCGCGGGCACGCCGCCGACCAGGGCGATCATGGGTACGTCCGCGCCGTCGAGCAGGATGTAGGCACTGACGAAGGGCACCTCCGGGGCGCGCGGGTCGGGCAGGTTGTTGATCGCGAACGTGGTGACGGTGCCGGTGTCCGGCAGTTCCACCTCTCCGGTGATCCGGCCGCCGCAGCCGGGGCACGACGGGCGCAGCGGGACGTACACGTGGTCGCAGGCGGTGCAGCGGCAGCCGAGGAAGACCCCGCGACTGACGCCTTCGAGGAAGCGGGTGAGCGAGGCGGAGGCGGTGATCCGGTACTCCGCGCGCACCGGCGAGACGATCTCGGTGACCTCGGGGGCGAAGTGGGAGATGTCGCCGATGTGGCCGGTGCGCCGGTCCCTCCAGACGGGCCGGACCCGGGTGCCGGTGCGCAGCGTCTTGGGGTCTCCCACGTCCACCGCGTGCACCAGCGCCGTGTCGGCGCCGTCGAGGCGGATCAGCGCCCAGGCGAAGGGGCGGTCGAGGGGGTGGCGGTCGAGCGGGGTGTCCACCCAGGTCCAGGTGGTGACCGTACCGGCGGGGCCGACCTCGGTCCACTCGTCGGTGACCGGTTCTCCGCTGTCCGGGTCGTACTCCAGCGGCGGCACCAGGACCCGGCCGTCCGCAGTGCGGACGCCGACGATCCGGCGCTCGCGCAGTTCGGTGAGGAATCTGCCGATCACCGGTCCGGTCGTGCGCGTGTAGCCGCCGGGGAACTCCAGGACGTGCTCGGCGACGAGCGGCTCAGATGGCACGGCCGCGTCCTTCCCAGTACGGTGCCCGGAGCTTGCGTTTGAGGAGCTTGCCGTTGGGTTCGCGGGGCATCTCCGCGATGAAGTCGATGCTTCTGGGCCATTTCATCCGGGCCAGCCGCCCCTCCAGCGAGGCGAGGATCTCGGCGGCGAGTTCCGGTCCCGGCGGGCAGCCGGGCGCGGGTTCGACGACGGCCTTGATCTGCTCGCCCCACTCCTCGTCGGGTACGCCGAAGACGGCGACGTCGGCGACCTTCGGGTGGATCATCAGCTCGTTCTCGATCTCGGCCGGGTAGATGTTGGCGCCGCCCGAGATGATCAGGTCGGCCTTGCGGTCGCACAGGAACAGGAAACCGTCCTCGTCGAGGTAGCCGATGTCGCCGACGGTGAAGTGGTCCTTGAGCCGTCCGGCCGCCGTCTTGTCCGGGTCGCCCTTGTACTCGAAGGCGACCCCGGCCATCTTCATGTAGATCGTGCCGGGTGTCCCGGCGGGGACGGGTTCGCCCGCGTCGTCCACGATGAGCAGTTCGCTGATCGGCCAGGCTCTGCCGACGGTGCCCGGGTGGGCCTTCCATTCCTGCGGGGTGGCGATGGTGCCGCCGCCCTCGGTGGCGGCGTAGTACTCGTAGACGACGTCGCCCCACCACTCCAGCATCTGCCGCTTGACGGGCACGGGGCAGGGGGCGGCGGCGTGGATCATCCAGCGCAGCGACGACAGGTCGTACTTGCGCCGGGTCTCCTCCGGCAGCGAGAGCAGCCGCTTGAAGTGGGTGGGCACCAGGTGGGAGTTGGTGACCCGGTGGCGCTCGCACAGCCGCAGCGCCTCCTCGGCGTCCCAGCGGTCCATGTAGACGAGCCGGTGGCCCATGTGCAGGGCGGTGCCGCCGAACTGGGCCACGGCGGTGTGGTAGCTGGGCGAGGTCACGAGGTGGGCGTTGCCGCTGCCGGGCGTCACGCCGAACAGGCCGAGCAGGAAGGTCGTGAACTCGGCGGCGTCGTCGGGGTCGAGGCCGCTGAGCGGGCGTCTGACGCCTTTGGGCCGTCCGGTGGTGCCGGAGGTGTAGTGCATGGCGGCACCGGCGGTGCGGTGCTCGGGCGCGGTTCCCGGCTGCCCGTCGAGCAGGTCGGCCACCGGCCGGAACCCCGGCAGATCCGGTACGGCGAAACGCAGCCCCGCCGCGATCGCCTCGGCCCCTCTGGTGCCCTCCTCGGCGTATCTGGCGTCGACGAACAGGGCCTTGGCCTCGCTGTCGGCGACGATGTAGGCGATCTCGGGGCCGGTGAGGTGCCAGTTGATCGGGGTGTAGTACCAGCCTGCCTGCAGTGCGGCGAGGTAGAGGACGAGTCCGTCGGCGCCGTTGGGCACCAGCGCGCAGAAGCCGTCCCCCGGCCTGAGGCCGAGGGCGCGCAGTCCGTGGACGAGCCGGTTGGAGCGGGCGAGGAGGTCGCCTGCCCGGTGTTCCGTGCCGTCGGGGTCCACGGCCGCGATCCAGTCGGGATCGGCCTGCGCCAGCCGCCAGAATCCGAGCGTGCCCATGGCACTCCTCACGTCGGAAGGTCAAGCTGGACGCAGCGTAACTCGGGACCTCAAACCGAGCAAGCGCTTGATTTCACACCTTTCCCGGCCGTGGGCTAGAGTTTCGTTTTTGACCTTCGACCTGGGTGAACGTAATGAAAAGGTCAAGAAAAACCTCCCTTGTCCGTTTTGGACACTTCTGTCACTTTTGTTGCGAGATGATGTCCCTCGCGAGGCGGCGTGTTCCCGAGAAACGGGGATCTCCTGAACCCCGCGCCGCCTCCATCGATTGGGAGAACATGCGCTTCAACAAGTCCCTCGCGGTGGCCGGCGCCCTCGGCCTCGCCGTACTGACCGCGAGCCCCGCGCTCGCGGAGCCCGCCCCCGAGCCGGCGGGGACCCCGGCCGCGCCGGCGAGCACGGCACCGGTCGAGACCCCGTCTCCCGAGGCTCCGAAGACCCCGGCGCCCAAGCCGGAGACCCCGAAGACCGAGACCCCGAAGACCGGGACGCCCAAGACCCCGGCGCCGAAGGCTCCGGCGGAGAAGGCCAGCCCGAAGCCGGCCCCCTCCGAGACCGCCTCGGAGAAGGAGGTCGAGCAGAAGGGCACGATCTCGCTGAGCGCCACCACGGCCAAGCCCGGCGACATCGTCACGGTCACCGTCACCTCCACCCGCGAGGCCATCACCGCGATCACCTCGCGCGGCTTCTCCCCCAGCTCCTGGAACGTTCCCGGTGAGCGCAAGGAGTACCGCTTCCAGGTCCGCGTCTCCGACGCCCTCGGCGAGCACGCGGTGGACGCCCACTTCGCCGACCGCTCGAACGCCCGCGCCGTCCTGACGGTGGTCGCGGCCGAGGACGAGGCCGTCAAGCCCGCCTTCGGCTTCGACACCCAGGAGGTCGCGCCCGGCGGCCGGGTCAAGGTCCAGGTCTCCGGCGACATGCGGGCCGGAGAGGTCATCGTCAGCTCCGACCTGCTCGGCCACCCGCGCACGCTGCCCCTGCAGGAGAGCGCGGCCAAGGGCACCGGCACGGCGTTCCTGACCGTGGACGTGGCCTCCGACGCCAAGCCGGGCCGCTACCCGATCCGCGCGGACTTCGGCCGCTTCGGCACGGTCTCCAGCAGCATCGAGGTCGTCGCCGGCAAGCCGCCGGTGAAGCCGGTGCCCGTCACCGGTCTCGACCTGAAGCTGGAGCCGAACCGCGTGATCGCGGGCCAGAGCTACTTCGCCGGTGTCACCACGACGAACGTCAAGGCGGGCACCCCGGTCACGATCACCGACCCGGGCGGCAAGAAGTACACGGCCAAGGTGGACGGCTGGGGCACCGCCCGGGTCAAGCTGACCTCGCCGAAGGGGGCCAAGCCGGGGGCGTACACGGTGAAGGCGGCGCTGCCGAGCGGCCAGAGCCGCTCCGCGAAGCTGACCGTGCTCAAGCGCCACCCGCAGACCTCGCTCGCGCTCATCCTCGACCCGGGCAAGGTCTACGCAGGCGGCAAGTTCGACGCGATCGTGGCGACGGAGAAGGGCGAGAAGACCACCGCCACGATCACCGACCCGAACGGCAAGAAGTTCACCGTGAAGGTCGGCACGTCCGGCGTGGCGGTCAAGCGGTTCCACGTGGCCTCCAGCACCAAGGCGGGCGACTACTGGTTCCAGGCCCGGCTGGCCGACGGCACCAAGGCGTGGGCGAAGCTGACGGTCAAGCCGCGCTACAAGGCCAGCGACTACACGCTGACGCCGCGCGGGGGCGCCGCGACCGGCGGCGGCCACTCCGAGAGCACCGGCTTCGCCGGCGTGGCCCTGGGCGGCCTGCTCCTCGCGGGCGGCGCCGGCTCGGCGCTGTTCGCCCGCCGCCGTGCGGGCGAGGCGGCCTGACGGCTGCCGTCCGATGAAGGCCCGGCCGCCGCGCCCCTCTCGGGCGAGGCGGCCTGAGGCCCGGTTTCCGTTCAAGGCCCGCCCGCCGCGCCCTCCCGGCAAGGCGGCCTGAGGCCTGGTATCCGATGAAGGCCCGGCCGTCGCGTCCCTCCCGGGCGCGGCGGCCGGCCCGGCACCCAAGGGGAGGGTGATGGACAAGCGCATGCTGGCGACGGCCGCGGCGGCCGTCCTGGTGTTCTGCGGCGCGCTGGCCACGGCGGGGGCGCTCAAGGGCGAACCGCGCCCTGCCCAGGCCGCTCCGGTTCCGGCCGCCGTGCCGCCGGAGGCGGCGGCCCCGGTGTTCGCGGAGGCGGCGCCGACACTGCCGAAGTCGGAGCCGACGAGCGTTTCCGTACCGAGGATCGGGGTGAAGGACGCCCCGATCGACCCGGTGGGCCTCAACCCCGACCAGAGCGTAGAGGTGCCGCCGCTGGACCGGCCGGAGCTGGTCGGCTGGTACGAGCACCGGCCGACGCCGGGCGAGGCGGGACCGGCCGTGCTGCTCGGGCACGTGGACGCGCGCGGCAAGCCCGCCGTCTTCTACCGGGCGCACACGCTGCGGCAGGGCGATGTGATCACGGTCGAGCGCGCGGACGGGACGACGGCGCGCTTCGCGGTGGACGCGGTCGAGCGGGTGGACAAGGACGCCTTCCCGACCGAGAAGGTGTACGGCGCGACGGACTCGGCCGAACTGCGCCTGGTCACCTGCGGCGGCGCCTTCGACGAGGCGAGCGGTCACTACGAGGACAACGTCATCGTCTACGCGCACCTCACCGGGTAGCCTAACAAGCGCTTGATACTTCAGCGCCTGGAGGCTACGCCGTGGAACTCCTGCCGATCAGCACGCCCCACTGCCGCGTCGAGCGCGACGGACACGTCGTGATCGTCACCCTCGACCGCCCGCAAGCCCGCAACGCGCTCTCCTCCGACATGCTGGTCGGCCTGGCCTCCGCCTGGGCCTACGTCTCGGAGGAGCGGGAGGTGCGCGTGGCCGTGCTCACCGGAGCCGGTGGCACGTTCTGCGCGGGCGCCGACCTCAAGGCCATGGGGCAGCCGTCGGCCGACCCCGAGGTCGCCGCCCGCGCCGCGCGCATCCCCGATTTCCACTGGAAGGGCCTGCTGCGCCAGGACGTCCCCGCCAAGCCCGTCGTCTGCGCGGTCGAGGGCCACGCCGTCGCCGGAGGCACCGAACTGCTCATCGGCACCGACCTGCGCGTGGTCGCCGAATCGGCCGTACTCGGCCTGTTCGAGGCCAGGCGGGCGCTGTTCCCGATGGGCGGCGCGGCGGTCCGGCTGCCGAGACAGATCCCCTACTGCCACGCCATGGACCTCCTGCTCACCGGCCGCCCGGTCACCGCCGCAGAAGCCCTGGCGATGGGCCTGGTCAACCGGGTGGTGCCGGACGGCCAAGCCCTCACGGAGGCCCGGCGGATCGCCGACGACGTGGCGGCGTCCGGCCCGCTCGCCGTACAGGCGATACTACGGACGTACCGCGACACTCTCGGCATGTCCGAGCCGGAGGCGCTGAAGGTGTCCGACGCGTACGGCTGGCCCGTGATCGGTTCCTCGGACGCGCGGGAGGGGGCCAGGGCGTTCCAGGAGAAAAGGCCGGCGGAGTTTCATGGGGGATGAACGTGGAAGAGGCCGAGCGCTACCGGCGCGAGTTGCATGTCCACTGCTACCGGATGCTGGGCTCATACAGCGAGGCGGAGGACGCCGTCCAGGAGACGATGGTCCGGGCCTGGCGTAAGGCCGACACCTACGAGGGGCGCTCCACCTACCGCGCCTGGCTGTACAAGATCGCGACCAATGTCTGTCTCGACCTCATCGCCGGGCGCAAGGAGGTGGTGCTGTCGGAAGCGCCGCTGTCGGACGTGCCGTGGCTGGAGCCGTACCCCGACGACCAGTTGCCCGAGGAGCTGGCCGTGGCCAGGGAGACGATCGAGCTGGCCTTCCTCGCGGTGATCCAGCACCTGCCGCCGCGCCAGCGGGCGGTGCTGGTCATGCGCGACGTGCTCGGCTGGCCCGCGACGGAGGTCGCCGAGGCCCTGGAGATGAGCGTGCCGTCGGTCAAGAGCGCCCTCCAGCGCGGGCGCGCAACGCTGCGCGCCAACCTGCCGGAACGGCGCAGCGAGTGGGCCAAGGCCACCGAGCCGAGCGCGGAGGAGCGCGAGGTGCTCAAGCGCTTCGTCGACGCCTCGATGCGGGCCGACATGGCCACCCTGGCCAAGCTGCTGCGCGAGGACGCGATGCAGTGCATGCCGCCGACCCACGATTTCTACATCGGCCGGGCGGCCATCCTCGACATGTGGCGGCCGGTCCTCGAAGGGCAGCAGGCGTGGGGCGAGTGGCGCACCCTCGCGACCTCGGCCAACCGCCAGCCCGCCGTCGCCAACTACGTGCGCAAGCCGGGCGAGGACCACTTCTCCGCCGTCAACCTGGACGTGCTGCGGATCGAGGACGGGCGGATCGCCGAGATCACCACGTTCCCGCCGGAGCGCATCCCCTCCTTCGGCCTGCCGGAGAAAATCTTCGACTAGACCGACGGTCAGGCTCGGGTGATGGCGGTGAGTCGTTCCATCGCCTCGACGTACCCCTCCACCAGCGAGAACATCACCTCCTTCGTCGGCCGCACCTGATCGGTGACCCCGATGATCTGACCCGCCGGGAACGTGGCCAGCTCGGCGGCCTCCGACCGGCCGATCCGCCGCAGCGCATCCGAGACCAGCATGAACTGCAGCGGCATCGGCAGTGTGCCAGGGGAGTCCGCGGCTTCCCAGGCCTCCGTCCACGCGTTCTTCAGCAACCGGGCGGGTTTGCCGGTCCAGCTCCGCGACCGCACGGTGTCTCGCGAACTCGCCGCGAGGATGCGGCGTCTGGCCAGTTCGGGCGTGTCCGCCTCCTCGACCGTGAGCCAGAGCGAGCCGGTCCACACCCCTTCGGCGCCGAGCGCGAGCCCGGCGGCCACCTGCCGGCCGTCGCCGATCCCCCCTGCGGCCAGCACGGGCACGTCCACGGCGTCGACGACCTGCGGGACCAGCACCATCGTCGAGATCTCACCGGTGTGCCCGCCCGCCTCCGTGCCCTGTGCGACCACCACGTCCACGCCGACCTCGACCTGCTTCACGGCGTGGCGGGGGGTGGAGGCGAGGGCGGCGACCCGCACCCCCCGGGCGTGGGCGAGGTCGACCACGTCGGCTGGGGGCGGGCCGAGGGCGTTGACCAGCAGCGCGATGGGGTGCCGCAGCGCGACCTCGACCTGGGGTCGGGCGGTCGCGTCGGTCCAGCCGAGCAGCACCTTGCCCGGGTCGGCCGCCGAGGTGAGCGGCGGGACGTCGTGCCTGGCCAGCAGGTCGTCGACGAAGGCGCGGTGGCCGGGCGGGATCATGCCCTGGAGGCGGCCGACGAGTTCGTCGGGGGCGAAGTCCGCACCCTCGTAGGAGGCGGGCATGACCACGTCCACGCCGTACGGCCGCCCGTCCACGTGCGCGTCGATCCAGGCGAGTTCGGTCTCGAGTTCTTCGGGGGTGAAGTAGAGGGCGCCGAGCACGCCCATGCCGCCGCAGCGGCTGACGGCCGCGACGACGTCCCTGCAGTGACTGAAGGCGAAGATCGGCAGATCGAGGCCGAACATTTCGGTGGCACGGGTCCGCATGACCCTGAAGATAACATCGAATTGAAACGCGTTCTACCGAGTTGGGGCTGACGTGTACCGACTGGTAACTTACATCTGGAACGTGTTCTAATTTTGGTCAGGCGGGCCTGCGGCGGCCGAGCACCACGCCGAGCAGCGCCACGGCCACGCCCACCACCAGCAGCACCAGCGGGATGACGTTCTTCAGCAGGTTGATCTGGCTCTTGCCCTCCTGGGCGCCCGCCACCAGGTCGCCCACCGTCTGTTCGGTCATCTTCGCCGTCGCCACGAAGGCCGGCGAGCGCTCGACGCTGTCCTGCGTCTTCAGCACCTCGTGCCGCTGCTGCTCCTGCCGTACCGGGGAGCCTGTGACCGGTTCGATCCAGAAGGTGTTCTTGCCGTCGTACCAGCGGTCCACCTGCACGTCGCCCTTCTCGGTCATGCCGAGCACCGCGGCGGGGGCGGTCAGTGTCTCGGTCTTGGTGGCCGGGATCGGCTGCTCGAAGACGTACACCGGCAGGCCGTTGACCCGGTCCTCGCGCACGAACCGCGCCTGGTGGGCCTTCTGCACGCTGGAGTTGAAGACCAGGTAGTCCCTCTTCTCGGTGCCGAACGGGAACTTGTAGATCTGCCCTTCGAGGGTGACCGGCGCCTTCTTGACGTTGACGCCGCAGCAGTTGAGTCCCACGCCCGTGTACTTGTCGAAGGCGCTGCGCCGGTCCGACAGGTCGATCTGCGGGCGGCGGTTGGTCACGTCGTTGACCACGGTGGCCTCGTCCCAGACCACCCGGTCGCCGATGGACTCCTTCACGTCGCCCCGGGTGGTGACGATGATGTCGAGGTCGGCCGTGAGCACCTTCAGGTCCTGGCGGGAGAAGTACTGCGCGCCGGTCGCCGTCAGCCGTGCGATGCCGAACTGGTCGGCGGGCGCGGCGATGATCCTCTCCGCCGCCCAGAACTTCACCAGCGGGGCCAGCGTGATGAAGAACGCTCCGACCCCGATGAGGACAAGCGTGGATAAGCGGCCCATCAACGGCTCCTAGAACGTGTTGTCGTACGGCCGGACGTCAGGCCACCAAAGTATGACGGTCAGTGACATGCGTCACGGGGCGGTATGCAGCCGCAATCAAATTGATAGAAACAAGTTCTAGCGTAGGGACCGCTATGGAGGAGGATCCGGTGCGCGCCGATCTCGCGCGATCGCTGCGGCTGTTCCGCGCGTTCCGCTCGGAGCAGTCCGACGGCGAGTCCTACTACACGACGCTGGCCGCCGACACGGCCGCGCTGCTGTCCGGGTACGTCGCGCTCGACGGCCTGACCGTGCTCGACGTGGGCGGCGGGCCCGGATACTTCGCCCGGGAGTTCCGCTCGCGCGGGGCCCGGTGCGTGTGCGTGGACATCAGCGCCGGGGAACTGGCCGGGGGCGGGGTGCTGGGCAGCGCGCTGGAGCTGCCGTTCCGCGACGGCAGCGTGGATGTGTGCTTCTCCTCCAACGTCCTGGAGCACGTGCCGCAGCCATGGCGGATGGCCGGGGAGATGGGCCGGGTGGTCCGGCCCGGCGGACTGGTCTTCCTCGCGTACACGAACTGGCTGTCGCCGTGGGGCGGCCACGAGACCTCGCCGTGGCACTACCTGGGCGGCGAGCGGGCCGTCCGCAGATATCACCACAAGCACCGAAAAATGCCGAAGAACCGCTACGGGGAGACTCTGTACCCCGTCTCGGTCGCCGCCGGGCTCCGCTGGGCCCGCGCGGCCGGAGACCTGGAACCGGTGGACGCGTTCCCGCGCTACCTGCCCCGGTGGTACCGCCCGATGCTGAAGGTCCCGATCCTCAGGGAGTTCACGACGTGGAACCTGGTGCTCGTCCTCAGAAAGAACGCCTGAGCCCACCCGGTGGAAGAGACGCCGCGCTCGACGGGATCCGGGGGCTGGCGGCACTCGGCGTCTGGCTGCTGCACGTGGGCGGCAACACCGGCGTCATCTACCGCGACGGCATGCTCGCCTGGATGACGACCCGGCTCGGCGTCGCCGTACCGATCTTCTTCGTGCTGTCGGGGCTGCTGCTCTACCGCCCCTTCGCCCGCGCCGTCGTCGACGGCGGCCCGCCCCCGTCCACCGGCCGCTACCTGTGGCGGCGGGTGCTGCGGGTCTTCCCCGCGTACTGGCTGGTGGTCGCGCTGGCGCTGTCGGCGTGGAGTTCGCCTGACTGGTACGGCTGGCTCACCTGGCTGCTCATGCTGCAGAACTACACCGAGCAGGTCAGACCGCCGGACGGGCTCTACCAGATGTGGACCATGCCCATCGAGCTGGCCTTCTACCTGCTGCTGCCACTGCTGGCCTGGGCGCTGGGCCGCTGGGCGCGGCGCGGGGCGCCCGCGTCGAGGCCGGTGCGGCTGCTGGGCGGCCTCGCCGTACTGCCGGTGCTCTCCCTCGCCACCGTCGTGGCCGGGCACGTCGCCGAGCAGCCGCAACTGGCGCTGTGGCTGCCCCACCATCTCATCTACTTCGCGGCGGGCATGGCGATGGCCGTGCTGTCGGTGTGGATCGGGCGGTCACGGGCGCTCGACTCGCTCGCGCCGCAGCTCCTGGTGCTGGCGTTGCTGCTGTTCGCACTGCTCAGCACCGAACTGGCGGGCCCGCGTACGCTCGCGCTGCCGACGCTCTCGCAGTCGCTGTGGCGGATGGTCCTGGAGACGGCGGTCGCGGTGCTGGTGGTGGCGCCGTTCGCGCTGGCGCCGCGCGGCGACTCGCTCAGGTACCGGCTGCTGGGCAATCCGGTCTCCGCCTATCTCGGCCGGATCTCCTACAGCGTCTTCCTCTGGCACGCGCCGGTGATCACCCTGTACTACCGGCTCAGCGGCGCCGAGCCGTTCAACGGCGACTTCTGGCCGGTCGCGGCCTTCACCCTGGTCGTCACACTGCTCGTGAGCGCCGGCAGCCACCACCTGGTCGAGGAGAGCGCGCTGCGCCTCAGCGGGCGGCGGCGAGTTCCCGCTCCGCCGTCCCCGGCTCGGGAGCCCTCGGCTCCCGGACCGTGACCAGCGCGCCGAACAGCCCTCCCATGGCCGCGCAGGCGACGAGCTGGGCGACCTGGTCGCCCAGCACGGCGAGCCCCGACCACTGCGCGGCCGCCGTCGCCAGCGCGGCCGCGCACAGCAACCCGGCTCCCGACCATGCCCCCCACCGTGCCCCCCACCGTGCTCCCGGCCACCGTTCCGGCCTACCGGCCGGCCGGTCCCCCGCCTCCCGCCCTTCGCGCGCCCGCACCCACAGCACGGCGCCGCTCACGGCCAGCACCGCGAGCAGGCCGGGCCAGCTCGCCACCCAGGCGCCGAAGCCCGTCCCGAGCACCAGCGTGTACGGCGCCCGCCAGCGCGTCAGCCGCGACGCTCCGGCGGGGGCGGTGCGCAGCACGTGCTCAGGCCGGGGCCCCCGCATCGCCAGCGCGAGCCCGGCCAGCACGGCGATGCCCGCGAGCCCGGCCCCGAGCGCCAGCCGGTAGGCGCGGTCGGGCGCGTACTCCATCCGCACGGTCCCCGACGACCCGGCGGGCAGCTCCCAGCCCTGCTTCCAGCCGTCGAGCCGTACCGGCGTGAGCGCCTGCCCGTCCAGGCTCGCCTGCCAGCCCGCGTTGAAGTTCTCGCCGACGACGAGGAAGGCGTCCTTGGGCGCGCTGACCCGGACCTCGCGCACGGACTGCGACCAGCTCTCGGTGACGGCGGCCCCCCGTACGGCGGGAGCGTCCGGCCGCAGCGCGCCGACCATGAGACTGGTGATCCCGAACGCCTCCCATCCGGCGGCCGCGACCCGGTTGGCCCCTGCGGTGAGCTCCGCCCGCTTACAGCCGGTGATCTTGACCGGGCGTTGTTCGAGCAGGTCCGCGTAGGTGCCGCTGACCCGGGTCGGCACCGGCCGGCCGTTGACGAACAGGCGCGGTCCCTGCCCGCAGGCCAGCCGGAACGGCAGTCCCTGCGGGCGGCCGGCCGGGGTGACGCCGGGGATGAGGAGTTCGGTGATCTGGAGCCTGCGCGAGTCGGCGTGGAAGCGGAGCTTGAGCGTACGGGTGGTGAGCGGCTCGAAGACGAGGTAGCCGGCGGCGTCCACGCGGGCGCCCCTGGTGGTGCCCTTGTCTCCGGTGACGTAGACGTCGAGGGGCTCTCTGTCGCCGCCGGGGCGGGCGACCTGGATCCGGGAGACCTTCGTACGGCGCCGCAGGTCGAGGGTGAGCACCGGTGCGGGGTCCGAGGCGGCCGGGATCCAGGTGGTGGCGGCGTCGGCGTCGAAGGCCGAGCGGGGCGCGACCACCGGGTCCCTGCTGACCTGAGAGCTGCCCTTGACGCCCGGCAGGTCGCGGCTGAGCCGGGTGTACCTGTCGACCAGCGCGGGGTCGCGCAGCACGGCGTACCCGCCGATCCCGGCCTTTCTGGCGCGGTCGGCGGTGAAGGAGCGGTCGAAGCCCGCACCCTCCTCCCCGGGCCTGGCCAGCAGCGGGTTACAGACCCAGCGGGCCTGGGTGCGCAGGCAGCGGGGACGCTCGTCCAGGCCCCGGTCCATGGCGTAGACGTCGCCGGAGGCGCCGGGCAGGCGGATGGTCCTGCCGGGCAGCAGCCCGGGGACCGACAGGTCGGTGATGCCCGCCCGCTGCCCGAAACTCCAGGCCCCGCCCGTGGTGGCGACGATCTCGACGCGGACCCAGCCGGTGGGGCCCGGGGGGACCCTCAGCCGCTGGGGGTCGCTGGTCCGCCTGACGTCCTGGACGGCCCTGCCGCTCTCCGTCTCGACGGCGACGGTCCTGACGGAGGTGCCGATCAGGACGTTGTCGGTGAAGGCGACGCTCAGGCCGGACAGCGTGCGCTCGGCGGCCAGGTCCACGCGCAGCCACTGGCCCACAGGCGACTTCCAGCCGCTGGTCTCCCAGTTCGTCTCCAGGTCGCCGTCGAGGGCCGCCCACGGGCCGCGCCCGCCGGCGGCGATGCCCGGCACGGCCCCGGCGTCCGAGGCCGAGGAGGAGGCGGTGACGCCGGAGATCCCCGTGTACTCGGCCGTGGCGGTGTTGTCGAGCCAGCCGTCGTCGAGCAGGTCCAGCGCCCGGACCCCGGTGAAGTCGGCGTGCCGTTCGGCGGGCAGCGTCTGGCTCCAGTTGGATCTCAGCTCGCCGAAGTTGCGCTCGCGCAGCCGGAGCGCGTCGCTGACGACGGTCGGCGGCTCGCGTCCGCCTGCGTCCCCGTTGACCAGGACGGGCGCGTCCCCGAGCAGGCCGAGGTCGCCCATCGTCAGGAGCGAGTCCGGGCCGCCGCGCACGGCGAGCGCGTCGCCCGCCGCCCTGGTCTCCACCAGGCCGCTCGCGCCCGCGATCTCGTAGACCTCCAGGGCGGGGAACGGCCAGTCCACGGAGTTCTCCGCGTCGTCGGTGACGGTGTCGCCGACCTCGCCGCCGAACACCTGGACGCGGGTGATGCCGGGCGACTCGCGCAGTGCCTCGTAGACGCGCGCCGGGTAGGCGCCCTGGAGGCCCGCGCGGGCCAGGTCGTTGCGGACGAGCAGGAAGCGCACGCCCATCCGGCGCAGCACCTCGGTCAGGCCGGGGGAACCGTACCCGGCGGCCAGGCGCTGGTCGATCGCGTCGAGGAGCCTGCTCAGGCCGACGGAACCGGCTGCGGTCACCTGCCTGGTGCTCCAGCGGGCGGTGAACAGCGGCTGCATGGGGTCGTCCATCGGGCGGCCCCACAGGTACTCGCCGAACTTCGCGCCCGGCACGACGAGCACGCCGTCGTCGCCCGCGTGCTCGTTGAGCCAGGTCGCCGCCTCCCGCCAGTAGAGCGGCACCTCCTTGAAGTGGCCGGGGGCGGCCAGGCCCGCGTTGAAGGCGGGCAGCACCAAGGCCGCCGTGGCGGTGGCGGCCGCCGTTCTGACCGGCAGGCGGGTGTGCACGAGCAGGTGGGCCACGCCGAGGGCGAGCGGCAGCCGTACGAGGGGGTCGAACTTCCGCAGGTTGCGCAGCGGCGCCAGCGGACCGTCGAGCAGCCAGCGCACCGGCTCGGCGACGACGGGCTCCAGCGCGCTGAGGTGCCCCGCCGTCAGCACTGCCACTCCCACGAGGAACACCACGAGGAGGAAGCCGCGCGCGGGCAGGTCGCCTCTGGCCAGCCCGGCCAGGCCGAGCGCGGCGAGCACCCCGGTGACGACGATCAGCGGCAGGCCGGTGGCGATCGCGAACCCGATCGGCTGCGTCTCCACACCGTCGACCGTGAGGTAGCGCACCCAGTCCGAGGCGCCGCGCAGCACGTTGGTCAGCGAGGTGACGTAGGTGGTGGCGGCCGAGGTCTCCGTGTACGGCAGGAACGAGAACGCGTAGCGGCCGACCAGCAGCAGCGGCAGCCACCAGAAGAGCGTGGCGACGGCCACGGCGCCGCCCCACCAGCCGAGCATACGCAGGCGCGGCACCGGAGCGGGCCGGGTCAGGATGTAGATCACCGGCACCACCAGCACGGCGAGCACGGCGACCGCGTTGACGCCGCCGCAGAGCGCGACCGCGAGCGCCGACCGGATCGCCGCGCGGGCCCGCTGCCCGCTCTCGGCGGCGGTGAGCAGCGGGAGGAGGATCCACGGCAGCATCGCGGCGGGCAGCCACTCGGCGGACAGCTCGCCGATGATCGACAGGGTGCGCGGGGCCAGCGTGTACACGAGCGCGCCCGCGATCCGGGTGCCGGGACCGCCCAGTCCCAGCCTCCCGGCCAGGCGTTCGACGCCGAGGAAGGCCACGCACATGAGCAGGGCGATCCAGACCCGCTGGGTGACCCACGCCTCGACCCCGGCCAGGTCGCCGAGGGCGAAGAAGGGGCCCATCGGGAACAGGTAGCCAGCGACCTGGTTCTGCAGCTGGCCGAAGTGCTGCGGGTCCCACAGGTGGGCGGCGCGCTCCAGCCAGCCGACCGGGTTGAGCGCCAGGTCGATCTTGGTGTCGGAGATGACGGCGCCGGGCCGGGTGGTGAACGCCAGCACGAAGAATCCGAGGCAGCAGACGGCCAGCCAGAGCCGGTGGCGCACCTGGCCGCTGACGGGGGTGTCGCTCACTGGTGCTCCCAGCCGGAGATCCGCATCGGGGCCACCGAACGGCCGAGGACGAGGGCGGCCATGCGGGCGGCGCTGCCGTCCCAGTCGAAGCGGGCGGCCCAGGCGCGGCACCGGTCGGCATGGGTGGCGTCGAGTTCGGTGAGCGCGGCCGCGACGCCCTTGGCCAGGTCGCCGCCCTCGGGGACGAGCCAGCCGGTCTCCCCGTGCCTGATGGCGTCGCGCAGGCCGTCCACGTCGAAGGCCACCGTGGGGACGCCGAGGGCGGCGGCCTCCAGCACGCACAGCCCCCAGCCCTCGCCCTGCGAGGCGATGACCTGGAGCCGGGCCCCGGCGACCAGCCGTTCCTTGTCCGCGTCCGGCAGGTAGCCGTGCAGGGTGGTGCCCTCCGGCAGGCGGGCGCGCAGGCGGTCCTCCTCCGGGCCGCGCCCGACGATGTCCACGCGCAGGTCCGGCCAGCGTTCGCGCAGTTCGGGGACGGCGTCGAGGAGCAGGTCCACCCGCTTGTGCGCGACCAGCCTGCCGACACAGACGATCCGGGGCCGCCGCTCCCGCGAGCCCCCGCCGGGGTCCACGCTCACGCCGTTGGGGACGATCTCTATCGGGCCGAGCCAGCCGAGCCGTTCACGCATCGCGGCCGCCGTGGACGGCGAGACGGCGACGCTGAGCCGCCGCCGGTAGGTCCACCGGGCGCCCGGCCCCTCCAGGAACCTGCCCAGCACGGCCAGCAGGAACGGCAGCACGGCGAACTGCCGGTCGTGCACGTGGTGGACGACGCACAGCACCCTGGTCCGCCGCGAGAGCACCCACGGCGTGAAGAACGGGATGCCGTTGGAGCAGTCGAGCACCGCGTCGAAGCGGCTCCTGCGCCGGAGTAACCAGTACAGGACCAGCGGGTAGACGGTGAACAGGCCGCCCATGCGGATCAGCCGTACGCCGTCGACGAGTTGGTAGGGCGCCTGTCCCCGGGCCCGCGCGGTGACGAAACGGACGCGGGCCCCGGCGGCGGCGAAGCGCCTGGCCATCTCCCAGGCGTAGGTCTCCGCGCCGCCCGCCGCCGGATGCCAGGGGTCGCGCCAGTTGACGACGGCGAGCCGTAGCCCGGCCAGTTCGGTGGAGATCACGGATATCCGATGGGATCGGGCGCCTGGTCCCAGGCGGGCTGCTCCCCTCGGCGCGGTTCGAGGCGCAGCCGCAGCCAGATCCGGCCGAGTTCCAGCACGATCCCGGTGGTGTGCCGGGCCGGTGAGAAGCGGGAGCCCGGCATGTCGTGCCACTGGACCGGGATCTCGACGGCGGGGAAGCCGAGCCGGGCGCAGCGGGCGAGCAGTTCGACGTCGAAGGCGAATCCCGGGGTGCGCAGGCGGGCGGCGACCTGGCGGGCGAGGCTCCCATCGAAGAACTTGAACCCGCACTGGGTGTCGCTCACGCCGTTCACCAGGCGCCTGGCCAGCGCGCGGAAGCCGACGGCGCCGAGTTCGCGCACCCGGCTGTGGCGGTTCTCGACGTCGGAGCGGTCGTGGGCGCGCGAGCCGACGACGACGCGCTCGCCACCGATGAGCAGCCCGACGGCCACGTCCACGGCGTCGAGGTCGGTGGCCATGTCCGCGTCGCAGAAGCCGACGAGCGGGGCGGTGGTGGTCAGCAGTCCGGCTCGGACGGCGGCGCCTTTGCCGGGTCTCGGACACTCGACGAGCCGGACAGGAACCTGTTCTTGTGGCCACTCTCTGACGATGCGGGCGGTGTCGTCGGTGCTGCGGTTGTCGACCACGATGACGGCGGCGGGGAAGGGCAGGCGGGCGAGCTTCGCGCACAACTGCAGGAGGCCCCCGGGTAGTCGCGCTTCCTCGTTGAACGCCGGAACGACGATCTCAAGCAGTGGTGGCCGGCTCGTCCTCTCGTCCTCTTGGCGGGAGGGCGGCATGACGTCGCGGCTTACCGGTCGCCGTAGTTGTAGAGCGGCTGGTTGACCGGGGTGGCCGTCGCTCCGGTCAGTGAGACGGTGGTCACCGTCGCCACGAGTGCGGCCGCAGCGACCCCGATGATCGCTGCCAAGAGGATCTTGATCACTGGGCTTCTCCTCCAGCGGACTGGTGAGCGGGGGCGCTCACCAACCTAGAACCAATTCTAGCTACTCGGAAGTAGCCAGCCGGAATCTTCTTATTCCGGACTTGTCTCGACGACTTAGTGGACAACCCGATAAAGCCTGATTTCATGGGTTTCGAGCACTGCTGTCAACCCCGGCAGCCAAAGCGGCGGACCAGCATCGATCACCACGAACCCTATCCCTTCGGCCGCCAGCGCCCCCGGATCAGCCAGCCGTTCCGCGAGGCGCCGCGCCCTCGGGTCCTCCGCGCCCACCACCAGGGAGCCCACGCGCACCGCGTCGTTCACCACGACCTCGCGGCCTGGCACGGCGAAGAAGCGCTGCGCCGGGTCCAGGACCGCGCGCCCGCCGTTCCAGCCGTACCGGCGGTAGGACTCGAACGGCAGCACGAGCACATCGCCGGGCGCCGGGTCGCGGCGCAGGATCTCGCGGGCCGCGCTCCACGAGCGCGGGTAGTCCACCGCCTCCAGCCGCCCCGCCGCCCCCCAGGCCAGCGTCGGCAGTACGGCCAGCGGCACCAGCACCATGGCCGCCGCCCACCGGGACGCGGCCCGCGCGGTCAGCGACCCCAGCCCGACGGCGGCGAGGAGCGCGAGCGGCGCCACGAACTGCTGCGCGTCCCGGAACACCGCGACCCCGGCCCACATCTCCACCAGCCCCTTCAACACCGCCCGTCCACCGGGACCCACTCCGGCCACGGCGATCCCGGCCCCTGCGAGCGCCGCCACGACCAGCCCACCCCAGACCTCGGCCCCGAGCACCCCCCGACCCCCCGGCCTCCTCCCAGAACGCCCCGGCGCCTCTGAACGGCCCCATGTCCCAATATTTCCTGGCGCCCCCGGTTTCGCCCGCTCGCGCCGTACCAGGGCGAAGCCCGCGACACCCGCCGCCACCAGCGTGAGACGGGCCACGGCGCCCGGGACCGTGTCGAAGGCGGCGGGTACCGCCCACGCGTTCCAGACGCCGCCCAGCGACAGCAGGCTCGCCACCGCCCCGAAGGGCCCGTCGGCGCGGGCGGCGAACGCCTCCACCCCCACCGGGTCGCCGGTCAGCCCGCCCGGCCGGGCCAGCGCGGTCACCAGCCACGGCAGACTTCCGGCCGCCAGCAGCGCGAACGGCCACAGCAGCGCCCGGGGCGTACGGGAGCGCCAGGCCACGAAGGCGGCGACCGGCAGGGCCGTGATCGCGGTGACCGTCATCGCGGCGAACCCGCCGACGGCGGCGGGCAGCAGCGCGACGGCGACCCGCCGCCGGTCGCGGACCGCCGCCACCACCCACGGCAGGCCCGCGTACCCGAGGAGCAGCGCCCACTGCCCCATGAGCAGCCGCTCTGCGACGTACGGGTTCCAGACGTAGAAGCCTCCCGCCACCAGCCGCCCGGCCAGGGACGCCGAGGGCACCAGCCGCGCCGCGCCGGCGCACCCGAGCACGAAGATCCCCAGCAGCACCGCCTTCTGCACCAGCCACGCGGGCACGACCTGCGCGAGCGCCGTGACCACCAGATCGCTGGGCACGGCCCGAGGCGATCCTCCGGCCAGCCCGAACGCGAACCGGGAGAAGACCGGCTCGGGAACGAACACCATGTCCTGCACGAGGACGTAACCGGGCAGCAGCGCCGGGCCCAGGCAGAGCCCGCCCAGCACGAGCCCGAGCAGAGCCGGGGCCGCGCGCCGCACCCTGGGAGACATCCGGCTATGACACCACATCACAAGCGCACAACGCCTATTCCCGGCAATCACCCCATCGCCTAGCATCCAGCCCAGTGGCGGGTATGGTCGGCAGACGCGCGGAGGCCGTGATCGCGGTCGCCGTCGTCATGCTCGCCGCCCAGTTGGTGTGGCGCTTCGACCTGGTCCGCCGCGTCTACTTCAGGCAGGACGACTTCACCTTCCTCGCCCGGGGCCTGGAAAACGACCTGACCTGGGACTATCTCATGCGGGTCGACTACGGACACCTAGTGCCGGGCCCGTTCGCGATCCAGTGGGCGATGGGCCGTCTCGGCGTCTACAACGACACGCTCGCCCACACCGTCACCCTCACCCTGACGGCGGCGGCCGCGCTGGCGCTGCTCCGGCTGCTGCACCTGCTGTTCGGCGCCCGCCCGGCGATCCTGCTGCTGTCGGGGCCGGTGGCGAGCCCGATGACGTTCGACACCGAGGGCCGGTTGCGGCCGGTCGAGATCGAGGGGGTGACCGTCCCCCAGCGCGCGGCCTGCCGCACGGTACGGTCCCCCGAGACCTTCCGCCTCCCCCTCCCTCTGCCGGAGGGCACCTGGACGGTCCAGGTCGGCTACCTGAACCCCGCGCCCGGACACGTCACGATCACCCTGGGCGAGGGGCAGGCCACGGTGGCGACGGCCCCGGGTTTCGGCTGGACCTTCGCCACGGTCCAGGGCGGCGGGCAGGACCTGCGGATCAGCGCCCCCGACGGCAGCCTGCCGTGCGTCGGCGAGGTCCGGGCCGGAGTGGCGTTGCCCTCGCGGCACGCCGTCCCGATCCCGGCGCGCCCGGTGGCGCCGTGAGCCTCAGCGGCCGGGCTCCGGGTCGCGGGGCAGGCCGAGCAGGCGTTCGCCGATGATGTTGAGCTGGACCTCGGTGGTGCCGCCGTAGATGGTCATCGCCCGGGTGGCGAGCACCGCCCGGTTCCAGTAGCCGGGGTCGCCGAGCCGCAGGTCGGCCGCCGCCACCGCCCTGGCCCCGAGGAAATCGACCGCCGTCTCCGACACGTGCTGGGCGTGCGAGGTGGACAGCAGTTTGCGGACCGAGGCGTCGGCGCCCGGCTCGGACCCGGCGAGCTGCTTCAGCGTGACCCGCAGCGACAGCGCGTTGATCGAGTGACCCTCGCACACCACGGCGGCCAGCGCCTGCTCCTCGACCGGGCTCAGCTCGCGGCCCAGCCGGGAGACCAGCCCGAGCAGGTCGGACACGGAGGAGCCGGTGCCGCCCGAGCCGGACGACAGCGAGACGCGCTCGTTGGACAGCGTGTTGCGCGCGACCTTCCAGCCCTGGCCGACCTCGCCGACGACCAGGTCGTCCGGGACGAACACGTCGTCGAGGAAGACCTCGTTGAACAGGTTCTCACCGGTCATCTCGATCAGCGGCCGGACGGTGACGCCGGGGGCCTTCATGTCCACGAGGAAGTAGGTGATGCCCTGGTGCTTGGAACCCTCGGAGGAGTTCCTGGCGATGCAGATGCCCCACTCGGCGACGTGGGCGACGGAGGTCCAGATCTTCTGGCCGTCGAGCCGCCAGCCGCCCTCGACCCGTTCGGCCTTCATCTGCAGGGAGGCGAGGTCGGATCCGGCGCCGGGCTCGGAGAAGAGCTGGCACCAGATCAGCTCGCCGGAGAGGGTCTTCGGCAGGAAGCGCTCCTGCTGCTCAGGGGTGCCGTACGACACGATGGACGGCACCACCCAGGCACCGATGATCATCGCGGGCGGCCGTACCCCGGCGGTCCTGAGTTCCTGGGCGATCAGCACCTGCTCCAGCGGCGTGGCGCCGCGCCCCCACGGCCTCGGCAGATGCGGCATGACGAAGCCCCTGGCGGCCAGTTCCCGCTTCTGCTCCTGGCCCGTGAGCCGCGCGATCTCGGCGATCTCGGCGCGCAGCGCCGCACGCGCCGGTTCCGCCTCCTCCGGCAGGTCCGGCTCCATCGGCCGCGACACTCCCCGGAGCGCCAGCTTCGCGACGGCGGCCGACCACTCCGCCGACGGGCCGAGGAGGGCGCGCAGGGTGAGCGCGCGGCGGTAGTACAGGTGGACGTCGTGCTCGAAGGTGTAGCCGATGCCGCCGAAGGTCTGGATCGCGTCCTTCGCGCACTGCACGGCCGCGTCCGGTGCCATCGCACCGGCGACGGCGGCGGCGTAGGCGAGTTCCCCGCCCTTGGCGCGGGTGGCGTCCCACACGGTGGCGCGGGCCTGCTCCAGGGCGACCAGCATGCGCGACAGCTTGTGCTTGATGCCCTGGAACTGGCCGATCGGCCGGCCGAACTGCACCCGTACCTTCGCGTACTCGGCCGCCGCCGTCACACACCACGACGCCAGCCCGGCGGCCTCGGCGCCCAGCAGGATCGCCGCGACGGCCCGCACGTCCTCGCGGACGACCCCGTCCAGAACCCGCTCTGCCGGTACGGTCACCCCGTCCAGTTCGACCTCGGCCACGGGGCGGGTCAGGTCGAGGGAGTCCTGGGCGGTGACGGTGACGGCCTCGGCGTCCACGGCGATCCACACCTCGCCCTCCGGCGTGGTCGCGGGCAGCACCAGCAGGTCGGCGAGGGAGCCGCCGAGGACGGGCGCGGCCGTACCGGAGACCAGCAGGGAACCGTCGTCCGCGCGGGTGGCGCTCAGGTCGCCCGTGAGGGCGAGCGCGGCGGTGCGGCTGCCGTCGGCGAGGGCCGGGAGCAGGTCGTGGCGCTTGGAGGCGTGGACGACGGCGCCGGCGAGCACCGTCGGCACGTACGGCCCCGGCGCCATCCGCTCGGCGAGCGCCTCGACGGCGACCGCCGCCTCCAGCAGCCCGTAGCCGGAGCCTCCGGCTACTTCCGGCAGGTGCAGCCCGAGCAGGCCCTGCTCGGCGAGGCCGGGCCAGAACGAGGGCCGGCCACCGGATCCGGCGCGCAGCGCTTCGGCGGGGATGTGGCGCTCCGCCCAGCCGCTGACCGACTCGCGCAGCGCTTCGTGTTCCTCGCTCAGCCCGATCGCCATGACTCACCCTCCAGCCGGTGCCCCATCACAGGTAGAACCATATTCTAGAGGATGCTTCTGCCCAACCTCCATGCCCGGCACGCACCGCAGCCCGCACCATGCTCCACCGGCCTGACGGACCGCCGGCCCACTACGGACCGCTGTCGCCTGCCAACGGGCACCACGAACGGAACTCCCTCACGAACCGCTCTCGCCTGCTACGGACGGCCCCATCCACCCCCTGACGAACCGCTCATGCGATGGCCGTTCTGATTTCACGACGCCATACCCGCCGACCAGGTCAAACTCGTACACCACTTCCACCCGACTACGGGTTCAGCGGTCGGATTCGGGTGAGCAGGGTGTTGAGGTCGGCCCAGTGGGAGCGCCGGGTGTCGGGGATCGTGGCCAGCAGCATCGCGGGCTTGTCCTTGCCCACCTCGACCACCGCGACCAGCGCCTGCGACATCCTGTCGCCGTAGGCGACCTCGTAGCCGAGCACCCAGCCGGTGCCCTCCCGCATCGGCTGCGAGCCCGTCCAGGTCAGCGTCGCACCGGCGGGGAACTGCGTCTGCAGCGACCACCTGGCCGCCCGTACCGCGTGGTCCCGGTAGCCGGACTCCTTCTTCGGCTTGGCCTCCGGCGCCTCGCCGGGCAGCATCGCCGAGGCGATCACCGCATGCGGTACCGCCACCTTCCCGGCCCGCTGCGCGAAGGCGAACGGGGCGGACGCGCCGGCCTTCCACGGCCCGCCGAGCCTCGGATAGGCGAGCCCGGTCCTGCGGTCGGCGACCGTCCCGCTCACCGGGCTCGGCCGGCCGCCGAGCACCGGCAGCGCCCCGGTCGCCGGTACGGCGGGCAGCGCGAGTCGCGGCGCCGACGGGGTGGGCGCGGCGTCGGCGGGCCCCGAGGGCGCGTCGCCGGGCGGTGCCGACGTGGCCTCGGCCTGCCGGGCGGGCTTGGACGCCGACGGCCCCTCCCCCGCGAACACCATGAACCCCACAAGGACCGCCGCCACCAGCGCGACGACCGCTCCCACCAGGGCAAGGAGCCTGAGCCCCACTCTGCTGTTCTTGCCGGTCCCGCGCTCGCCCGCCTCCGGCACCGGGGCCTGCGCCACCGGCTCCGGTCCGGGCGGCGGCGGGGGCGCCTTGGTCGGCACCACCAGCGGCGGCCCGAAGTTCGGCAACGACCCCGGCGGCACCGGCTTCGACGGCCGCCCGGCGACCAGCACGTTGACGGCCACTCTCGGCCCTCGGCGCGGCGGCGCCTTCCTGGGATCGTACGGACGGCCCGGATCGGCGGGCCCCTCCCCCGGCACCGGCCACGGCCCCGCACTGCCAGACGCCCCCGCACCACCGGAAGGCCCCGCGTTGCCAGACGCCCCCACACCACCGGAAGGCCCCGCGTTGCCGGACGGGCCTGCGTCGGCGGGCGGCCGCGACCTGTCAGAGCGCCGTGCGCTGCCGGACGGCCGCGCGGGCGGGCGGCCCGGGGCCTGTCCGACGTTCGCGCCCGCCTCCGGCCGGGTCTGGGCCGGTTCCCGCGGGCCGGGATGCTGCGGCCGGGCGGCCGGGTTCAGCTGGGCGGCGGGCTTGGCCGGAGGCCGGGGCAGCTTGACGGTCTCCTCAGCAGGCTTGCCCACCCGTTGGAGAGGAGCCGTGGGTGCGTCCTGGGAAGGCTGCTGATCGCCGACGTCCGCCATGTGATCGAGATTACGGCACCTCGGATGCCGAAATTTCCGTCACAGTCGGCCCGTAACCCCGCGAGTGCTCCGCCACGCCGGGCGGCAAGGATTACATTTCCTCCTGACCTGGGAAGATACCTCCGCATGAGGTTGATCACGGTAGGTCTGGCCATCGTCCTGGCCGCAGGATGCGGCATCGGCAAGCCGAGCGCCACCACGCCCGCCGCCTCGCCGACGTCCACGACCCCCGCCACCTCGCCGAACCCCGCACAGCTCCCGCTGGAGGCGACCTTCGAGCAGATCATCGCCCAGGTGCTGCCCTCGATCGTGCAGATCACCACCAAGGTCGGCCTCGGCTCCGGCGTCGTCTTCGACACCTCCGGCCATGTGGTGACCAACGCCCACGTCGTGGGCACGGCCACCAAGATGCAGGTCACGCTCGCCACCGGCGGCGCTCCCCGCGAGGCGAAGCTGGTCTCCTCCTTCCCCGCCGGCGACCTGGCCGTGATCAAGGTCACCGACCCGTCCGGACTGCGGCCCGCCACGTTCGGCGACTCCTCGAAGCTCCGCGTCGGTCAACTCGTGCTCGCCATGGGCAACCCGCTCGGGCTGTCGGGCAGCGTGACCAACGGCATCGTCTCGGCCGTCGGCCGTACCGTCACCGAGCCGCAGAACCCCGGCTCGCCCGGAGCGACCATCACGGGGGCTGTCCAGACCTCCGCCGCGATCAACCCAGGCAACAGCGGCGGCGCGCTCGTGGACATGTCCGGCCAGGTCATCGGCATCCCCACGCTGGCCGCCACCGACCCGGAACTGGGCGGCGGCGCGGCGCCGGGCATCGGATTCGCCATCCCCAGCAACACCGCCTCCGACCTCGCGAGCCAGATCGTGAAGAGCGGCAAGGTCACCAGCAGCCACCGCGCCGCACTCGGGATCAAGGGCAGGACCATCCTCGGCGAGAACGGCCGGCCCGTGGGCGTCGCAGTGGCGAGCGTCGAGCCGGGCAGCGCCGCCGCCAAGGCGGGCATCGAGACCGGCGACGTGATCACCTCGGTGAACGGCACCGCCACCCCGACGATCACCAGCCTGACGGAGCTGCTGAGCGGCATGAAGCCGGGCGACCAGGTCAAGGTCGAGGTGATCGAACGCGACGGCACCACGGAGAACGTCACGGTGACCCTGGGCGAACTCCGAGCCGACTGACGGCCCTCGGGTTGAAAATTTAACACTCGCTCAATATGTTACGAGTGTTAAATTTTCTCCCCGAGCCAGGAGGCCGCCCGATGGCCAACCCCTACCGCGAGCTGTTCCGGGCACCGGGCGCCCTGGCCTTCTCCGCCGCCGGATTCGTCGCCCGCCTGCCGCTGTCCATGACCGGGATCGGGCTCATCGCGATGCTGTCCCAGCTCCACGGCGAGTACGGCCTGGCCGGCGCCGTGTCCGCGACGTTCACCCTGTCCACGGCCCTGTGCGGACCACAGGTCTCCCGCCTGGTCGACCGGGCGGGCCAGAGCAGGGTCCTGCTGCCCGCCACCGGCCTGAGCGTGCTGTCCCTGGCCGCCCTGGTGCTCTGCGCCCGCTACGACGCCCCCACCGCGACACTGTTCGCCCTCGCCGTACTCGCCGGGCCGCTCCCCAACATGGCCGCCATGGTGCGCGCCCGCTGGACCCACCTGTACGGCGGCTCCCCCAGGCTGCACACGGCCTTCTCCCTGGAGTCGGTGGTGGACGAGCTCACCTTCGTCGTCGGCCCGGCGCTGGCCGTGGCGCTGTCCACCTCGGTGTTCCCCGAGGCGGGCCCGCTGGTCGCGATCGTCCTGCTGGCGGTGGGTGTGCTGCTGTTCGTCCCGCAACGGCGGACCGAGCCGCCGGTCCACCGTGCGGACGCGGGCGCGCGGGCGGGCTCGGCGATCAGGATCGGCTCCGTCCGGCTGCTGGCGCTGGTCCTGGCCGCAGGCGGCGTCATCGTCGGGGCCGTGGACGTGGTCAGCGTCGCCTTCGCCGAGCAGCACGGCTCACCCGCCGGGGCGGGTCTCGTCCTGTCCGCGTACGCCGCCGGCTCCGCCCTGGCCGGGCTGGTCTTCGGCACCCTCAGCCTCCGGACGCCGCTGCCGAGGCTGCTCGCCCTCGGCGCCACCGGCACCGCGCTCACCACCCTGCCGCTGCTGCTGGTGGACGGCCTGCCCACGCTCGCCGCCGCCGTGTTCGTGTCCGGCCTGTTCTTCGCGCCCACCATGATCGTCGTGATGCGGCTGGTGGCGCAGACCGTGCCCGCCGCCCAGCTCACCGAGGGAATGACGTGGGCGATCACCGGGCTGAGCACCGGCGTCGCGCTGGGCGCCGCCGTCTCCGGCGCCATGGTCGACGGGTACGGCGTCACCGGCGGCTTCACCGTGGCGGTCGTCGCGGGCGGGCTCGCCGTCCTGCTCACGCTGGCAGCCCAGGGTAGGGTCCACACAGCGAGACGGGAAGCGGAGGGGTGAGGGGTGGCCGAGGCCGTCGACGGTCGCCGGGTCAAGGGCGAGCGCAGCAAGCAGGAGCTGATCGAGGCGACCGTCCGGATCGTGGCCCGCGACGGGGTGGCGGGCGTCAGCCACCGCGCCGTGGCCAGGGAGGCGGGGCAGCCGCCCACCGCCGCCGCCTACCACTTCAGCAGCATCGACGACCTGCTCACCGCCGCCCTCACCCGCTGCATGCAGGAGGACGCCGCCCGCATGCGGGCGCTGGCGGCGAGCGAGCACGTCTCCCTGCGTGAGCTGGCCGAGCTGATGTGCCGGCTCCGCACCCGCCCCGACCAGTTGCTGGCCGCGTACGAGCTCTACCTCCTGGCCGTCCGCCGCCCCGAACTGCGCGCCGCCACCCAGGACTGGCTGGACGCCGTGACCGAGTTCGGCGCCCGCCACACCACCGACCCGGTACGGCTGCGCCTGCTGGCGGCCGCCATGGACGGCCTGCTCATGCAGGCCCTGCTCACCGACGACCCGCCGACGGCCGACGACTACGAGGCCGCCCTGCGCGCCGCCCTTCTGCCATGAGGGCTCAGCCGCAGTTGCCCCACGCGGTGCGCTTGCCCGTGGCGAGCGTGAAGTCGACGCGCGTGTCGGTCGTGTAGCCCTCGAACTTGGCGCACTTGCCCTTGCCGTAGCCGATGGCCGTGGCGTAGTACTTGTACTTCTTGGCGGTCAGCGTGCCCGGGTCGCGGTACTCCGCGCCGTCCTTGAACTTCAGCACCGCCTGGGTGAAGGTGGGCGTTCCCGCGTAGGCGGTCTTGATCACCGCGACGCAGTTCTTCTGCAGGCCCCGGTTCCACATCAGGTACACGTGGCCCCACGTCGAGCCGCCCGCCTTGAGCGGCCGCTTGTTGTCCTTCACATGCGTCCAGCCGCCACGCCCGGAATCCTTGGCACAGGCCGCCTCCGGGCTGTACGAGGCCGCCGAGGCGGAGACCGGACTGACGACAACCACTCCGGCTGCCAGGGCTGCCGCCAGGGCAAGGGTCTTGCTGCGCATGCGGATCCTTCCACGTACTGTCAAATCAGACGTGAAATTCTAGTCACGCACGGCGAAGAGATCTACCGAAAACGCATCTTCTCCGGCGACCCGCACCCGCAAGGCACCCCCCACGAACAGGAAAACCGCCCCGACCTGCCGAAGTTTCGGCAGGTCAGAGGCGGTTTGATCGAGTGGAGGTGGCGGGAATCGAACCCGCGTCCTTCAACCCCAAGACAGGGCTTCTCCGGGCGCAGCCTGCTTGACGCTTTCTCAGCCCCGGCGCTCACGCAGGCGTGTCGCCGACAGGCTCAGCCACTGTTTGTTTTCCCGATCTCCCCCGTGGCCGGGTTGATCGGTGGAGCCCTCTAGCGATGCCAGGTCCTGAGCCGAGGGCGTGCTCAGGCTGACAGAGGTTTCGCTACTTAGGCAGCGAGAGCCAGGGAACCCTGGCTTACCTCGGAGTGCTTCTTATTGGCACTTGTTGTTCGCGGTCACAGGATTAACGAGGTTATGTCCGCCGTCCTCGGCCCGCTTCACCTGACTTGCAAGGTCAAAGTCGAAGCCAGTCACCCCCATGTTCAGTTTTCAACACCGCCCCCGCAGGGACCGCGCATCTAGAAGATACATCCGCCAACACCCCCACTGCCAACTCAATTCCCCCCACAACGGCAAAGCCCCGGAGACGTGGCACAGCGAGCGCGCGTCTCCGGGGCCGACCGGCAGGGTCGAGCCGGTCCGGTCAGCCAGGACTTCCCCCGAGATGAAGTCCTGGCCAATCACGGCGACTGAGTCCGCAACCCCCCGAGCGGGCCCAGTCATCAGTTAAGACGCAGGCTGCCCGACAGATGGTTGCTCGCAGTCAGGAAATAATCACCGAGAGTTTTCAAGGGCTCCGAAGAAGCGTCCCGCGACGGCGGCCGCATCGGAGTTCTTGACCAGTACGGCGACGGCCACGTTCCCCTGCCAGCCGACGAACCAGGCCATGTCGTCGGGCAGATCGGCGGTCACGCCGTACACCCTGCCCTTGCCGCCCTGCGCGGCCGGATTTCCGGCCACGCCCGCCTGCATCATCTTCGTGAGCGCAGAACGCACCTTCGGATCGACGGGCACCGGCGCGGGCGGCGTCTCGGCGACCTGCCCGGTGCCGGGGTCCGGCGCGGCGGGGCTGGTGACCAGCGTGGGCGGCCGCCAGGTGCCCGACTTGACGGCGCCCGCGACGAGCGCCATCGTCAGCGGGCTGACCTGGACGTTCTGCCCGGCGATGGCCTTGGCCTCGTCGGCGTCGGAGTCGAGGGCGGGCATGCTGCCACTGAAGGACTTCAGGGGCAGCTTCCACTTCACGCCGATGCCGAACGCCTTGGCGCTGCTCTGGAGCTTGTCCGGAGTGACACGGCGGGCCAGTGAGGCCAGCGCGGTGACACAGCCCTTGGCGAAGTTCTCCTGGAAGGTGGCCGACACCCCGCCGGTCTGCTGGCTCGCCTGGACGAAGGGCGCCCCGCCGACCGTGCGCGAGGTGGGGCAGCGCAGCCGCTGGCTGGGCTTCACCCCCGCCTTGAGCAGCGCGTCGGCGGCGACGATGGAGAAGGCGGTGCCCGCCGGGTACTTGCCTCCGAGCGCGTCCTTGACCTGGCCCATGCCCCTGCTGCCGACGGCGCGGATCTGGCTGTTGGCGGCGTCGACGGCGACGATGGTGCCGCTCTCGGCGGCGAGGAGCGCGTCGTCCGCGGCCTTCTGGAGCCTGCTGTCGATGGTGGTGTGGACGGGCCCGTTCGTGCGGCCGTCCCACTTCTTGAGCACGGCGACCTCGTTGCCGGTCTTGAGGTCGATGGTGATGACCTGCGACTCGGTGGAGCCGGTCAGATGGTCCTGGTACTCCTTCTGCAGGCCGTTGATGCCGACGGAGTCGCCCGCCCGCTGCGGCCCGCCCAGCTTGACCTCGGTCTCGGGGGTGAGGGCTCCGACGCGGCCGACGATCTCGCGCGGCGAGGCGGGCTCGACGGGCTGCTCCTGCAGATCGACGGTGACCTTGGGGGTAATGGCGTCGAGCTTGGCCTTGACCCGCTGGTAGCGGTCGGTGCCGAAGGTGGCCAGCTGCACGAAGTCGCCGGGCGGCGCCGAACGCACCCGGCTGAGCAGCCGGTCCTCGGCGAAGCCGGTGACCTCGGCGAGCTGCTTGACGAAGGAGGCGGTGTTGTCGCCGAGGTCCGCGGGACGCACCCCGACGACGTACAGCCTGCCGGAGCGCTGCAGCGCGCCGCCGTTGCGGTCGAGGACGTTCTGGCGCGGCTCGGGGTCGGGCTTGACCGCGAACCGCTGGCCGTCCTTGAGCTGCGGATGCAGCACGGACGGCGACCAGCGCACCTTCCAGGCTCCGTCGACCAGCCGCAGCGGCAGCGTGCTCTCGTACTCCCACAGCGGGTTGTTCTCGCCGAGGTCGACCTCGGCGGAGAAGGTGGCGGTCGTGGCCTCGCCCTCGCGGACCACCGACTTGATGTGGAAGCGGTAGGAGGCGGCGTCGAGGTCGAGCTTGGTCGCCTCCAGCGCCTTGCGCACCACGGCGGGGTCGCCGTCCGCCCGGCTGGCGGCCAGTTCGTAGTCACCTGACTGCCAGCCGACGAGGAAGTCGCGGATGGCGTTGTGCGCCGACGGCTCCGCGAAACAGGCCGTCAGCGTCATGCTCGCGACCGCCAGGCTGGCGGTCGCGGCAAGCGTACGGCGGACGCGGCTCATCTGTTGTGTGCGCGTAGCGCCCTGGCCATCTCCCGCTTGGCCTGCTGCTCGGCCAGGGTCTGCCGCTTGTCCCAGTCCTTCTTGCCTCGGGCGACGCTGATCTCCACCTTGGCCCTGCCGTCCTTGAAGTACAGGGTGAGCGGCACGATCGTGAGCCCGCCCTCCTTCATCTTGGCGGCGAGCTTGGCGATCTCCTTGCGGTGCAGCAGCAGCTTGCGCTTGCGGCGGGCCGCGTGGTTGGTCCAGGTCCCCTGGGAGTATTCGGGGATGTGGACGTTGAGCAGCCACGCTTCACCGTTGTCGATGCTGGCGTAGCCGTCGACGAGCGAGGCGCGTCCCTCACGCAGCGACTTCACCTCGGTGCCCTGTAGCACGAGCCCCGCCTCGATGGCATCTTCGAGGTGATAGTCGTGCCTGGCACGCTTGTTCTGGGCGATGACCTTCCGCCCGGTCTCACGTGGCATGTTCTGACTTTACCGGCGACCGCTACACCCTGAGGTATCGGCGGAGTGTCACGAAGGACGCGAGGATACAGATCACGACGCCGATGAGCATCGTGAGCAGGATGTGCTGCGCCACATCGTCCCAGCCGATCGGGTTGTTGATCGCGACGTACTCGGTCAGCGACTCGAAGATGAAGACCTTCGTGACGATCAGCATGACGGCCGCGAAGACGCCGCCGATCAGGCCCGCGATCACGCCCTCCATGACGAAGGGCAGCTGGATGTAGAGGTTGGAGGCGCCGACCAGCCGCATGATGCCGGTCTCCCGGCGCCGGTTGAAGGCCGACAGCCGGACGGTGTTGCCGATGAGCAGGGCGGCGGCGAGCACCAGCACGAGCGCCACGCCGAGCGCGTAGCTGCGGAGCTTTTCGAGGAAGTCGAAGAACTTCCCGATCAGGTCCTTCTGGTGGATCACCTGGGCGACGCCGGGCTTCTTCGACACCTGGTCGATGATGGGCGCGAAGTTGTCGGGGTCCTTCAGCTTGATACGGAAGGACTCGGGCATGTCCTCGGCCCTGGCGACCTGCACGAGCGCCGGGTTGGAGCCGTAGTTCGCCTTGAAGTTCTCGTACGCCTGGGCCTGGTTCTCGAAAGAGGCGGACTCGACGCCGGCCATGGCCTCGATCTCGGTCTTGAGAGCCGTGGTCTGCCCGGGGGAGATCCCCTTGCCCTTGCAGGAGGGCATGGCGTTGCCGCTGGAGCACAGGAAGGCCGAGATCTCGACCTTGTCGTACCAGTAGTCCTGCAGCAGCTTGACCTGCGAGTTGATCATCAAACCGACACCCAGCATGGCCATACCGACGGCGACCGTGATGATCACCGCGACGGTCATGGTCAGGTTGCGCCGGAGGCCGATCCAGACCTCCGAGAAGATGAAATTAGCCCGCATGTTCTGCCCTTAGCTCCCTCTTCATCGCTCACCCACCGACCGGAACGTCGCGCCGGACGCGCTGCCTGTCAGTAGGCCTGACCGTAAACGCCGCGCGACTGGTCGCGAACGATCTTGCCGTCCTCCAGCTCGACGACCCGCTTGCGCATGGAGTCGACGATCGCCGCGTCGTGTGTGGCCATGACCACGGTAGTGCCGGTCCGGTTGATCCGGTCGAGCACCTTCATGATGCCGATGCTGGTCGCGGGGTCGATGTTGCCCGTGGGCTCGTCGGCCAGCAGGATCATCGGCCGGTTGACGAACGCGCGGGCCATGGCGACACGCTGCTGCTCGCCGCCCGACAGTTCGTCGGGCATGCGATGTGCCTTGCCTTCGAGGCCGACCAGCTCGACGACCTCGGGGACCACCTTGCGGATGAAGCGTCTCGGCTTGCCGATGACCTCGAGCGCGAACGCCACGTTCTCGTAGACGTTCTTGTTCGGGAGCAACCGGAAGTCCTGGAAGACGCAGCCGATGCGGCGGCGTAGGTGCGGCACCTTGAAGTTGGACAGCCGGGCCAGATCCTTGCCGGCGACATGGATCGCACCCGAGTTGGGCCGCTCTTCCTTCAGGATGAGCCGCAGGAACGTGGACTTGCCAGATCCGGATGGACCGACGAGGAACACGAACTCGCCCTTGTCCACGTCGACGGAGACGTGGTCGAGAGCGGGCCTGTTCTGGTTCGCGTAGACCTTGGTGACATTTTCGAAATGGATCACGAGAGCATCACGGCATGCCAGTCTAGAGGTCAGGACGGAAGCAAGGGTGGCACATGCCCACCTCCCGCCGTGGCCTAACGGGGACGTCCGTCTTTACTGATGATCGACGTTCCGATTGGCCAGGGGACAGTCTAGGGGGAAGACTGGCATGGAACGTCCATAACGGAAACAAAACGATTGTGCGGCTACACTGAGGACCGACATGAGTTGCGAAGACCTCGTCTGTGCGCGCTGCGCCCACCCCGTCGCCGAGGGCCGGTGCCCGCTCTGCCGTGCCAACCGCGAGCGGCTGCACCGCCAGGGCTTCGGCGGGTTCTCACCCACCGTCATCATTCTGGCCCTGGTGGTCCTGCTGTTCCTGTCCCTGGTGCTGCGGCACCTACTGGGCGCCTGACTCCTGCCTGCGCATCCACCGGATCTCGGACTCGATGAACTCGTCGAGCTCGCCGTCGAGCACGGACGACGGGTTGCCCGCCTCGGTGCCGGTGCGCAGGTCCTTCACGATCTGGTAGGGGTGCAGCACGTAGTTGCGGATCTGCGTGCCCCACGAGGTGGTGGTGGCGCCGCGCAGCTCTGACATCTTGTCCGCCTCTTCCTGGCGCTTGCGCTCCAGCAGCTTGGCCTGGAGCACGTTCATCGCCGAGGCGCGGTTCTGCAGCTGCGAGCGCTCGTTCTGGCAGGAGACCACGATGCCGGACGGCAGGTGGGTGATGCGCACCGCCGAGTCGGTCGTGTTGACGCCCTGGCCACCGGGGCCCGACGAGCGGTAGACGTCGACGCGCAGCTCGTCCTCGTTGATCTCGATGTGGTCGGTCTGCTCGACGACCGGGACGATGTCGACGCCCGCGAAGGAGGTCTGGCGGCGCCCCTGGTTGTCGTAGGGGCTGATGCGGACCAGCCGGTGGGTGCCGTGCTCGCCGCGCAGCGTGCCGTAGGCGTAGGGGGCCTTGATGGTGAAGGTCGCCGACTTGATGCCGGCCTCTTCGGCGTAGGAGGTGTCGTAGACCTCGGTGGCGTAGTTCTTGCGCTCGGCCCAGCGGAGGTACATGCGCAGCAGCATCTCCGCCCAGCTCGCCGCGTCGACGCCGCCCGCCTGGGCGTTGATGGTGACCAGTGCCTCGCGCGCGTCGTACTCGCCCGACAGCAGGGTGCGGACCTCCATCGCGCCGACGTCCGACTTCAGCTGCCCGAGCTCCTTGTCGGCCTCGGCCCTGGTCTCCTCGTCGGCCTCCTCGGCGGCGAGCTCGAAGAGGACCGACAGGTCGTCGAGCCGGCGGACGAGGTTCTCGACCCGGTTGAGTTCACCCTGCATGTGGGACAGCTTGCTGGTCACCTGCTGTGCCTTGGCAGGGTCGTCCCACAGGTCGGGTGCGGCGACGCGCGCCTCCAGTTCCTCGATCTGCTTGCGCATAGCGTCGAGGTCGAGCACATCCTGGATGCTGCGAAGCGTGCCCGCTAGCGCGTTGATCTCTTCTGCGGGATCGATGACTGCCACGTCTCCCAAGGGTACGCGACCCCTCGTACCCGAATAACATATTTGCGTGCGTGCTGACGGTCGCAGAAAGCTGACGATGCTCGCCGCGGGCCTGATGGCCGGAGCGGTCGCCTGTTCCGGCGCGCCGGAAACGGGCCTGTCCGCCAAGGTCGACCCGACTCCGGCCGCCACCGGGCCAGCCGCTGAGCCCGCCGCCACGGCGGCGCTGGTCACGCCGGAGCAGGCGCGTGAGGTGTTCGCCACCATCACCTCGACCGACAACCTGGCGCGGGCCATGGGCTCGCACATGTACGCCGAGCAGCTCAACCGCGACGGGCAGAACTCCCTGACCTCGACGGCCTTCCAGGTCAACGACGGCCGGCCGCCGACGCGCGCGTGGGGGCCGCCGGAGGTGTTCGTGCCGAGGTTCACGGCGGAGGAGGGCTCCCCGTGGTTCACCGCGCTCGCCACCCGCGACGGGCGGCCGACGCTCCTGACGTTCGTGCGCGGCGACTCCGGCTGGCGGCTCAGCCTGGCGGCCGAACTGGTGCCCGGTGAGAAGGCGCCGGAGGTCGCGCTCGACGCCGAGGGCTATGCCACGGTGGTGCCGCCCGAGGACAAAAGCGTGCTGATCGGGCCCAAGTTCATGGCGCCGCTGCACGCGACGGTGGCCGAGACCGGCTCCGGCGGGGTGGCGGCCGAGTTGCTGACGGCCGGGCCGTACACGACGGAGGTCGCGGCGAAGTCGGCCGCCGACCGCAAGAAGTGGGAGCTCGACGGCTACTCCTACGACGCCATCTTCACTCCGGGCGACAACCCGGTCTACGCGCTGCGCACGGCGGACGGCGGGGCGCTGATCCAGTACACACTGACGCGGGCGACGACGACCACGCCCGCGACGAAGTCGGCCGAGAGCGAGGGCGTGCCGGTGCCGCGCGAGGCCCGGTGGGCGATCGACGTGAGCCGGGCGCGCCGCTCGCTCAAGATCTACGAGGTCAACCAGTACGCGACGGCGGTACCACCGGCCACTTCGACCACCCGCGCCACGGTGATCGCCCGCGACGGCGCCATCCACCGCGCCGTGGGCGAGTAGATACCTTAAAACCAGTTCGTCCGTTACGGCTGGCCAACCTCACACCGCCGCAGGCACCCCCGACGGCCTCTCCGGCGCTACTCACCGCACCCCTGAGCACCACAACGACGCCAGGAACCCACCTGGGTGGCCAAACCCCGAACCTGCCTGAGCGATAGGGGTCCAGACCTGCCTGGAGGATCAAGATCCGCGACACGCCTCCGGTATCGGCCCCGTCCAGGCGGAAAAGCCGCGCGAACCCACCCAGTTCGCCAAGGACGCGTCGTCGGGGCGGGTGGGGTACGCGGTGAGTGGCGTGCTTGGAGGCCCACCGCCACCTGCGGCGGGTGGCGGTGGGGGCGGCTGGGCCGTGACTGTGACGTATGAAGTCGCCTTTGTGACTTATGAGGTGGCCTTGTGCGGCAGGCTCGTCGTCGACACCAGCGTGCGGACGGCGCGGAGGGCGACGCTCAGCGTCGCCAGGTCGAAGTTGTCGCTCTCCCAGATCTCCGACAGCGTCTGCCGTGCCCGGCCCACCGCCGCCGAGTTGGCCTCCGACCAGCGGGCCAGCCGCTCCTCCGGCGTCGATCCCGACGAGCTGTGCGCCAGCACGTCGCCCGTGAGGGCGGCGTGCGCCGCGTACAGATCGTCGCGCAGGGCCGAGCGCGCCATCGCGTTCCACCTGTTGTCCCTCGGCAGCGTGATGACCCGCTCGCGCAGCCGGGCCAGTTGCAACCGGTCGGCCAGGTCGAAGTACACCTCGGCCACCTCGTTGACCGGCCGTCCCATCTGCGCCGCCGTCTCGACCAGGTCGAAGGTCGAGTAGGCGGGCACCAGCGCGGACACCCGCTCGGCCAGGTCGCGCGGCACCCCCCTGCCGACGAACGAGTCGCGCCGCTCCTCGAAGGCGTGCAGGTCGGGGCCGGTGAGCAGCTTGGGCAGGTGGGCGAGCAGCCCGTTGACGCCCTTGAGGAAGAAGTTCGTCGAGGCCGCCAGGTCGAGCGGCGGGCGCCGGTGGGTGAGCAACCACCTGGTGCCGCGCTCGGCCAGCTTCCTGGCTTCGAGGAGCATGGCGATCTGGGTGGAGGTGTCCACCTTGTTGTCGAGCGCCTCGACCGCCCGGCAGAAGCTGGGCAGGTCGAAGACCTCGCGGGTGACCAGCCAGGCGCGCACGATGTCCGGCATGGAGGCGCCGGTCTCCTCGCCGAGCCGGAACATGAACGTGGTGCCCGTCGAGTTGACCAGCTCGTTCACCACGCAGGTGGTGATGATCTCGCGGCGCAGCGGGTGGTTGTCCATGTAAGGGCGGAAACGCTCGCGCAGCGCCGACGGGAAGTACGACACCAGCCAGGGAGCCAGCGCCGGGTCGTCCGGCAGGTCGGAGGCGCGCAGTTCGGCGTCGATGACGAGCTTGGTGTAGGCGAGCAGCACGGAGAACTCGGGCGCGGTCAGCCCGAGGCGGGCCTGGCGGCGCTCGGCGAGCTGCTTGTCGGACGGCAGGAACTCCAGCTCGCGGTTGACCAGCCCGTCGCGCTCCATGCGCCGCAGGTAGCGGGAGTGGATGTGGAGCATCTCGGTGCCCTGCGCGCGGGCTGCCGCGAGCACCACGTTCTGGTCGTAGTTGTCGCGCAGGACCAGGTCGGCGACCTCGTCGGTCATCGAGCTGAACAGCTGGTTGCGCTGCTTGTCGGTCAGCTCGCCGTCGCGGACGACCTGGTCGAGCAGGATCTTGATGTTCACCTCGTGGTCGGAGGTGTCCACTCCGGCCGAGTTGTCGATGAAGTCGGTGTTGATCAGTCCGCCGCCGAGGGCGAACTCGATCCGGCCGAGCTGGGTGAAGCCCAGGTTGCCGCCCTCGCCGACGACCTTGCAGCGCAGGTCGGCGGCGTTGACGCGGAGCCCGTCGTTGGCCTTGTCGCCGACGTCGGCGTTGGACTCGGCGACGGCCTTCACGTACGTGCCGATGCCGCCGTTCCACAGCAGGTCGACGGGGGCCTTGAGGATGGCGCTGATCAGGTCGTTCGGCGCCATCGAAGTGACGCCGGGCTCGATGCCGAGGGCCTGGCGCATCTGCGGCGTGATCGGCACCGACTTGGCGGTGCGCGCGAAGACGCCGCCGCCCTCGGAGATCAGCGACTGGTCGTAGTCGGCCCACGAGCTGCGGGGCAGCTCGAACATGCGCTGCCGCTCGGCGAAGGAGCGGGCGGCCTCCGGCGACGGGTCGACGAAGATGTGGCGGTGGTCGAAGGCGGCCACGAGCCGGATGTGCCGGCTGAGCAGCATGCCGTTGCCGAACACGTCACCCGACATGTCGCCGACGCCCGCCACGGTGAAGTCGGTGTTCTGGACGTCGACGCCGGTGGTGCCGAAGTGATACTTCACCGACTCCCAGGCGCCCCTGGCGGTGATGCCCATGGCCTTGTGGTCGTAGCCGACCGAGCCGCCGGAGGCGAAGGCGTCGCCGAGCCAGAAACCGTAGTCCTTGGCCACGCTGTTGGCGATGTCGGAGAAGGTGGCGGTGCCCTTGTCGGCCGCGACGACCAGGTAGGGGTCGTCGCCGTCGTGCCTGACGACGTCCGGCGGCGGGACGATGGCGCCGTCGACCAGGTTGTCGGTGACGTCCAGCAGGCCGGAGATGAAGGTCCGGTAGCAGGCGATGCCCTCGGCCAGCAGTTCCTCGCGCCCGCCGGCGGGCGGTCGCTTGACGACGAAGCCGCCCTTGGAACCGGTGGGCACGATCACGGTGTTCTTCACCATCTGGGCCTTGACCAGGCCGAGGATCTCGGTGCGGAAGTCCTCCATCCGGTCGGACCAGCGCAGGCCGCCGCGCGCCACGTTGCCGAAGCGCAGGTGCACGCCCTCGACGCGGGGCGAGTAGACGAAGATCTCGTACTTCGGCCGGGGCAGCGGCAGCACGCTGATCGCCAGCGGGTCGAACTTCAGCGAGATGTACGGCTTGCGCCTGCCCTGCGCGTCGGTCTGGAAGTAGTTGGTGCGCAGCGTCGCCTGGATCATCTCCAGGTAGGCGCGCAGGATGCGGTCCTCGTCGAGGGAGGCGACCTCGTCGAGCGCGCCCAGGATCTCCTCGGTGAGCGCCTCGGTCAGGTCGGTGCGCACCTCCTCCGAGCGGCGCGGGTCGAGGCGGGCCTCGAACAGGCGCACCAGCAGCCGCGACAGGCGGACGTTGCCGCCCAGGACGCGCTCCATGTACCGCTGGCTGAAGGTGGTGCCCGCCTGGCGCAGGTAGTTGGCGTACACCCGCAGGATCTCGACCTGCTCCCAGGTCAGCCCGGCCGACAGCACCAGCGCGTTGAAGTTGTCCGCCTGCACCTCGCCCTGCCACAGGGCGTGCAGCGCGTCCTGGAACAGGCGCTTGAAGTCGTTCCTGTCGATCTCGTCGGAAGGCGTGTAGCGCAGGCCGAAGTCGTAGATCCAGGCGTTCTTGGTGGCCGGGTCGTTGTCGCGGTCGACCTCGTAGGGGCGCTCGTCCACGACCTCGACGCCGAGCCGCTGGATCAGCGGCAGCGCCTTGGACAGCGAGATGGGCGCGCCCAGCTTGTAGATCTTGAGCCGCCGTTCGCCGTCGGCCGCGTCGTAGGGCTCGTACAGGTTGACGCCGACCTCGCCCTCGGCCTCGCCCACGAGTTGTTCGAGGCGGCGCAGGTCGACCACGGCCATCCTGGGCGGGAAGTCGGCCTTGTACCCCTCGGGGAAGGCCGACTGGTACCGCCGGGTGAGCGCGGGCGCCTCGGTCTCCGAGGTCATCTCGGCGAGCGCGCTGGCCAGGTCGTCCTCCCAGGAGCGGGTGATCGCGGCCAGGCGCGACTCCAGCTCCTCGACGTCCACGGCGGGGTCGGGCAACTGGATGCCGCGCTCGCCGCGCACGACCAGGTGCAGGCGGGCCAGCGCCTGCTCACCGACCATCGCGCTGTAGTCGAGGGTCCTGCCGCCGAGCGCCCGCAGCAGCAGTTCCTGCATCTTCACGCGGACCTTGGTGGTGTAGCGGTCGCGGGGCAGGTAGATCAGGCAGGAGATGAAGCGGCCGTAGTCGTCGCGCCGCATGAAGAGCTTGACCTGCTTGCGCTCGCGCAGCCGCAGCACGCCCCGCGCGATCGGCAGGAGCTGGCCGGTCGAGGTCTGGAACAGCTCGTCGCGCGGGAAGGTCTCCAGGATCTCGATGAGGTCCTTGCCGTCGTGGCTGTCGGCGGCCAGCCCGGCGGCCTCCAGCACGTCGGCCAGCTTGCGGCGCAGCACCGGGATCCGGGAGATCGACTCGTTGTAGGCCACGTGGGTGAACAGGCCGAGGAAACGGCGCTCGCCGACGACCTCGCCCTGGGGCGAGAACAGCTTGACGCCGATGTAGTCGAGGTAGGCGGGCCGGTGCACGGTGGCGCGGGAGTTGGCCTTGGTGATGATCAGCAGGCGCTTCTCGCGGGCCTTGGCGCGCACCTCGGGAGGCAGTACGGAGAAGCTCTCCGAGCTGGCCTTGTCGTCGCGCAGGATGCCGAGCGCGGCGCCGGGCACCGAGCGCAGCGCGTCGCCCTCGTCGGTCTCCTCCAGGCGGTACTCGCGGTAGCCGAGGAAGGTGAAGTGCCCGTCGGCCAGCCAGCGCAGCAGGTCGAGGCTGTCTTCGACCTCGGCGGGCTCCAGCGGCGGCGGGTTGACGCTGAGGTCCTCGGCCGTCTGCACGGCCAGGGCGCGCATCTTGGCGAAGTCCTCGACGGAGTGCCGTACGTCGGTGAGGATCCGCTGCAGGTCGGCTTCGAGCCCGCGCAGCACCTCGGGGTCGGCCTGGCGGTCGATCTCGATGTGCATCCAGGACTCGACCAGGAGCTGCCCGGTGACCTCCTCCTGGCCCCTGCCGAGCATGCGGCCGGTCATGTCGCGCCGCACCCGCATCTGGGGGTGGATGATCAGGTGGATGCCGATGTCGTGCCGTTCGAGCTCCATGGAGACCGAGTCGACGAGGAACGGCATGTCGTCGGTGACGACCTCGACCACGGAGTGGCCGGGCTCCCAGCCGTGGTCCTCCAGGGCCGGGGTGTAGGCCCTGACCAGCGCGCGGCCCTGGGGGCGGGTCTCGGCCAGCTGCTTCTGCGACATCGCCGGGCCGTACACGTCGATGGGGTTGCGGTCGAGCAGGTCCTCTGGGGCCACATGACGGTAGTAGACGCGCAGGAACGCGAGCGCGTCCTCGGGGGTCACGCGCTCGGTGCCGACCGCGCATCTTTCGGCGGCTCGCTGGAGCAGCTCGTCCTTGGCCTCGTCGAGCGGCATGTCGCTCTCACTCCTTTGTGAGGGTTTGCCAGATCTCGCCTGTCTGGTCACAGTCAGGCTCTCAGTTCCCGAAGCAGCGGGAAGCGTTGGGGGCAGGCGTGGTCGCGGATGTGGTCGGGGCATGTGAGGTGCCTGCGCCCGGGGTCAGCGTCGTCCCCACCCGGCACCTCCCCGAATTCCGATACCACCCGAAAACAACACTCACGTCAACGTGAGTCTTCCGGGGTCCTCGGAGAACGCGCCAAGGCGCAGGCGTGGTGCATCGGCCATGCGCCCCCTTCCGCGTAGCGCCACACCCCAATCGTACGATCTCAGGGGTGTCCGACGGCAAACCGGCAACCGTACGGTCCTGATCTGGGGCGGCTGCGTCATGGGCCAACGCTACTTCCCGGCCCCTGAGATCATTCGGTATGCGAAATCTGCCGCTTTACCATCTGCGAGTGCACACTCCCCGGCTGGAGCTGCGACTGCCCTCGGCGCAGGACCTCGACGACCTCGCGGACCTGGCGGCCGAGGGCGTGCACCCGGCCGACTACATGCCCTTCACCTATCCGTGGACGGACGCGCCGCCCGCCGAAGTGGGTCAGCGGGCGGTCCTGTACCACCTGCGCACGCTGGGCTCCTGGACGCCGGAGAAGTGGCGGTTGCCGCTCGCGGTCGTGCACGACGGCGAGATCGCCGGAATCCAGGAGGTGGGGGCGGAGGACTTCGCCGTCGTGGGCGAGGTCGGCACCGGCTCCTGGCTCGGCCGCCGTTTCCAGGGCAGGGGGATCGGCACCGAGATGCGGCGGGCCGTACTGCACCTGGCCTTCGAGGGGCTGCGGGCGCGGGCGGCGCTCACCGACATCTTCGAGGACAACCACGCCTCGCTCGGCGTCACCCGCAAGCTCGGTTACCTGCCCAATGGCAGCCGCAGCCTCAGCAGGCGGGGCGAGGCGGCCACGCAGCTCCTGTTCCGTCTCCCGCGAACCGGCTGGCGGCCGGAGCCCGGCTACGAGATCAGCGGGCTGCGGGAGTGCCTGCCGTGGTTCGGCGGGATCTTCCATGAGCGAGACGGCCTGACGTGAGGTGGCCAGCGTCCAGACGGCGGTGGAGCTCAACATGTTCACCGCCTTCAAGCCCGCTCGCACCGGGAGGAGGTGCTGGGGCACCTGCTCGACCAGGTCGTCGCCTGGAGCGGCGCGCTGTGCCCCCTCCGCGCGGCGGCTCTCACGGGGTGAAGTGGCGCAGGACCTCGGGGTTGGCCATGGCGTCCGGGTTGGCCGCCTGCTCGACGGGGGTACCGAGGAGGATCTTGCGGACCGGCACCTCCAGTTTCTTGCCCGACAGGGTGCGTGGGATCCCCGGCACCACGCGGATCTCGTCCGGCACGTGCCTCGGCGACAGTTCGCCGCGCAGCGCCGTACGCAGCGCGCTGCGGAGGTCGTCGGTGAGGGCGGCGCCGTCGGCGAGCGTCACGTACAGCAGCAGCCGCCCTTCCTGTCCGAGCTGCCCGGTGTCGATCACCAGGCTGTCGGCGATCTCGGGGAAGCGCTCGACCACGCGGTAGAACTCGCTGGTGCCCATCCGCACCCCGCCCCGGTTGAGGGTGGAGTCCGAGCGGCCGTAGATGACGCACGAGCCGTCGTCGTCGACCCTGATCCAGTCGCCGTGTCGCCACACGCCCGGGTAGACGTCGAAGTAGCTGTCGCGATACCGCTCGCCGCCGGGGTCGTTCCAGAACATGACCGGCATGGACGGCATCGGCTGGGTGAGCACGAGTTCGCCCACCTCGCCGGTGACGGGCCGGCCCGCCGGGTCGAAGGCGGCCACAGCGGCGCCGAGCGACCGGCACGGGATGATCCCGGCCCGCACCGGGTGCAGCGGCGTCGCGCCGACGAACCCGGTGCACACGTCGGTGCCGCCGGAGAACGAGCCGAGCGGCACTCCGGGCAGCACGTCGGCCACCCAGGCGAACCCCTCGGGGGGCAGCGGCGAGCCGGTCGAGCCGATCCCCCGCAGCCGCTCCAGCCCGCCGGGGCGCTCGCCCGCCTTCATGGAGGCCAGGATGTACGGCGCCCCCACCCCGAAGTAGGTGACGCCCTCGTCGGCCGCGAGGCGCCACAGGTCGGTGGGGGCGCCGTCGTACAGCACCGGCACCGCGCCGACGAGCAGCGCGCCGACGAGGTAGTTCCACATCATCCAGCCGGTGGTGGTGTACCAGAAGAACACGTCTCCCTCCCCCAGGTCCTGGTGGAAGGAGAGCGACTTGAGGTGTTCGAGCACCACTCCGCCGTGACCGTGGACGATGGGCTTGGGCAGCCCTGTGGTGCCGCTGGAGTACAGGATCCACAGCGGGTGCCCGAACGGCACCCGTTCGAACTCCAGCGGCCCCTCGTGCGCGCGCAGCTCCGCCCAGGGCACGCCCGCGCGGGTGGGGTCGTGCTCGCCGCTCAGCCGGGGGACCCACACGGTGGCGCGCAGGGACGGCAGCGCGGCGGCGATCTCCGCCACCGCCTCGGTGCGGTCGAAGCTCTTGCCCGCGTAGCGGTAGCCGTCCACCGCGATCAGCACCTTCGGCGCGATCTGCGTGAACCGGTCGACGACACTCGGCACTCCGAAGTCGGGCGAGCCCGCCGACCAGATCGCCCCCAGGGAAGCGGTCGCGAGGAAGGCGACGAGCGCCTCGGGGATGTTGGGCAGGTACCCGGCGACCCGGTCGCCGCGCGTGACGCCGAGCCGGACCAGCCCGGCGCGCACCCTGGCGACCTCCTCGCGCAGTCGCGCCCAGCTCAGCTCCCGGCGTCCGCCGTCCTCGTCGGCGAAGACCACGGCGGTGCCGGGGCGCTCGCGCAGCGCGTTCTCGGCGTAGTTGAGCGAGGCTCCGGCGAACCACCGGGCATCGGGCATCTCCCCGGCGAGGACCGGTCCCTCGCCGGGATCGCCGAGGACCCCGAAGTACTCCCAGATCGACGTCCAGAACGCGGCGGGCTCGGTGACGGACCACGCCCAGACGTCCTCGTACGGTCTGCCCGCACGCCCCACGGCCGCGAGATAACGGGTCAGCCGGGCCCGCGCGGCCACCTCGGGGGTGGGCTCCCACACCAGCGTGCCTTCATCCACCATGAGCCTCATCCTGTCGTGCGGAAACCGGAAAGTCATATACGGCGTAGACGGTCCACCGCCGTGTGCGCGGCCGTGCCGATGACCGCGTCGGCCCACGGCTGGTTGACCGCCGGGCTGAACGAGCGGGTGAAGACGGCCACGGCGTAGCGGCCCCCGTCGGGGTACTCGACGACCCCCGCCTCGTTGCGGACGGTCGGCAGGGTGCCGGTCTTGCCGCTGACGTCCACGTCGTCGTACGGGAACCCGGCCGCCAGCCGGTGCGGCCACACCTGCAGGCCGAAGACCTCCCGCATCCAGGCGCACGAGCCGGCGGAGGCGGCCTCGTCGCGCCAGATCATCGCGAACAGCTCGGCGAGTTGCCGCGCGGTGCTGCGGTTGGTGCGCTCGGGGTCGAGTGCCCGCATCCGGCTGAGTTCGTCCGGATCCTGGTACGGCCAGCCGTGCCCGGCGTCCTCCGACATGCTGGACAGCATGTCGGCGCCGTTGACGAGCACCCGCGTCGCGTCCAGGCCGAACCCGTCGAGCATGGCGTTGACGGCATCCAGCCCGACCCGTCCGACGAGGACGTCCGCGGAGGCGTTGTCGCTGACGGCGATCATGAGGTAGGCCAGGTCGCGCAGGGACATGGTGACCTCGTCGCGCATGGCGGACAGTCCGGTCGGGCCGCCGGTGCGCCCGGCGACGGGCACCCGTACGCGCTCGGTGAGGTCGAGCAGGCCCGCGTCCGCCTGGCGGCACAGCTCGACGAGCAGCGGCACCTTGAACACCGAGGCCAGCGGCCGAGGGGTGTCCGGCCGGTAGCCGCAGGCGCGGCCGGTGTCGATGTCGATCGCGTGCAGCCAGCCCTCGACTCCGGCGGCGGCGAAGTGTTCACCCAGTTCGACGGCGCTCATGCCAGCGCCCCCGGCCTGCGGCTGACCCGGCGTGCGGGCGCGGCGGCCCGCGCGGCCATTCCGGCGTTGTCCTGCAGCACGCCTGCGGCCACCGAGGAGAAGTCCGCGACGGTGTCCGTGGCGGTGCGCCAGGCGGTGGACACGCGGATCGCGAGCGGCGCGCCGATCAGCGGCCGCCACACCAGTCCCGGCGTGTCCTGCCCGGCGCCGAAGGCGACTGCGGCACCGGCCATGACGAGCCCGAGGCCGGATCCCTCGTGCACCTGCGTGGGGACGTATCCCCTGCGCCGGCATTCCGCCAGCGTCTCGGCGTACATGCCTGGCTCGCCCTCCTTCGGCGGCATGAGCAGCTCGCGCCCGGCCAGGTCGGCCAGGTGCACCTCGGCGCGGGCGGCCAGCTCGTCGCCGTCGGCGAGCAGCACACCCTGGGTCTGGACGAGTGTCCCGCCGAAACTCAGTCCCGGTGCGGTGACCGGGTGGCGCACTATACCGACGTCGAGGGAGCCGCCTGTGAGGGAGGTCACCTGATCGGCGGTCCAGCTCTCGGCGGGGGCGAGGCGGACGTCGGGGTTGCTGTCGCGGAACCCGGCGACGAGGGCGGCGATGACGGCGGCGCCGAGGTCGGGCGGGACACCGACCTTGAGCACGGCGCCGTCGCCGTGCCGGGCGAGTTCGCGCAGGCGGTCGACGCGGGCGACGATGTCGCGGGCCTCGCCCAGCAGCAGCCGGCCCGCCTCGGTGAGGCGGACCTGCCGGGCCGAGCGGTCGAACAGGCGGACGCCGAGCTCCTCTTCCAGGCGTTTGATGCGCTGGCTGAGCGGCGGCTGGGCCATGCCGAGGCGGATGGCGGCGTTGCCGAAGTGGAGTTCCTCCGCCACCACGGTGAAGTAGCGGAGGTGCCGGACGAGGTCCATACCCAGCAACTATATCCAGATTTATATTTATGTTGGGTATATATCCGTATTGGACATGTTTCAGGGGGTTCTGGTGTCCTCTGCGATATGACAGTTACAGGGGGACGGAGAAGGGGACGGCGCCGGTGGCCGTGGGTGGCGGGGGTGCTCGTGCCCGTCGTCGCCGGTGGGGCCGTGTGGGCGGCGACGGGCCCGGACGACGGCGCGGAGAAGGTCGTCGACGCCTATCTGACGGCCTGGTCGGCAGGCGACTACGCGACGATGCGAACGTTGGTGGACGAACCGCCGGAGGACTTCGTCTCCTGGCACCGGAAGGTGTGGCGCGACCTCCGGCTCGACCGCGCCGACTTCACGGTCCCTCCCACGGGCGGCGTCTTCGCCGCCTCCGTCGAGGACCAGGGCCACGAGAGCTTCTCCGCCAGGCTCTCCGGACGGGGACCCGACCTGGAGTACGAGGGACAGCTCGACGTGGTGGAGCGCGACGGCGGCTGGAAGATCGCCTGGAAGCCCGCGACCATCCACCCCGACCTGCGACCCGGCCGCTCGCTGCGCCTGGTCATGGGCAAGGAGGAGAGCGCGCCCATCCTCGACGCCGGGGGGCGCAGGATCGACGACGACCCCGACACGCCCGGCTCGGTGCGGCAGCTCGTCGCCGGGCTGAAGGAGAGGTACCAAGACCGGCTCGTCGTGCCGAACAGCTCGAAGATCAACCTGTACGAGGGCGGCGACCTGCTGGTCAAGACCCTGGAGGAGAACACGGCGGCCCAGCGCAAGCCGCTGGAGACCACCCTCGACCTGCGGGTGCACCGGGCGGGCGCCGACGCGCTCAAGCTGACGAAGAAGCCGGCCGCCCTGGTCGCGCTGCGCCCCTCGACCGGCGAGATCAAGGCGATCGTCAACAACAGGGGCGGCTTCGACCGGGCGCTCATGGGGAAGTACCCGCCCGGCTCGACGTTCAAGGTCGTGACCGCCTCCGCGCTGGTCGCGGCGGGTATCTCGCCGTCGCAGCAGGTGAACTGCCCGGCCGAGCAGACCATCGGCGGTTTCCCGTTCCACAACGCGGGCTTCAAGGACTACGGGCGGCTGCCCTTCCGCGACGCCTTCGCCCACTCGTGCAACACCACCTTCGGCGCGATGAGCGTGGACCGGCTCGGCGCCGAGCGCCTCGCCAAGGTGGCGGGCGACTTCGGGTTCGGCGTCCCCATCGACCCGGGGGTGCCCGCCGTGCGCGCCGACTTCCCCGCGCCCAAGGACGCGACGGACCTGGCCTCGGCCTCGATCGGGCAGGGCAGGGTGCTGACCAGCCCGCTCAACATGGCCGCCGTGGCCGCCGCCGTCGCCTCCGGCATCTGGCAGCCGCCTCGGCTGGTGCCCGCCGAGCTGATCCGCTCCGAGGGCGAGACCCGCCGCCCGCTGGAGGACGGCGTGGTGAAGGCGCTGCGCTCGCTGATGCCCGCGGTGGTCTCCGAGGGCACCGCCCAGGCCGTGTCCTTCCCCGCGCGTACGGCCGGCAAGACGGGAACGGCGGAGTACGGCTCCGGCAAGGAGCCCCCGTCGCACTCCTGGTTCATCGGCTACCGGGGCGACCTGGCCTTCTCCGTGATCGTGGAGGGCGGCGGCGACGGCTCCGCCGTGGCGGCCCCGATCGCCGCCCGCTTCCTCGAAACGCTGTCCTGACGCGGGGCTCAGCCCGTCTGGCGCTCGAACGGGGCGGTCAGCCCGGCGACGGCCGCGACGACCTCGGAGGCGTTGGTCAGATCGGGCAGCACCACGTCGGCGCCCGCCTCCCGCAGTTCGGAGGCCGTGGAGCGGCCGGAGGCCACTGCGATGACGGCGGCGCCGCCGATCCTGGCGGCCTGCACGTCGCGGGTCGAGTCGCCGATGACGACGGTGTTGGCCGAGGTGAACACGGTTCCGGTGCGCTGCTTGGCCCGGCTCTGCGCCACCTGCAGCAGGGTGGCCTTGGGGTAGACCTCCTCGCCGTAGCCGCCGAGTTCGAAGTCGACGTACTTGTCGAGCCCGAACGCCTTCAGCTTGTGCACCGCGTTGCTCTTGATGGTGCCGGTCAGCACGCTCTGCACCACGCCGTCGAGCCGCGCGACCGCCTTGAGCGCGTCGCGGGCGCCGGGCAGCATCCGGCCCTCCTTCGGCAGCCGCTTGCGCCGTTCGGCGAACGCCCCGGCCAGCGCGGACAGGAAGCGCGGCAGGTGCTCGTCCTCCGCCCGGATCCCGTTGACCGCCAGGGTCTCGAAGATGATCTCCGAGTCCGGGCGGCCGTTGGCCGGGACCAGTTTGACGAGCGGGCGGCCGGTGACCGTCCTGAACGCCTCTGCGTAGGCGTCCCTCGTCACGATCGCGACGTCGACGAGGGTGAGATCGACGTTCCAGAGCACTAGGCGGTTGATGACGGCCTCCCAAGGTTGCTCAAAGGGTACGGCCATCGCCCAGGGCGGGGCGATCTTCGCATCTCAGGCGTAGGCCAGCGCCTCCGCCAGCGTGTCGACCACGGGGTGGCCGGTGGACTCCAGTTGCCCGCGCGGGGTCATGCCACCCGTGTAGAGCACCGCTCTGGCGCCCACGTGCGCGGCGGCCTGGGCGTCGTCCACGCTGTCACCGATGACGAGCACGTCCGAGGGATCGACGCCGAGCGCGGTGACGTGCTTGACCAGGTGCTCGGCCTTCTCGCCGCCGGTGGTGCCGGTGAGGCCGTCCACCCGGCTGAAGTGCCCCTCGATGCCGAACGAGCGCACGGTCGGCACCAGGTGGATGTGCGGCGCCATCGAGCACAGCGACTGGGTACCCGTCCAGCCCTCCAGCGACGCCAGCGCCCCCACGGCCAGGCCGCAGGCGCCGCTCAGCCGGAAGTAGCTCTCGTGGAAGCCGTCGTCGAGCCGCTGCCACTCGCCCTCCTCCAGCGGGCGGCCCAGCATCCGCTCGTAGAGGAGCCAGATGGGGCGGGTGTAGAGCGCGCGGAAGCCGTCGGCGTCGAGCGCGGGCAGCCGGTAGGCCTGGAAAACCTCGTTGGTGGCTCCGACGACGGCGTCGATGTCGTGGAAAAGCGTGCCATTCCAGTCCCACACAATGTGCTTGGTCATCGCACAAGAGCCTACACCGGGTCATTTCCCCCCAAGGGCCTACTCCAGCAACGAGGGGATCTCCTGTGTCGCGTACCACATGAGCTCGTGGGCCTCGGCGCCGTCGACGGTGAACCGGGCGTCGTCGTCGCCCTTGTCCGCCTCGGGCAGGGCCACGACCGCCAGCTCGACGTCGGGCGCCGCGACCGGGTCGTCCACGTGCACGGCGGCGACCTTGGCCAGCGGGATCGGCTCGGCCAGCCGTACCCGGGCCCGCTCGGCCACGTCGACCGCGACCGTCAGCATCGCCTCCGGCACCTCGGCCGCCACGACGACCCGCCGAGGCGGCGTCGGGGCGCCGTCGGCGCGGTCGGCGGCGAGCATGCGCAGCGAGGCCCGCGCGGCCTCGGTGAGCGCCACGTACTCAAGCTCCTCCGTGTCGCCGGAGGCATACCACTCGGTCAGCGCGGGGGTCACCGCGTAGCCGATCAGAGGTGCGGGGCCGAGTTCGCCCGAGGCGAGCGCCTTGGCGAGCGCCGGGAGCGTGCACGGCAGGTAGACGCGCATGATGTGCCTTTCGGAGAAATCAAGAGCTCTATCATGCCCGCCGCAGCGGCAGCCGGAGCATCGACTCCAGCCGGGCGATGGTCGAGTCGGCGTCGAGGTGGTGGATGCCGGCGATGCCGAGGTCCCGCGCGGCCACGATGTTGGCCTCGATGTCGTCGACGAACACGCACCGCTCGCCCGGCAGCCCGACCAGGTCGAGCGCGTGCTGGAAGATCCTCGGCTCGGGTTTGCGCATGCCGACCTCGCCGGAGATCACGACCGCGTCGAACACCTCGTCCCAGTCGTCGCGCGGGTAGGTGTTGGACCAGGAGTTCGACAGCAGGCACGTCTTCACGCCGTGGCCACGCAGGTCGAGCAGCGCGTCGTACATGGCGTCCACCCGGTGGAAGCCCGCGAACATGCGCTCCAGCAGCCCCTCCGCCACCGGCGGCACCCCATCGAGCGTGAGCAGCCGGGCAGCCAGGTCGCGCTCGAAGTCCGCCCCCGACAACTCGCCGCGCTCCAGGGCGTGGACCAGGTTCCCGTCGCCGTTGCCGCCCTTGTAGGCGTGCTCGATCAGCTCATGCATGACCGCGCGGTAGTGGACGCCGTCGATGCGGTCCGCCTCGATCCACCGGCCGATCGCCTCGGGCATGCTGGACGTGAGCACGCCACCCCAGTCGATGAGCACCCCACCGATCACTGCGCAGCTCCTGTCTCGAATCTTGTTCTGGTGTTACGCACTCTAGCGGGCCGGCCCCTGGGCCAGCCTGCGGTGCTTGGCCGAGCGCAGCACCGTCGCCGCCCGCTCGGCCGACACACGCGGCGCCTCGGTCAGGAAACCCCGCTTCTGGCGCAGCGTCAGCAGCCGCGTGACCGACGCGTCCAGCCGTTCCTTCGAGATCCGGCCCGACTTCACCGCCGCGACCACCGCCGTGTGCGCCTTCTTCAGGTCGTACGGCATCAGCAGCAGGTCGGCCCCGGCCAGCACCGCGCGCACGGCCACCTCCCCGTCGTCGTACTTCTTGCGCACGCCGTCCATGTTGAGCGCGTCGGTCGAGATCACGCCCTTGAACCCGAGCTCGTCGCGCAGCAGGCCGGTGAGGATCTTCTTCGACAGGGTGGCGGGGTCGCTGGAGGAGTCGAGCTTCGGCATCACGATGTGCGCGCTCATCACCGCGTCCACCCCGGCGTCGATCGCCGCCTGGAACGGCGGCGCGTCCAGCCGCTCCCACTGCGCCCGGGTGTGCTTGATCACCGGCAGCCCGGTGTGACTGTCGGTGGCGGTGTCGCCGTGGCCGGGGAAGTGCTTGGCGGAGCTCGCGATGCCGGAGTCGCCGAACCCCTTCACCGCCGCCCCCACCATCCTGGCGACCTTGCGCGGGTCGTCGCCGAAGGCCCGCTTGCCGATGACCGGGTTCTTCGGGTTGATGTTGACGTCGGCGACGGGCGCGAAGTCCATGTTGACGCCGAGCGCCTTCAACTCGGTGCCGGTGGCGCGGGCGACCGCGCGGGAGTAGCCGAGATCGCCGCTGGCGCCGATGCGGTCGGCGCTCGGCAGGTCGGTCATCAGCGCCGACATCCGCGACACCAGGCCGTTCTCCTGGTCGGTGCCGATGATCAGCGGCACCTTGGGCGAGGCGGCCTGGAGGTCGTTGGTGAGCTTGACCACCTGGGCGGTGCTCTTGACGTTGGCGGGGAAGAGGATGACGCCGCCGAGCTTGTACTTCGCGATCACCTTGGCGGGTGTCTGGGCGCCGTACCTCGTCTGGTTCTCGCCGGAGACGGTGTCGGCGGCGGTGCCGTACAGGACCGGCATGAACAACTGGCCGACCTTCTCCTCCGTCGTGAGGCGGCTCAGCACCCCCCGCACATCGGAGCCCGCCTTCGGGCGGGCCAGCGGCGGCGTCGTGATGGCCGACTCCGCGGCCGCCGGGGACTGGTCCGAGGCGGGCGGTGCCGCCGGTGCCGAGGGGGCGGCCGCCTGGCCGCCGCCGCTGCACGCGGCCAATGCGAACACGAGGAGCCCTGTTGCGCCGATGCGTCCAACCATGGCCCATACGCTATCGGGGGCCGGCGGGTGGGCGCGGCGCTCCTGGGGGAACCCTGGGCGACATGCCGCGCGCCCGTTCCGGCCCCGGGAGCTCAGAGCCCGAGTTCGGCGAGGCCCGGCAGGTTCGAGCGGGCCACCGCGCGGGCGTGCGCCGCCGTCTCCGCCTCCAGCGCCGCACGGGCCGCACGCTCACACTCGTCGAGCGTCGCCACGGACAACCCCGCCCGTACGGCCGGCAGCGCGCTCGCGCCCATCGACAGCGTGCTCACCCCCATCCCGACCAGCACGCAGGCCAGCACGGGATCGGCCGCCGCTTCGCCGCAGACGCCGCACAGGCGCCCGTTGTCCGAGGCCGAGCCGGCCGTCCTCGCGACCAGGCCGAGCAGCGCGGGCTGCCAGGGGTCCTGCAGTTCCACCAGCGAGCCGAGTTGCCGGTCCGCGGCGAAGGTGTACTGGGACAGGTCGTTGGTGCCGATCGAGAAGAAGTCGACGACCTGGGCGAGCGCGTCGGCCCGCAGCGCCGCCGCCGGGACCTCGATCATCACGCCAACGCTGGACAGGCCCGCGTCGTGGCAGACCCCGGCGAACCACCTGGCCTCCTCCGGCGTCGCCACCATCGGGGCCATGACGTGCAGTTCGGCCGCAGTGCCCGAGGAGGTGCCCGAGGCGG
>NZ_BAAAHQ010000043.1:0-7458 GCF_039525605.1 Nonomuraea longicatena | reverse complement strand
CCTGCCGCTCCAGGACCTCCGGGTAGGACCTGAGCAGCCGCAGCCCCCGCTCCCCGAGCGCCGGGTTGTGCTCGTGCGAGGGCGACCTGAGGAAGGCCAGCGGCTTGTCCGCGCCCGCGTCCAGTGTGCGCACGACGACCTTGCCGCCGGGGAACGCCTCAAGGACGCCCCGGTAGGCGTCCTGCTGCTCCTGCGGCGTCGGCTCGCCCGCGCGGTCGAGGAAGAGGAACTCGGTGCGGAACAGGCCCACGCCCTCCGCGCCCGCCGCAAGCGCCTGCGGCAGGTCGGCCGGGCCGCCGATGTTGGCCAGCAGCGGCACCGGGAAGCCGTCCTTGGTACGCCCGGGGCCGCTGACCGCCGCGATGGCCGCCTGCCTGGCCGACTGGGTGCCGACGGCCTCGCTCACCTCGTCCTGCGAGGGCTGCAGCCGTACCTCGCCGGTGGAGCCGTCGACCAGCACCCGCTGCCCCGGCCTGATCCCGGTCGCGCCCGCGCAGGCGACGACGGCGGGCACCCCCATCGCCCTGGCGAGGATCGCGGTGTGACTGGTCGGCCCGCCCTCCTCGGTGACGAAGGCGGCGACGACGTCCTTGGACAGCAGCGCGGTGTCGGCGGGCGCGAGGTCGCGGGCCACCAGCACGTACGGCTCGTCCGCGTGGGCCGGCACACCGGGCAGCGGCAGCCCGGTGAGGACGGCGATCACCCGGTCCCTGATGTCGTCGAGGTCGGCGACGCGCTCGCCGAGATAGCCGCCCGCCCCCGCCAGCATGTCGCGATATTTGCCGAAAGCCTGGTAGACGGCCCGGGGCGCGGCGATCCCCCGGTCGATCAGCGACTTGCAGCCGATGATCAGCCCCGGGTCCTCGGCCATGAGGGCCTGCGCCTGCAGGATGTCCCTGGCCTCGCCGCCCGCCTGGTCGCCGCGCGCCTCCAGAGCGCCCGCCACCTGCTTGAGCGCGGTCAGCGCGCGGTCCTTCTCCTCGTCGGCGCCGCCGGCGTACGTCTGGCCCGGAGGCGGCTCCGGCACCGTCACGTTCAGCACGTAGGCGGGACCGTGCCCGATCCCCTGGCTGACCCCCGTACCGCGCAGCCGCCCGCTCACGGTGTCTCGCATATCTCGGCCAACCGGTTCAGCAGTTCCTCGGCCTCGGGGCCGTCACCCTCGACCCGGATCACCACGCTGTCGTCCTGGCGCGCGTCCATGCCGAGGATCGCGAGGATGCTCTTGCCGTTGACCGGTGCCTGGCCGCCCTTGCTCACGGTGACCTCGAAGGGCGCCTGCGCCGCCGTCTGCACGAATGTCGCGGCCGGGCGGGCGTGCAGCCCGACCTCTGCGGCGATGACAACTTTGCGCTCAACCATGTGCTTCCTCCACGGCAATCCGGTCCGGACCAGTTTGACTCTAGAGGAACGGCTAATCCCACCGGAAAAGCGCGTCCCCCACATGGACGTCCCCCTGGACGACCCCGGTCACCGACTCCGCCGCCGCGTCCAGCGCGACCACCGGGCAGACCGGCGAGCGCCCGCCCGCCTCGATCACGGCGGGATCCCAGGCGACGACCGGCTGACCGGCGCTCACCCGGTCGCCCTCCGCCGCCAGCAGCCGGAACCCCTCCCCCTTGAGCTGGACCGTGTCGATGCCCAGGTGGACCAGCACGCCCTTGCCGTCGTCGCCCACGATCACGTACGCGTGCGGATGCAGCTTCATGATCTTCCCGGGGATCGGGGCGACCGCCTTGCCCGGCCCCCGCAGCGGATCGATGGCGGTGCCCGGCCCGACCATCCCCGCCGAGAAGACCGGGTCGGGGACGGCGGCCAGCCCCACTGCCGCCCCCTCGACCGGGGCGAGGACAGTCGTCATGCTCTCGCCCTCTTAGCGGATGATGTCCTCGATGTCGCTGGCGATCGTGTCAGCGTCGGGACCCACGACGACCTGGACCACGTTGCCCGTCGCCATCACCCCGTGGGCGCCGGCGGCCTTGAGCGCGATCTGGTCCACTTTGGAGGCGTCGTGCACCTCCGTGCGCAACCGCGTGATGCAGGGCTCGATGTCGAGGATGTTCTCGACACCGCCGAGCCCCGCGATGATCGCGTGAACGTCCGCCGCCATCCGGCCTCCCTCGTCACCACCACTGTCCGCCCAGGCTAGACGACATCGCGTGATCAGTCGGTCTGGGTCACCTTGTTCAGGCCGCGCGGGGCGTCGGGGTCGACGCCGAGCCTGCGGGCCAGCGACTCGGTCAGCAGCTGGCCGGGGACGATCAGGCCCATGGGGGCCACCCACTCGGGCAGGTCGGGGCCGTTCAGCGCGGCGGTGCCCGCCTCGGCCAGTGCCGTACCGCCGCCGACGGTGAACGCCGCGGCGCCCGCCTGCTTGACGCGCTCGGCGAGCGCGACCGTGCCCTGAAGGGTCGGCGAGTTCTCCGAGGCGACCAGCAGCGCCGGGGTGTCGGCGTCGACCACCGCGATCGGCCCGTGCAGCAGGTCGGCGTACGACAGGCCCATGGCGTGCAGGTAGCACGCCTCCTTCAGCTTGAGCGCGGTCTCCAGCGCGGTCGAGAAGGCCAGGCCGCGCCCGGAGACGACCACGCCCGGCTTGTCGGCCAGGCCCTCGACCACGGCGTCCAGGTCGCCGGGCTCGGCGATCAGCTTCTCGACCGCGTCGGGCACCTTGCGCAGGTCGCCCGCGTCCACGTCGGCGCCGAGGCCGAGCGCGAGGACCGCGAGGGCGGCGAGCTGCGTCGTGTACGTCTTGGTCGCGGGCACGGCCTTCTCCTCGCCGGCGAGGGTGACCAGCGCCAGGTCGGCCGCCTGGGCGAGCGGGCTGTCCTCGCCGCCGTTGGTCACGCCGACGGTCCGCGCGCCGCAGTCCTTCGCCCAGGCCAGCGTCTCGACGATCTCCTCGGTCCGGCCGGACTGCGAGATCGCGACGGCGAGCACGCCGTCGAGGTCGAGCTTGCGCCGGTACGTCGTGGCGATGGAGGGGGCGGCCAGCGCGGACAGGCGTCCGGCGTGGGCCTCGATCAGGTACCGTCCGTACACGGCGGCGTTGTCCGAGGTGCCGCGGGCGATGAAGAGCAGCTGCCTGGTCTGCTCGCCGAGCTTGCGCACTTCGTCGACACGGGGGAGCAACGAGTCCAGGGTGGCCCGCAGCGCCGCGGGCTGCTCGGCGATCTCGCTGCGCATCTTCGTGGTCATGTCGTCCCCATCGGCTTGACTGATAATTCCGGCATGTGGTCTAGTCCGGACTAGACCAGTACGAACCATAGCTCATTGACCAGGTCCGATCGAGAGGGGATCCGTGGCGCACATCGATCCGGACAGCCCGGTGCCGAAGTACTTCCAGCTGCGCGAGATCCTGCTCGACCTCATCGACAGCAACGAGCTCAGCATCGGCGCCGCCATCCCCTCCGAGCGCGAGCTGTGCCAGCGCTTCGGCCTGTCCCGGATGACCGTCCGGCAGGCCGTCGACCACCTGGTGTCCGAAGGCCGGCTCCACAGAGTCCCCGGCAAGGGCACCTTCGTCGCCCGCCCGAAGATCGAACTGGCCCTCCAGCTCACCTCGTTCACCGACGACATGCGCGCCCGTGGCATGGCACCCGGCTCGCGCGACCTCGACCGCCGGATCGTGCGCGCCAGCGCCCACCTGGCCAAGGAACTCGGCATCCAGCCCGGCGAAGAGGTCCACTTCATCGAACGGCTGCGCACCGCCGACGGCGAGCCGCTGTCCATCGAGCGCGCGCACATCCCCGTGAAGCTCGCCCCCGACCTCGCCGAGCACGACCTCACCGACCGGTCGCTGTACGAACTGCTCGAAAGCCGTTACGGGCTCGTCATGGACGCCGGCGAGCTCACCATCGACGGCGGCATCGCCGACCCCAGCGACGCCGACCTGCTCAAGCTGCCGCGCGGCGGCGCCGTACTCCTGCTTCAGCGCCGGTCCTTCATCGGCGGCGTCTGTGCCGAGCTGGGCGTGTCCACCTACCGCGCCGACCGATACCAGCTGCGGACCCTTCTGGAAATGCCCGCTCGACGCTGAGGACCCCCGCAGTGAACGAGACCACAGCGGCCCCTTCGCCGCTCTCTCGCGCGATGAACGTGCTGCAGCGACTGGGCCGCTCCCTCATGCTGCCGATCGCGGCCCTGCCCGCGGCCGCCCTGCTGATGCGCTTCGGCCAGCCCGACATGCTCGGCTCCAACGGCGCCGAGCCCGGCGGGCTCGCCGACGTCGCCGGCCTGGCGTGGATGGACCGCGTCGCCGCCGTCCTCGAAGCCGCGGGCGAGGCGCTGCTGGAGAACCTGCCGTTCATCTTCGCCGTCGGCGTCGCCATCGGGTACGCGCGCAAGGCCGACGGCACCACCGCGCTCGCCGCCGTCATCGGCTACCTCGTCTTCGACCGGGTCACCAAGGTGATGTTCGCCGGGTCCGGCATCCGCGACACCGTCGTCCTCAGGGAGGCCACGCCGGACGGTGTCCGCGAGGTCATCAACTACGGCGTCCAGAACCCCACCAACGTTCTCGGCGGCATCATGATCGGCCTCGTCGCCGCCCTGCTCTGGCAGCGCTTCTACCGCATCAAACTGCCCTCCTGGCTGGCCTTCTTCGGCGGGCGCCGGTTCGTGCCGATCATCACCTCGATCGTCGCCATGCTGCTCGGCGTGGTCATCGGGTGGGCCTGGCCGCTGCTCGGCGGGTGGATCAGCGAGGCCGGCGAGTGGCTGACCGGGCTCGGGCCGCTCGGCGCCGGGATCTACGGGCTCATCAACCGGCTGCTCATCCCCTTCGGGCTGCACCACTTCGCCAACTCCATCGTCTGGTACGTCGTGCCGCAGTGTGACGTCAACGGGCGGATCCTCGGCGGCGACTGGAACTGCTACTTCGCGGGCGACCCGGACTCCGGGCAGTTCATGGCCGGGTTCTTCCCCATCATGATGTTCGCCCTGCCCGCGGCCGCGCTGGCCATGTGGCAGGCGGCGCCCAAGCACCGGCGGGCGGCCGTCGGCGGCATCATGCTGTCCGCGGCGCTGGCGTCCTTCGTCACCGGGATCACCGAGCCGATCGAGTTCGCGTTCATCTTCGTCGCGCCGGTGCTGCTGGTCGCGCACGCCGTACTGACCGGGCTGGCGATGGCGCTCACGGCGCTGATCGGCGGACAGCTGGGGTTCGGGTTCTCGGCCGGGCTGCTCGACCTGCTCCTGAACGCCAGCAAGTCCAACACCCAGAACCTGGTCGGGATCCTGGCGCTGGGGCTGGTGTACGGGGTGCTGTACTACGTCGTGTTCTCGTTCCTCATCAAGCGGTACAACTTCATGACCCCCGGCCGCGAACCCGAACCCGACCTCGACTCCGGCGAGACGGCCCACGATCGCTCTCCCCCCGCGTAGGGACTCGTACCGGCCGCGGTTCGCCGTGAAGCCCGCATCGCCCGCCGCCCTCCCGTGACCGCATCCGGCCACCCGGTCGGCGCTCGGGTGGGGGTACGCCTCAGGCGTACTCTGGGCTCATCGTCTCGGCGAGACGCAGGTGGGCGGCGGCTTCGTCGGCAAGCCCCTGGCGGTGGAGAGTGCGGCCGAGCAGCAGCCTCGCGTAGGAGTCGCTCGGGTCCGACTCCACCAGGCCCTCCAGTGCGGCACGCGCCTTGCCGAGTTGCGCGGAGGCGAAGTACGCGCGGGCCGCCAGCATCACCACGTTGCGGTCGTCGCCGTGCTCGCCCCACAGCGGCTCCAGCAGCGTCAGCGCACCGAGCGGGTCCCGCTGTTCCATCAGCGACTCGGACTGCCGGAACCGCTCGATCTCCGCAGGCACCTCACGAACCGTCAGGCCTGCGGCGTCACGCAGGAACGCGGCGATCGTCTCCGGATCCTGCGCCCCCGCCAGCGCCTGTCCGTTGACCACGATCGTCGGCGAGGTGCCGATACCCCGCGCCTTTCCGACCAGCACCAGCTCCTTGACCTCCCGATCGGCGGCCCCTGCCGCCAGCAGCGCCCCCGCCCGCTCGAACCCGGCCTCGGAGGCGACCTGCGCCAGCACGTCGAGGCGGCCGATGTCGAGCCCCTCCACGAAGTACGCCCGCAGGATGCCCTCGGCGACCGCGTCCTGCGTGACGGCGCCACCGTGCCGCTCGGCCAGGTAGAGCAGCCGGTGGGCGTCATGGCTGTTGGAGCGCCAGACCGCGCCCCACCTCGGCCCGAGCCCCTCGGCGGCGGCGATCTCCGAGATCCGTACCAGATTCTCGGACGGCGTCAGCCCCGGAGCGCAGGCGCGCAGGGCCGCGTCGGCGACCGGGTCGCGGAGCAGTTCCTCACGCGGCGTGGCCGGGACGGGCGCGGACGGATCCATGCGGAACGGCCGCCAGACGACCTCGACGCCCCAGGGGTGCCGCCCGCCTGGAGCCGTCTGCCCGGCCTCCTGCGGTTGGCCGCCTTCGGGCATGGAAGCCGGGTACCCGGCTCCAGCAGCGCGTCGCCCGCCCTCGGTGGCCGACGGGCCGTCCAAGGACGCCAGCGCCTTCTCCAGCCGCCTCTTGCCGATGTACGCCCAGGCGCAGACCAGGTCTGCCCAGATCTCGATTCGCATGACCGACACACTAGGCGACAGATGTTGGATAAGCAACATATGTCGTATAGTTGAGCCCATGAACCCTGACGACCCCCGCGTACGCCGCACCCGCGCCCGGTTGAAGGTCGCCGTCCTCGACCTGGCCGCGTCCAAGGACCTGGGCGCCATCACGATGTCCGAGGTCGCCCAGCGGGCGGAGGTCAACCGCGCCACGGTCTACCAGCACTATCCGGACATCGACGCCATCGTCACCGACGCCATGCACGACACGGTCGCCGACGTGGCCCGCGCGGCCGCCCTGTGCCCGCTCGACGCGCCCAGGGACACGGCGCCCGAACCCCTCACGGACCTGTTCACCGGCCTCGCCGCCCACTCCCGGCTGCATCGGCGCATGCTCGGCGCGTCCGGGAGCGCGCTGTTCGCCACCCGCATGCGCGAGCGCCTCACCGAGGAACTGGCCCGATCGTTCCGGGCGGGAAGGCGGCCGATCGGCTTCGGGGACGTCCCGGTGGATCTTCATGCCGCGTACTTGGCGGGGGCCCTCATCGGGGTCATCGCCCATTGGCTCACCACCGACCCCCCGGCACCCGCCGACGAGATCGCACTGGCATTCTGGCGGCTGTTCCTCGGCGGACAATCGTAGGGAGAACAGGAAGACCTCCGGAAGTGGAGGAGATGCCGTTCGCCACCACTCGCGGAGGTCTTCCGGGCTCCAACGTTATCGGCGACCGTCTGCCCATGGGTTCAGAATGGCCGCCCAGAGCCACACATCCTGGAGCACCTGGCCACCGCCACGCCACGTAGTTCCGATATTCCACACCATTGGTGCAATATCCCAAGAACCCGATTTCCCCGCGTCCCCGCGCCCCCGCGCCCCCGCGCCCCCGCGCCCCCGCGCC
>NZ_BAAAHQ010000042.1:26776-78986 GCF_039525605.1 Nonomuraea longicatena | reverse complement strand
CCCGCCACCGGCGCCGCCGGACCGGACGTCCGGGCGGCGCCCGCCCCGAGGCAACCCGCCGGCGGGGGCGGCGAGCGCCGGTCCACCCGCCCCACCAGGCACCCGGTCTCGGCCCGCCTTGGAGTTCGTCGCGCCCATCCCGTGAGCGGTCGAGGCGCCCGAGCCGCGCCCTCCGCCGCCGGAGCGGCCACCGGCGCGCCCGCCGGACCGGCCGAAGAAGCCGTTGCGGCCCCGGTCGCCTCTGCCCTGACCGCCCCAGCCTCCTCCGCCGCGTGGGCCGCGACCGCCGTACCAGGAGCGCATGTCGCCCCCGTCCGGTGTGCGCCGGGCGCGGTAGCGGCGCCGCGCGTAGGCGAGCGCCCCCAGCCCGGCCCCGGCTCCACCGGCGGCCAGCCCCCACACCCCGGCGAACTGGTGCAGCCCGGCCATGAGCGCGGTAGCGGCCGACACGCCCCCGGCGGCCAACTGCCCGGCGGGCAACCCCCGCTGATCGGGGGCCTCGGCCTGCGCGCCTGCGTCCGTCTCGTCCTGCACGGCGGGTTGCGCGGGCGGCGGGTCGGCGGGGATCGGCTCGATCTCGCCCGGGTCGGGCGGCGGAGCGAGATCATGCTCCCGCTCTGTGGTCTGTTCTGCGGTCACGGGTCACCTCCAGAGAGGTCGAAGAGGGGAGTTGGTCACGGCACAGTGGGCACGGCTCCCAGTGGCGGCGGCCGTGCCGGTGCGGGTCCTGGCACTGTTCGGCGGCGGGGACGCGGGGCAGGGCGGCGATGTGGTCGTTCAGGTCGCAGTCGGCCAGTCGCCGCGCGGCGTGCTCGTCGCCGACGTGGCCGCAGGCGCATGACAGCCGGTAGGTTCTGCGGCCGTCTGCCGGTGCCGCGTTCGATTTTCGGCCGGTGACGCACCGGCGGAGACGCCGTCATGCAAGCTCTCCCAGAGCGTCACGGACGGCGCGGGCCGTATCCATCCCGCAGCGCAGATGCTGCCGGATCTTCCCCGCACCGGCGTTGGCGGGTAGTTCTCCCTCGGAGATCAGGAGCCGTGCCCTGGCTATCAGGGCTCCGATGGCCGGTCCATTGCCGGACCGTCCAGGCAGCGGCCCGGGAACCGCCCCAGGCGCCGGGCGGATGACGATCTCCACAGCGCCAGCGCGCAGGGTGATGCCGTCCAGCGGCAGGTGTGGCGCCAGCGGGCGAGCAATGTCGATCAGCGCTTGAATCTCGTTCACCGCACGCCTTCCTCGACGCGCAGTTCGTCACGCAGGACTCGGGACAACCCCTCGCGGCAGCGCAGCGCGGCCTGAATGGCCCGGGCCGAAGGACGCGAGGGCAGGTGTCCCGACGCGATCAGCCGCCGCAGCTCCGCGCGGTGAGCGTCAGCCGACCCGACTCCTCCGCCCCTCCCCTCCCGCGCCCCCTCCTCCGGGGTCATCCCCCGCAGGTCACAGCCAGCGGAGGAAGGAGAAGGCGGCGTGGCCGGGGAACGGTCGTGGAGGAGGGCGGAGGAGGCCCCCTCCCCGGCGGCAGGCAGCTCGGCCAGCACCTGCCACAGCGTCGGCAGGATCCACACCGACACCACCGCCGCAACCGGCCCGAGCGCGTGCACCAGCAGCGGCAGCAGATCGAAGGAGGGCGCCACGCCGGGCAGGGCGGGCCAGCAGTTGAGGACCAGCGTCAGCCCCAGCAGCAGCGCCTCGGTCCTGAACAGCTTGCGCCCCATGGGGCTCTTGCGGTCGATGACCCTGCCGCGCATGGCGCTGTACGCCTGCACCGACAGGGCGGCCAGCAGCGGCAGCGACAGCGCGGGTTCGGCCAGGAACGCCGCCCACCACGCCGGGTCCGTCTCCTTCAGGTGCAGCGCCTCGGCGACCGAGCGCTGCACGCCGATACTGGAGGCCGCGAGGGCGATGGTCGCGGCGGTCATCGCCATGGCCGTGCTCACGGTGCGCACCCGGGCATCTCGCCATGACAGCGCGGCCGGGTCCTGGGTGAGGGCGTGCAGCCGGGCGGCCTCGGCGACGCGAGCCCGCCGTTTGCGGACCTTGGCGGTGTCCACCAGCAGCGGCGCGTCGTCGTCCTGGAGGACGGCCAGTCGGCGCGCTTCGGCGACCTGCTTGCGCAGGGCCTTCACTCGCCGGGTCTCGCCGCTCTCGCCCAGCTCGTCGGCGTCGTCGTTGTCGTTGTTGAGGTCGTCGGCGTCGGAGTGGTCGGGCTCGGGGCCGGTGACCGCGTCAGCGTCGGCGTGGGTGTTGTCCAGGTGGGCGGCGGGCTCGGGGAGCGGCGGAGCCTGATCCAGCTCCAACCGCGCCTCGATCTCCGCCAGCACCCGCTGAACGTGGGCCGGGTCGGGCGGCGGGCTGTCGATGACGGTTGATCTCTCGCTCATCACGTCGCCTCCCATGGGGGTCACCGGCTCGCCTCGCGGCCGGTGCCGCCGCATGCGAGGCACGGCTGGTCACGGTGGCTGGAGTACGGCATGGTGGAAGCTCCTCCTTGGTGGGGAGCCCCAGGACGCGGTCTTGGTCGGCACGTCCTGGGGCCTGAACGGGTGTGGGGCGGGCGCCCCGGGCACCTCGCCCGACCTACGGCCGGGCGAGGACCCGCAGCGTCAGCCCTGCGGCGCCGAGCGCGCCCACCAGCGGCGGCGGGGACGCTCCCGCGTCGCGGCGGTGGCTAGTTCACTGACGTGCTCGGCGAGGGTGGTGGTCGCGGCGGCGAGCCTTTCCACCAGGGCGCGCACGTCGGCCAGCTCCTGATCGGTCTCGGCCGCCCGCCGGTGGAGCCGGGAGAGGCCCTGATGGACGGTGGCCGCGCGCTCCATGGCACCGGCGACCCGGTCGGCCTGCAGCCGGGCGGCTTCACGCTGACGTGCCGTCTCGGCGCGGCCCCTGGCCAGCTCGTCGCACAGACCGGTCAGGGCCTCGTGGATGGCCAGTAGCGCGTGTCCGCTGGCGATGGCGGCGTCGGTGTGCAGCACCCGCAGGATGTTCTCGTGAGCGTCGTCGCTCGGGGTCGTCGGCCGGTAGCGGTTGACGGCCGGGCGGTCGATTCGGGTCAGGTGGTCGCGCGCACGCTCGGTGTGCGCGCCCGTCCGCGTGGTCTGGGTCTCGTTCACCGGCCACCCCACAGGGCCGCCAGGAACATCACCACGAGGAACGCGCAGATGATGGTGACGACGGCGCCCATCACGCGGCCTCCATCGCCTCTGCCGGGGCCTGGGGCAGTGCGCGCAGGCGGGCGGCGGCCTCGGTGGCGAGGTCGGCCAGTCGCTCCATCGCCTCCGCCTCGGCGGCCGGGTCGGCGGAGGAGCCGTTCAGGGTGATCCAGACGTGGTCCTGGGCCAGGGTGAGGAACATGGCGTCCGAGTCCGGGTCCGTGCTGTCGCGCAGCGTCATCTCCGCAGCGCGGGGTCGGTAGATGGCCGCGCTGGCCCGGACGGTGCTCATCTCGTGGAGGTACATCAGGACTCCTTCGCGGGGGATGTGCCGGGGTGGGTGATCTGGGACGCGGCCCAGTCGGGTACCGGGCCGTCGGTGGTCAGGGCGTTGCCGAGCGCGACCCACGCCGCCCACGCCTCAACCTGGGTGAGGGGGATGCGCTGGGAGCCGACGCACAGGTACATCTCGTACGCGCCTCCGGCGCGGGCGGTGATCGTCGCCCGGCCGGACTTGTTGAACGGCGAGGGCGCGGTCACGGAGTGGTAGCGGGCAGGCATGGGTCAGGCCACCTCCAGGCGGGCGGATTCGGGGAGTCGGTTGAGGAGCGTCGCGGCGAAAACACGGACGACGTCGAGGAGGATGGGCGCGGCCAGCGTCTCCCGCCACCAGCCGGGGCCGGTGTCGGCGGGCATGGGCATCGCCTCGCACAGGTCGGCGTGGCCGCCGGAGCGGATGCGGGTGGGCAGGTCGTAGGAGAGCCGCAGCAGGGCAGTGAGGCCGTTGACGTCGCGCTCTCCCATGACGTCGAGGAACCGCCCGCCGGGGGTGATAACGCCGACGTGCGTCCACTCCCACCCGTCCGGGCGCTGACGCTCCACCAGGCCGTACGGCCAGCCGGTCGCCTCACGCAACGCCCCGGCCAGCAGCCAGCAGTACCCCCAGGCGAAGAACTCCGTCGCGGCGTCATCGACCACCCCCGGGCGCAACACGAGACGGGACATGCCCAGGCGGCGGGTCGGCTCAGACGGCAGGAACTCGACCCCGACCTGATCGAAGGGGCGGCCTGCCGCGTACTGGGCCAGGTGTGGGTACCGCTCAGGCACCAGAACGGACGCGGTCACGCCGTCGCCTCCAGCCCCGCCGCCGCCCGCCGGACACCGACGGCGCGGTCGTGCAGCTGCGCGGCGGTCAACCCGGCCCAGATCCCCTCATCGGGGACGATGGCCAGGGCGTAGGCCAGACAGGCGGCACGTGCCGGGCAGGAGAAGCAAACCGTCTTGGCCTGCTTCTCCCGCGCCCGCCGCACCGCGTCGGCCTCGTCCTCGAACACGTCGGCGGGCATGAACACAGCGGCGGCAGCGCCGTCCTGGCAGGCGGGACCGGCCAGATGGAGCGCCTTGCGCAGGCCCCGGACCGTGTCACGGTCGGGGTCGGGCGTGTGCTGGGACATGATGAGATGTCCTCTCTGATCAGTGGATGAGCAGCAGGGGAAACAGGACGGGCGCGCTCCCGGCGGCGGGAGTTCTTGGCGGAGTGACCGCCCCCGGCGAGCGCGCCCGGCAGATCAGCGGGCGGTCCTGTAGCGGCGCACGCAGAATGGGCACGGGTAGGGGCCGGAGCCGGGGTTCCAGATCCAGCCGTTCCGGCACGCGGGCGGGCACCCGCCACGGTTGGCGAAGCGGAAGAAGCGAGTCATGATGAATGGGCTCCCTCGGGAGTCGAGGGGGCGGCCCAACGTCTTGGAGGATTGAGGAGCCGCCCCCGGGCGAAGAGTGGGTCACCGGCGTTGGCGCCGGAGCGCCCCGGCGGGGAGTCGGACCCCGCCTACGACCATCAGGGCTGTTGGTGTCAGCGCTCCACGACGGGCTTGTCCAGGTCTCGGTGACGCAGCGACACGGTGAACCCGCACCGGCCCAGCAGGTCGCGCAGCGCGAGGGCGACGGTCGGAGCGCGGTGGCGGCCCCCGGCGCACCCGTCAGCGACGACCACGCGCCCGGCGCTGGGGCCGGACGCGTAGGCGATGACAGCGGCGGCGGTGGCCTCGACCAGAGCGGCGATACCGGGCGTGGCCATCACGGTCTCGCGCACCGGCGCGTCGTGGGCGGTCATGTAGCGCAGCGCGGGCGACACGTGCGGGTCGCGGAAGTGGCTGCGCAGGTCGATGGTCAGATGCGCGTCGGCGGGCGGCTGCCCGTGCAGGTAGCCGAACGACACGATCTCAATCTCTACGGACACGATGAAGTCCCAGCTAGTCGGGGTGAAGAGAGTCGGGGTGGGTGTCTAGCCGACGTTGGCGGCCAGCGTGTCGATCACCGACACCAGGCCGGTCACGATGCCGGTGGCGATGGTGGCGGCCTTCTCGGGCGCCCTGATCACGAAGATCACGAGCAGCGCGAGCGCGGCGAATGTGAGAAATCGCCGCAGCAGCGGCCTGCGCTCGGAGTACATGAGCATCCCCTTCACAGAGGCGGGCCGCTGGCGGGACGGCAGTGAGAGCCATCCCGCCAGCGGCGGACGAGAGAGAGTTTCAGTCGCAGGGATCACACCTGCGGGGCCGCCTTTTCATGGGAGGCGGTAGCCCAGGCTCTTTACGGGGGGTATGAGTTGCTCCCGTTGTAGGCAGAACCTGCCCTCCGGCTGCCAAGGTGTGCCGGGAACCTCGGCCCCATCTGTCCGGGACCCCTGGAAGTGCTTTTCTTGCAGGCCACCAGCTTGTAGACCTGTCTGCCAAGTGGCTTACGCAAGACGTTAAGGCGACTTGGCAGACGTGTCAACAACTTCCGAGAAGTTGCTTGGCAGACGTGCAGACAAATAGGCGGTACTGTGCTGATGTGACCGAACGTGACTGGCGGCCGAGGTACATCCAGGTCGCAGAGGACCTCAGGGACCAGATCCTCAGGGGCGAGCTGCCGCCTGGGAGCGCCATGCTGAGCGAAACCGACCTGTCGGAGCGCTACGACCTATCGAGAACCAGCGTCCGCAACGCGATCAAGCAGCTCAAAGACTGGGGGCTTGTTCGCTCCAAGCAGGGGCAGGGCACCTACGTGCGCGCGCCAAGACAGCGTGTGGAGCGCCGTCACACCGAGCGATACCAATGGGAGAAGGACCGCGCCCGCCTCGGCGAGCCCGAGCGCGGCGAAACGGGGGCGACCGAGTTCGACACGGGCCTAGATCTGCCCGATCTTGAGTTCCGTGCGAAGTACACCATCGTCGAGGCGGATGACAACCTCGCCGGGATCTTCGGCGTGCCAGCTGGAACGGCCCTCTTGAAGCGGGAGTACTGGACTAGCACGCGATCCGAGGACTCGCCTCTGTCCCTCGTGCGGTCCTATCTGCTACGTGACATCGTGGCCGCCAATCCGGACCTCATGGATGAGGCCAAGGAACCATGGCCAGGCGGCACCCAGAACCAGCTCTATACGCTGGGCATCGAGCTTGAAACTATCGTGGATAGGCTCACGGCCAGGCCGCCGCTCCCCGAGGAAGCTGACGTGCTCGATATCGAGGTGGGCGTATCGGTCTTGGTGCTTCACAAGACCTCGATCGACACCCAAGGACGTGTAGTCGAGTTCTCCGAGGTCATCCTTCCGGGTGACCGCACCGAGATCGTACACGTCACCACGCTCGAAAGGTGGGCCTAGTGCCTCTGATCTCGATCGTCACACCCAGCTACATGCCGGTACGAGAACAACTCTTGCAGGCTTACGACTCTGTTCGGGGACAAGAGCTGCCGGACGGATGGGAACTGGAGTGGGTTATCCAGGAAGACGGTGACACCGGCGTTGTGCGCGACATGCTTCCTGAAGACCCGCGAGTGAGGTTCGGGACCGGCCGCAGGGGCGGGGTCGCGCTGACGCGGAACATAGCCCTGGCGCGGTCCGAGGGCGCCTTGATTAAGAATCTCGATCAAGACGACATTTTGACGCCGGGCGTCCTGTCGCGAGACATCGGGGTCCTTGTCTCAGATCCACTCGTACAATGGACCACGTCTCGGGTCCTTGACCTGCTGCCTGATGGGTCCACGGTCGGATTCGACAACGATCCACCGGCCGGGCGGATTGCGCCAGGGGTTGTGCTTGATCATTGGCGCAAGCACAACTACCGGCTCCCCGTCCACCCCACAACGATCTGTATCCGCAGAGAGCTGGTGGTCGCTCTTGGCGGCTGGATGGGCATTCCCGCGTCTGAGGACACAGGCATGCTGGTGCCGGCCAGCGTGGTCAGCTACGGCTACTTCTGCAGTGACGTCGGACTGCTCTACCGGAAGTGGCCAGGGCAGGTGACCGCTGGCACGGAGCACTACGCGACGGCGGAGTGGCGGCTCCGAATGAGTCTGATCAACGAACGCGCTGAGGCGACAAAGGCCCTGTGGTCGGCGATCAAGGTCTCTTGATCACGTCTGGGCGAACCTCGGCGGCGGGTCACTGGCGAGTGACGAACTGCATGACAACCGTCGTGGATGGCTACGAACGTCAGTAGACGACTACACACGAATCTGAGAAGTGGGTGCCTCGATCGCCGTACCTCGAACGGGTGTTTGGTTTGCTTCACACCGAAGAGGTCACTGGTTCGATCCCAGTATCGCCCACCAGCTCAAGGGCCTGATTCGCTAAGCGGATCGGGCCCTTCTCCCGTTTCTAGGAGAAATTTGGGAGACGATCTTGATCGTGGACCCCTCGCGCCACGGAGCCAGAGCCGAGTCCAGCGCGGGCACCGCTGAACGCGGGAAGAAGGTGAACCGCTCGGCGAGCGCGTTCTCCCACGGTCCCCGCAGTACCTCCAGCAGATACTCACGCATGCCCGCCGTCACGTGACCATAGCGGCCGGGCATCGACGAGTCGGTGTGCCCCATGCGCTCCATCTTGAGAGCCTTCTTGGCCCGGCATCGTCCATCCACGTCCGCGCGGAGTGCCTCCAGCCGTGCCACGTCAGCCCTGGCCGGATCGGTCTCCAACTGACGAGATGCGGCCGCTCGTCCCAGTTCGGGCGCCCTCGTCCGCGCGGCGGCACGAACTCGATCCCCGGTTCCGCCCTCGGCCACGGAACGTTCATGGGGCCGCTATTGCCGTTCCCGCTCGCGCATCCGGGCTGCGGTGAGACCGTCGCCTTTCATGCCGCTCATGCTCGCGCCCCAGGCTGATCGTCCGCAGGCGGACAGCAGGACGCCCACTTCGCGGTGTGGTTGTCGGCCCTTGACTCGCCCTGGCTGAGGCGTATTGTCCGGTTTGGAAAGTTTCTTAACCGAAGTGCCATTCACCTTCGGAATCGGAGGAAGGGCACATGAGAAAACAAGCTGCGGCCGTGTCCGCCGCCGCTCTGCTCACCGCGTCGCTGCTGGTGGGCTTGGCATCCCCCGCCCACGCCGCCCTGACGGGCTGTACCGCGTGGCACTCGGGTAACACCGCCTACAGCCAGTGCACGGGCGGCACCGGTACGCAGGCGGTCGTCGCCAATGGCCTGCACGTCAATCCTCAAGTGGGGTCCCTCTACGGTCTCTCCGGCCCGGAGGTGGGAGTCGGAGAGGTGTCGATGCTCCACTTCCCAGGAACGCTGTGGGACTATTACTACTCATTGAGGAGCGGCTGAGGCGCGAGCGGCATGACGACGCCCCCGCCTCCAGCACGTGACACTGTTGCGAATTGATCGCTAGGTCGGGCCACTGGCCGGAGAGCGGCGAAGCGAGACGTGCGTGTCGGGGCGAGCGGAGTACCGTCAGCCAGGCGTCGAGTCTGGTGATATTCATCGCTACGGCGGTATGCGCGTGCTGCGGGATCGACGCCAACGCCAGACGAGCAGGCGACGGTGCTGGGCGGCCACGGGTGGAGAAGGCCGCAGCGAAGTCCGTGTCCTGGAACAGGGCACGGAGCGCCTCCCGTATGTGAATCGCCGGGCTGCCTTTCGGGAAGGCGGCCTGGGCCACCGTAAGGGTGGCGGCCGGGATCTGGTCTGAGCCGGGGCGGGGAGCCCGGTCATGGCGACTTCAGCTCCTGCCCACGGTCTGAGGGCCAGCTGTTTCCGGGCAGCCGGATTGTGGGCGTTGCCTATGCGGCTACGTGGGATGAGTCGTGTTCGTTGTGGATCTCCTGGGGTGGCCGGTAGTCCAGCGCCGAGTGCAGGCGCCGCCGGTTGCAGAACCTTTCGATGGAGTGGATGCCCTGCCGTTTCGCCTGAGCCTGGGAGGTGAACACGTAGCGGTTGAGCCATTCGCTCTTCAGGGCGGAGAAGAACGATTCGGCCATGGCGTTGTATGGCAGACGCCGGTGCGGGCGGCCGAGCGGCGGATCTGCAGGTTGGTGGGGAGCCGGCCGAGGGCGTGACTGGTGTGGTTGGAGCCGTGGTCGGTGTGGAAGATGGCGTCGGCGGCGATCCGGCCTGTACCGATGGCCATGCGCAGCGCGTCGGTACCAGCACGGTGCGGTTGTGGTCGGCCATCGCCCAGCCCAGCACAGCCTTGCTGTGGCCGTCGACGACGGTGCAACGCTGCCAGTGGATGGGGGGATCGTGACTAGGAAGGGTCGGCCGGGGATGTCGGACGCGCTGCCGCCGCATGTCGCCCGCCCGCGTCACCGACATGATCGACTACTGTAAGTTATGCTTGTTATACTCAGAGCAATGAGGTGGGCAGGTTCATCCATGTCCTCTCCCGTCGCGAAGGGGCAATCATTCCGGCGCCCTGCGGGCGCCCTATCCAGGGAGTGCGTATGAAGTACAGGTTCGGTACGGCTGTCGGTGTCGCGGTGCTGGGGATCTCCGGGCTGCTTGCGGCCGGATCCCCGGCGGGCGCGGAAGCGCAGGCGCCCCGCTCGCTCAGCGTGTACGAGCACGACGACTACGAGGGCCGCTCGGCTCACCTCAGCGCCAACGACGCCAACTTCATCAACAACTACTGGTCCGGTGGCAGCGGGGCGAGCATCAACGACAACATCAGCTCGTTCAGGAACCCGGGCGACCAGCGCGCGGTGATGTACGCCGATGCGAACTACTCCGGTGCCGCCTACACCGCGCTCGCCCACTCCTCCGACAGCGACCTCACCCACAACAGCCACAACCCTTCCAATTTCGACAACGTGGCCAGCTCGGTCCGCTTCGTGATCTAGCAGGATCCGAAGAACTCGGCAGGCGGCGGGGCGGCATGCCGCGAGACGACACGAGGAGGGACACCGTGCCGATCCCCCGGCGCGCCGGCCGCTTCCCGTCGGCGCGTCCCTCCCGCGTCCCTCGCCGTCGCCCCGCCCCCGGCACCCGTCCGCCCCTCCGGGCGGCTCTGGTTCTCCTCGCCGCCCCGCTGGTCCTCGCCGGGTGTGCGCGTACGCCGGAGGACATCGCACCGGCTGAGAACCCCCCTGAGGTGAGCGCGGAGGTTCGCGGCCTCAGGGTCCCCCTCGACGATTTCATGCTCTCCCGCCTCGACATCCAGACGATCGAGTACGCAGAAGACCTGCTCACCCGCGCCTGCATGCGCGGTTCCGGCTTCGGCTGGGAGATGCTGCCGCCGCCGGCGCGCACCGACACCGACCCGCTGCACCGCAGGCGGTACGGCGTGATCGAGCCCGAGGTGGCCGGGCGCTACGGCTACCATCTGCCGCCTCTGGCCCCTGACCAGCGGGCGCGCGAGCAGGTGTGGCGACGGCGGGACACGTTGCCGCCCGCCGAGCGCCGCGCCGCGTACGGGCACGGCGGCTGCCGGGACAATGCGCGCACGCGGCTGGCTGAGGGCGTGCCCAAGCTCGACCGGCAGCGGCTGAACGGCTTCATCGGCGGCACCTTCGAGGCGTCCCAGCGGGTTCCCGCCGTCGTCGAGGTGTTCGGCGCGTGGAGCAGGTGCATGAAAGCCAAGGGCTTCACGTACGGCATGCCCCTCGACGCCGCCGCCGATCCGGCCTGGACCAGGTCCGCCCAGGCCGCGCCCCAGGAGATCGCCGTCGCCGAGGCCGACGTCGGTTGCAAGCGGAAGACCGACCTGGTCGCCGTCTGGTCCAGCGCCGAATCGAAGGTCCAGCTCGACGCCATCGCCACCCACCGCGCGGACTTCGACAGGTTCCGTCAGGCCCGCGACGCCGAACTACGCGCAGCCGAGCAGGTCATCGGGAACGCATAGCCGCCGGTGCCCGGTCAACTCGACATGTCCTCAGTGGGGTCCCGCGCGACGGTGCCGGACCTCATCGCGGTCCTCGATCTGCCCGGCCTCCTCACCGGCGACGGCGGTTGCCGGTCGCGGTGTTCACGGCGTCGAGCCCTGGCGTGTGGTGCAGCGCCTCGCCCCGGTTCGCGGTGGGTGATCGAGCGGAGCCGCCGGGTCGTGTGGTCAGGGTTCGTCCGACCATTGCCTGGTGAGGCGGGCGACGTCCTTGTCGGTGAGTCGGACGTGTTTCGCGCCGAGATTCTCCTCCAGGTGGGCGACCCGTGAGGTGCCCGGGATCGGCAACGTGACCGGCGACCGGGCCAGCAGCCACGCCAGCGCGATCTGCGACGGTGTCGCCCCGTACTTCGTGGCCACCTCTGCCGGTTCACTGCCGTCCCCGGCCAGTGATCCGGCCTGAAGCGGGAAGTAGGGGATGAAGGCGAGCGACTCGCGCGTGCAGTAGTCGAGCACGTCACGGTGGCGCTGCCTGGTGAGGTTGTAGATGTTCTGGACGCTGACGACCTGGGCCAGTGTGCGGGCCTGCTCGATCTCGGCCACCTCGACCGCGGACAGGCCGATGTGCCGGATCTTGCCCTCCTTCTGCAGCGCCACCAGTTCACCGAGCTGGTCGGAGAGTGGGACGAGCGGGTCGATCCGGTGGAGCTGGTAGAGGTCGATGCGCTCGACCCTCAGCCTGCGCAGGCTCAGCTCGGCGCACTGGCGCAGGTACTCCGGACGTCCCACCGGGGTCCAGCGGCCAGGCCCCTGGCGGGTGAATCCGCCCTTGGTCGCGATGACCAGCCCGTCCGGGTAGGGATGCAGCGCTTCGGCGATGAGTTCCTCGCTCACGAACGGGCCGTAGGCGTCGGCCGTGTCGATCAGGTTCACACCCAGCTCCACCGCCCGTCGCAGCACGTGCACCGCTTGTGCGCGGTCGGCGGGCGGACCCCAGACTCCGGGCCCGGTCAGCCGCATCGTGCCGAGCCCGAGTCGTTCGACGGGCAGATCCCCGCCCAGAAGAAAGGTGGACAACCCCGCTCCTCGATCGTTTCGTAAGGTCGGCGGCTCTGTGGCCTGTGCTCCGTCGTCGGTCTTGTCGGTCAAGGGGACGGTCTCCGTCCTGTGGCGTCGGGCCGGACTTCAGCGGCCGGCCGACCTCGGCGGGCGGTTGTCCAGTATGGTGACATGTTCCAGCGAGGCCAGGGTCGGGTCGGCGCCTGAGGGCGGTTCTTCGGATGCCGTCGGTAGATCCAAAGGCGTGGAGCGATCACCCCGCCGGGGTCGACGACCGTCTCCCACGCGCGGAGCATGTGGGGCGCGACGATCGCGATCTCCAGGATCTGCTCATGTTCGCGGTCCCGGCCGCCCGCGGCCTCCAGGCCCGGGGCGACGAGCCGTACGGTCGTCCACCGACGCGGGTGTCGAGGCCGGTGCTGCCACTCCTGTCGCAGGAGACTTCGACGTGCAGGTGGGTGGTGCCGTGGACCTCCAGGTCGATCCTGGTGAAGGTGGTGGCGCCCGTGCTCACGTCGCGCAGCCGTACCCGGTGGCGCGCCACGTCCGCGACCTCGGTCCGTGGGGGTTTCACGGGGCAGTCGGGTTGCCCGGCGCGCCCGGCGGGGGCGGACGTGACGGTCGTCTGGACCCGGGCTCTCGCCGATCTCATCGGCGGCGGTGACCTCGAACGCCTCAGGGTAACGGGATAAGGCTCGGCGGGCTCTGTCGCCGGAGATCACGAGTGCGTGCGACGGCACGTCAAGAGTTACCTCGACATTGGTGTGTGTTCGCAGGCGGGGACCGCTCCGAGAGCTTTGCGATGACTGCCGGTAAACGCGAACAGGAGCTGACTGAGTAGCAATCGCAATCCATTGTTCGAGCGAAGAGCTCCTTGCGGCTTTCGTTGTTCATCTGCCCGGTGCGAGAGAAATGGAACGCGCTAGAGTTCAGTCCACAGTGCCGACGGCCGGTTGTCCTCGAATACGCCGGTGGATCCACCGGCCGCAGTCACCGTGCCTCTCACTTCGCTCGCCCGAAGCTGGGGCGTTCCGTGTCGGCACGCCCCTCTCCGTCGAAGAGCGCATGCCTCTGCTTCCCACATCTGATCGCGGTCCCGCAGGGAACAGGGGCCCAGCGATGGAGACATGGCTAGGACCGAGACCGTGGACGGAACCCGTCAGTGGCGCTGGCCGGCCCTTGCGTTCGGTGTCATGCGGGCGCGGGAGACGGTGCGCCGCCAGCACGTTTGCGCCAGGCGGCCGCCCGTCGATTTTGCGGGAAGCGCGTGCCGTACACGCATATTCACTTTCCGTGTACCCCGATTTCCGGTCTAACGATCTTGTTGACATGAACCGAAAAGGCTGCAAGGCTCGGCCTGTAATTGCTGATGGCTTTTGTGAGCCGTCCTCTGCTCCGGAGCTCCGGCAGAAGTACACGACTGCTACCCGTTGAAGCGTGGAATTCACCCCCCCGTCGAGTCGCAGAAGGAGCGCCCATGGCGTGGAGTCTGGTCGGCTTCGGATGTGCCGTGCTGGCATCCGGCATCTTGTTATTGTTCCATTCCAGCGAAAGAAAGGGCGGCTATCGCCGGCTCGGGCGGGCCGGCGCAGCCGTCGGCTTGTTCCTGGGCCTGCTCTGGGCGTCCCCGGCGAGTGCCGATCACACGGAGATCACGACAGCCCACAAGTACTGGACGCCCACCCTCTCGAACGGCTTCAAGGTGTTCCTCTCCTCCCCACGGCACGCAGACAGCCGCAGCCGGGGCGAGTGCGGCTGGGAGGAGAACATCAACGGCAGGAACTGGAACCGGTACGCCGCCGCGGACGGAGCGAGCAACGCGCAATCGCTCTTCGGCAGCACGTACCTCGCGAGCGTCAGCGCCAACGCGCGTGACAACAACTACCTGGCCAACCGCACCACGTCGAACAACTGGGGCGCGGACGTCCACCTCGTCACCCACAGCAACGCCTTCCAGGGGTGCGGCAACAGCGCGCAGTACCTGCTGGTCATGCACCGGACGGGCAGCAGCCAGAGCAACGCGCTGACCGACGAGCTCATCAAGCGGTTGAACCCCGTGGTGCCCGGAGGCAGCAACAAGTGGGACTGCGACGGTCTCGCCGAGTGCAACGCCCTGGCGCCGCACCGTGCCTACGTAGAACTGTTCTTCCACACGAACCGGTCGGCGGTGAACTGGTACCAGAGCGGTGGCCAAGGCCACGGAGCGGCGTGGGACAACGCCTGGCTCTACCGCCTGGCGATCGACACCCGCCTGGGATATCCCCGGCCGTAACGAGTCACCGTTCACCGTCGCACGTGGGAGAGACCTGATGAATGGACCGCGAAACCGTACCCGCGGCGTCGCCCTCGCCGCCTTGACAGCCGGGTTGGGCATTCTGGCCACCGGGGTCGGCCTGCTGGCCTTACCCGCCGTCGCCGGCAACCCCTCGGCCGTCCTCGACGACGTCCCGGGGTTCGGCAGATCTCCGGAGGCGGCGCTGCGCGACAACACCATCGCCTATTGGGAGGCCTATCAGCGGGAGCAGGTCGTCACCGCCTGTATGAGCCGTTCCGGCTTCACCTACTGGCAGGACGTCGCCTTCCCCGAGGCGGAGGTCGTCAAGATCTCCGAGGAGCTCAAGGCACCGCAACCCCGTACGGTGACCAAGGAACAGCAGACACCCGCAGCGCAGAGAAACGGCGACTACGAGACCCGCCTGGCCGCCCAGGACCGGGAGCGGTACAGCCGGGCGCTGTCCGGCGAGAGCGCGGCGGAGATGTCCGAGTTCCGGCGTACCGGAACGTATCCGAAGGGGCGCGGCCCGGACTTCGGCGTCGGCGGATGCCTCGGCGAGGCGACGACCGAGGTGCCGAGCATCTGGGACACCAAACGCCGGCTCGAAGACCAAAGGCAGCTCATGCGCGACGAGATCGCCGCCTCACCGCAGCTCAACGCGATCAAGAGCGAGTACGCCGCCTGCGCCGAGCGGACCGGGGGAATCGACGCGCAGTCTCCGGCCGACGTCGACGCGCATGCCGTCAAGGGGCCCGCTCAGCAGAAGGCGGCGGCCCTGGCCCTCGAGTCCTGCAACGAGATCTGGGCCAAGGGATATCGCGCCGCCGAGGACGTCGCGGCGCAGCGGTTCGCCGAGAGGAACGCGACCGTTCTCGCGGGCGCGCGGCAACGCTACAAGGACACCGTCACCCGGATCGGCCAGGACCAGGGTTTCCTGCGTCACCTCGGCGAGCGGGCGGCTGTGATCCGTACGCTGGGCCTGGATCGGCAGTGAGTTCCAAACACCTGAGGCGATGAACCGAGCCGGCCCGGGGGCGGGCCGGTCGGTGTCTCAACGCAGGCCGGCGGCGAGGCCGTACTCCGGCAGCGCGATGTCGCCGGCCTTGGCGAACTGGGCGGCGAGCAGGTTCCGCATCGGCCAGCGGGTCATCTGCCGCATGGACAGGTTCCGCAGGCGGATGCCGAGCCGTCCCGAGGGGGCGAATCCCGAGACGCCGCCCGGCGGGAGTTCCTGGGCCTGGCTCACGTACGGGCGCATCACCTCGTCGTAGTGCCGGAAGGCGATGTGGTGGTCGCCCTCGGCGGCGGCGAGTTCGCCGGCCAGGACGTACGCACCGACCAGAGCCAGGCTCGTCCCGAGACCGGTCAGCGGGGTCGGGCAGTCCGCGGCGTCGTCCAGCAGGGCCACCCGGCCGCGCGAGCGGCGCTTGAGGCGGACCTGCCCCATGGAGTCGAAGAAGAAGTCGGGGGCGGTGCGCATCGCCCGCAGCAGGCGCGGGGTCTCCCAGCCGACACCGGCGAATCGCCGGGCCACGAGTTCCTTCTGGGCGGCGACGTCGCGGCGGTCGTAGGAGATCGGTGGCGAGCGGAAGCTGAGACCGGCCTTGATCTCGCCGGGGACGCGGCCCGGCCGCGCGGAGGTGACCAGACCGCCGGGCGCGTTGTGCATCAGGTACCAGCCGTCGAGTTCCAGGTCACCGACGGCGGTGAACCAGGCCGTGTGGAGGTCGAACGGGCGGACGAACTCCGGCTCCGGGCCGAAGGCCAGCGCCCGCACCACGGAGTGCGGTCCGTCGGCGCCGACGACCAGCCCGAACCGGCGCGGCGCGGCCTTCTCGAAGGTGACGGTGACCGTGTCGGCGTCCTGGGCGAGCCCGGTGACGGTGTCGTCGAACAGGTACTCGGTGTCCGGCAGGGTGGACTCGTAGAGCAGGCGGGCGAGATCGCCGCGCAGGATCTCGATCTCGGAGACGATCCCCTCGCCGCCGAAGCTGTCGGCGGGCAACCGCGCGGTGACCCGGCCGGCGGCGTCGACCAGCGCGAGTCCGCGCTGGTCCACGCTCTCGGCCCGGGCCCGGCCCATCAGGCCCATGCGCTCGATCACGGTGCGGCCCGCGCCGCGCAGGTCCACGGTCTGGCCGCCGGTGCGGGGGCGCGGCGCCCGTTCCACGACGGTGACCGCGAAGCCTCCTGCGCGTAGCCAGTACGCCAGTGCGGGACCGGCGATGCCGGCGCCGCAGATGAGTATCCCGTTGTTCGTCATGAATTGAATATACGACGTACGCATAGAACCCAAAAAGGTGAACATCGGTAGTGCACTAGTGCATTGACGCTTGTGTGAGCCGTTGTTCGTCAGTGGCCGGGTAGACTGGGCGGCGAGCTAGTGCACTAGTGCGGAGGATGTCAGTGAGCGGGCAGGCGGTACCGCGCTACAGCCAGATCGCCGCCGAACTGCGGCGGCGGATCGAGACGGGCGAACTCGCGCCGGGCGACCACGTGCCCTCGACCCGTGAAATCACCAGGCAGTGGGGCGTCGCGATGGCGACCGCGACCAAGGTCCTCACCGAACTGCGCCGCGAGGGCCTGGTCCGTGCCGTCCCCGGAGTCGGAACGGTCGTGGCGGCCCGGAACCGTCCGGCGCGTACCGCCGCTTCCGCGCCGCGTCCGGGCAGATCGTTGGAGGCGGCGTCGGTTCAGCCGCCGCTCACCCTCGAACGGATCGTCGCCGCCGCTGTCACGGTCGCCGACGCGGAAGGGCTGGCCGCGCTCTCGATGCGCCGGGTCGCCGCCGAACTCGAAGTGGCGACCATGTCGCTGTATCGGCACGTGGCCGACAAGGACGACCTGCTGACGCGGATGATGGACACGGTGATGGCGCAGCGCCCGCTGCCCGCCGACCAGCCGGAAAGCTGGCGCGAGGCGCTCGAACTCGCGGCCCGGCGGTTCTGGGACCTGTTCCGCCGCCACCCGTGGCTCGCGCCGGGGCTGTCGGTGACCCGCCCCCAACTCGTCACCTCGGCGCTGCCGCACAGCGAGTGGACGCTGGTCGCCCTGCGCGCCCGGGGGCTCGACCCGCAGGCCGCCTTCACCGCGCACCTCATGCTGGTCAACTACATCCGGGGGATTGCCGTCAACCTGGAGGCGGAGCGAGAGGCCGAGGCCCACAGCGGCCTCGACAGCGAGAGGTGGATGGACGCCCAGGAGCCCGCGCTGCTGGCGACGCTGTCCGGCGGCCGGTTCCCCGAGCTCACCCGCCTCGCCACGACCGGGTACGACTTCGACCTCGACGCCCTCTTCGAGTTCGGCCTCCAGTGCCTCCTCGACGGCCTCGCCGCGCTGCTCGGCGAGGCTTAGTCGATCGGACGCAGCCCCCGTGACCTCCCGTCGTATGGCCGCGGTGAGACAATGCCCGAGTTCGGCCTGGCACGACAGGTCTGAGACCTGGAGGCGGAACGGGTGCCGTTGTTATCGATCATCACACCGAGCTACCTGCCGGTACGTGAGCAGATTCTGGAAGCGTACGACTCCGTCCGCGCGCAGGAGCTTCCCCCCGGGTGGGAACTGGAGTGGGTCGTCCAGGAGGACGGCGAAACCGGGGTCGTGGGCGAGATCCTGCCCGCCGATCCGCGCGTGAAGATCGGGACCGGTCGCCGCAGCGGGGTCGCGCCGACGCGGAACCTGGCGCTGGCGCGGTCGAAGGGCACTCTGATCAAGAACCTGGATCAGGACGACATCCTGACGCCGGGGGCGCTCGCCAGAGACCTTGAGGTCCTCACCTCCGACCCGACGGTCCAGTGGACCACCTCCCGGGTCCTCGACCTGATGCCCGACGGGACGACGGTCGGGTTCGACGGCGATCCGCCCGCCGGACGCCTTGAGCCGGGTTTCGTCCTCGACTATTGGCGTGGGCACGACTACCGGCTTCCCGTCCATCCCACGACGATCTGTATCCGCAGGGAGTCGGCGCTCGCTCTCGGCGGGTGGATGGCGGTGCCCGCGTCGGAGGACACCGGCCTGCTCATCGCGGCCAGTGTGGTCGGCGTCGGCTACTTCCGCCGCGAGGTGGGACTGCTCTACCGGAAGTGGCCGGGGCAGGCGACCGCGCGGGCGGGGCACCACGCGGCGGAGGAGCGGCGGCTCCGGATGCGCCTGATCGATCAGCGTGCCGAAGCGATCAAGGCGCTCCCCGCGTTTCGCGGCGAGCGGTCGGCGACTCTCTGTAACATCGAGGGTGCGTAGAGCGTCTGCCCGAGGAGAGTCATGCGTCCTGCACCCGTCGTCGCGGCCCTGCTGCTGCTCGTCACCGCCGCGCCCGCGTACGCCGCCGACCGAGGACTCTCCCTGAGCGTCAGCGGCGACGCGAACACCTGGACCAGGGGAGTGGTGCTCCGCTGCCACCCGGCCCCCGGCGGTCACCACCCCAACGCCGCCGCCGCCTGCGCGGCGATCGAGGCCGCGGGCGGCAGGTTCGACAGGTTCTCCGGCACCTCCCGCGCGTGCACGATGGAGTACAACCCGGTCACCGCGAGCGCCACCGGCTCCTGGCGCGGCAGGCCGGTCTCCTGGCGCGCGACGTACGCCAACGCCTGCGGGCTGGAGGCCGCCACCGGAGCCGTCTTCCGCTTCTGAGCCGCCGCCCGATCCCGGCGCCAGGGTGCGCCACACACCATGAGATGCGGTGTGGAAACGGGGCGTCAACGCTATAAGTATCCACACGAAGGGGTACTCATGGCTTTTATCTCCCTGAACTCCGACGAACCTGGAATTCGCGGTCTCTTTCTCTATCGTCCGGAGACCGCCGGGCCGTTGAACGAGCTGGTGGAGGTATTACTGGTCGGCGACAGCACCCTGTCCCGTGGAGAGCGGGAGCTCATAGCGGCCTATGTCTCATCCCTGAATGAATGCCGCTTCTGCCACTCCACGCACGCCGCCATCGCCGCCGCCCACCTCGACGAGGGGATGCCGCTGGTCGAGCAGGCGTGCTTCAACCCGGCGGCGGCCCCGGTGTCCGGCAAGCTCAGAGCCCTGATGGACCTCGCGGGCGCGGTGCAGCGCAGCGGCAACGCGGTCACCGAGCGCCATGTCACGGCCGCCAGGCACGCGGGCGCCACCGACCGGGAGATCCACGACACCGTCCTCATCGCCGCGGCTTTCTGTATGTTCAACCGATATGTGGATGGCCTGGCCACATATGCGCCCGCCGACCCCACGGTGTACACCGAACGCGCCCAACAAGCCGCCGGATATATCGCAGGATTGGCCGAACTACAAGGACAGAACTAGCAAGTGGAATAGACGCCTGTGGGGTTGACGTGGGCCAGGTGATCGCTCACGCTGCGCGTGAAGTGCACCCTCCGCCCACCCCCAAGGAGCGTCCATGGCGCCTGTCACGCCGGACACCGGCACGACCCACCGGTACCTGATCATCGGCGCCGGCCCCGCCGGACTCCAGCTCAGCTACTTCCTGCAGCGGGCCGGCGCCGACTACCTCACCCTGGAACGCGAGGCCGCACCGGCGGGCTTCTTCCGCCAGTTCCCGCGCCACCGCCGCCTGATCTCCCTGAACAAGGTCCACACCGCCCAGAACGACCCCGAGATCAAACTCCGCTGGGACTGGAACTCCCTGCTCAACGACTCGCCGGACCTGCTGTTCCCCCGCTACTCCAAGGAGTACTTCCCGCGCGCGGACGACCTGGTCGACTACCTCGCCGACTTCCAGCGCGACCACAAGCTCAACGTACGCTTCTCCACCCCGGTGACAAAGGTCGACAAGGTCGGCGGGCGCTTCGCCGTACAGGCAGGGGAGCAGGTCTTCCACGCCGAGTGCGTGATCGTGGCCACCGGCTGGGGCGGACCCAACATCCCCGACATCCCCGGCATCGAACTGGCCACCGGCTACGAGGAGATGCCGGTCTCCGGCGAGCGGTTCGCCGACCAGCGGGTACTGATCATCGGCAAGGGCAACTCGGCGTTCGAGACCGCCCAGGCGTTGCTCCCGTACGCCGCCGTGATCCACCTGGCCAGCCCCCATCCCGTACGGCTGTCCTGGACCAGCAAGCACCCCGGCGACGTGCGCGGCCAGTACGGCGCGCTGCTCGACAGCTACTGGTTCAAGACCCTGCACGGCGTGCTCGAATGCGACATCGACCGCATCTGGCGCGACGGCGCCGCCTTCCGGGCCGCCATCACCTACACCCTGGCCGAGGGCGAGCGGACGGAACTGGAGTACGACGCGGTGGTGCGCTGCACCGGCTTCCGGATGGACACCGGCCTGTTCGCCGACTCCTGCACGCCCGACCTCGCGCCGAACGGGCGGATCCCGGCACTCGGCCCGGACTGGCAGTCGGCCAACGTGGACGGTCTCTACTTCGCCGGCACCCTGATGCAGGGCCGCGACTTCAAACGCGCCTCCTCCGCCTTCATCGACGGCTTCCGCTACAACCTGCGCACGATGGCGCGGCTGCTCGCCGAACGCTACGAGAACACGCCCCTGGCCTGGCACGACCTGCCGGCCGACCCCGACGGCCTGGCCGCGACGATGCTGGAGCGGGTCAACCACAGCTCGGCGTTGTGGACCCAGTTCGAGTACCTGTGCGACGCCTACGTCGTCGAGCGGGAGTCCGGCAGGGTACGCCACTACGAGGACCTGCCGGAGGATTACGCGGCCGAGCGCTTCGCCGGCGAGGACCGGCTGTTCACCGTCACCTTGCGGTGGGGGCGTCAGGACTACGGCGACGTGTTCGCCATCCGGCGCCACCCGACGCCGGACCGGGCGGAGGAGTGCGCCTTCCTGCACCCCGTCGTCCGGGAGTGGCACCGGGGCGAGCGGGCGGCGGAGCGCCACCTGCTGGAGGACCTGCTGGCCGAGTGGCGCCACCCCGAGCGCCACGTCGCCCCGCTGCGCGCCTTCCTGGCCGAGCGGCTGGGCCCGGCCGGAGGGTGACGGTCAGGCCGGTGAAGTCTGCTCGACCAGGAAGTCGACCACGTCGGCGGGCCGGCCTCTGACGGCGAGGGCGGCCCGCTGCCGCGCCGCCCCGGTGCCGTGGGCGCGCAGCCAGTCCACCCGCTCGGTCACGGCCGGCAGGTCGCCGGTCTGGTCGAGGGCGGGGCGGCAGTGCCGTACGAGGGCGTCGAGCAGGTCTTCCGCAGGCTGCCTGGTGCCGGTGACCGGGCAGATGCCGTCGCCCTCCAGCCCGTCGCGGGCGGCCTGCCAGTAGGCGGCGCGCAGCAGTTCTGCCGACAGGTGCGGCCCGGGGTCCCCGGCGGCGACCCGGGCCAGCGCGGTCACGACCAGCGCCCGCACGAGCGCGGCGAGCAGGGCGGACTCGCCCGCGGTGGCGGGCACGTCGGTCACCCGTACCTCCAGCGTCGGCAGGCGGGAGGACGGCCGGACGTCCCAGAAGATCGTGCCGGGGTCCACCAGCACGCCCGCCTCGGTGAGCCTGGCGACGATCGCGTCGTGGTCGGCGAGCGAGGCGAAGTACGGCGGCGGCCCCGCCACCGGCCACTTGCTCCAGGACAGCGTGCGGCGGCTGGCGTAGCCGGTGTCGCGCCCGGCTCGCAGCGGCGAGTTGGCCGTCATGGCGATCAGCGCCGGCAGCCACGGCCGCAGGTGGTTGGACACGAGCACCGCGGCCTCCCGGTCGGGCAGGTGCACGTGCACGTGCCCGGCGCAGATGGCCTGGTCGTCGTGCAGCGACCGGTAGGTCGCGATGCCGATCTCGTAGCGCGGATCGTCGGTGATCAGCGGCGGCATGACGTCGCCCAGCACCGGCGTCCCCGAGGCCACGATCGCCAGCCCGTGCGCGCGGGCCGAGGCGGCGACCGTGTTGCGCATGTCGCGCAGCCGCGCGCCGAGGCCGGAGAGGTCGGCGCACGGCGGGGTCTTGGCCTCGACCTGATAGCGGGTGATCTCGGGGTTGGTCCGGTCGCCCAGCTCCAGCGCGGCCCGCGCGATCACCTCGGCCGCGCGCGGCACGACCTCCCGCGTCACGGGATCGACGACCAGATACTCCTCCTCGACTCCCACCATGGGGCAGCCGGGGTCGAAACGGGGTGCGGGGGTGTTCGTCACATCCCGAATGGTGGCAGGGACCACGTCCGGAATCCGGCCGGAGGGCGACAATGCGCACGATCGAAGAAGACGGCGAGATTCGCCATCGTGCAGGATTCCATGCACCACCTGACGCCGAGCGATCGACTCTCCCGCTGCCGCCACCCACCGCCCCCGGTGTCGGCGTGCCCGCCGATCGGCATCGGCGTGTCGCGGGGAGCCGCAGGAACCGGCTGGTCACGTGGCTTTCAGCTCGTGGAAAGGGACGTTCATGCCGCAAGTGGAAACCCCCAGATCCCGGCCTCTACGCCGTGCCGCCCTCAGTGTCCTGCTCGTGATGGCGTCGCTGTTCACGATGACCTCGGGCGCCGACGCGAGCGGCACGCCGGAGGAGCCCTCGACCGGCCCGGCGCGCTTCGACTCCGCGTTCACGCACGGCATGGTCCCCGTGGACGGCGGCAGCCTCCACTACGTCAAGGGCGGCTCCGGCCCGGTCGTCGTGCTCCTGCACGGCTGGCCGCAGACGTGGAAGATGTGGCGTCCGGTCATGCCCGCGCTGGCCCGCGAGTTCACCGTGGTCGCGATCGACCTGCCCGGCCTGGGCGACTCCGCGATCCTGCCCGGCGGCTACGACAAGGTCACGATCGCGCAGCGCATCCGTCAGGCCGTCAAGCGGCTCGGCTTCACCGGGCCGGTCGGCATCATGGGCCACGACCTCGGCGCCCTGATCGCCTACTCCTACGCCCGCGACTTCCCCGCCGACGTGAGCAGGATCGCCCCGATCGAGGGGCCGTTGGCCGGCTTCGGGCTTGAGGACCTGTTCAGCGAGAGCTGGCACTTCCGCTTCAACATGTCCCCGAAGCCGATCCCCGAGCAGGTCCTGGACAACGGCGACGTCAGATGGCAGCTGGGCCAGATCTTCGACTTCGCCTACAAGAAGGACGCGATCGACCGCGAGGCGTTCTTCGCCGCCTACGCCAACCCGGCCAGGCGCAGCGCGGGCTACGAGTACTACCGCGCCTTCCCCGCCGACGCGGCGAACAACCAGGCCAACGCGTCGCGGCGGTTGAAGATGCCGGTGGCGGGCGTCGGCGGGCAGCAGTCGTTCGGCCCGGGTGTGGCCGTTTCCTTCGGCAAGGTCGCCGACGACGTCCGCACCGTGATCGTGCCGGAGTCCGGCCACTTCGCCCCCGAGGAGAACCCGAAGTACACGGTCGAGTGCGCCACTCTGTTCTTCGGCCCCGCGAACGGCACTCCGTCGCGGCCCGACCTGGCCGGCTGCGCCCCGTAGCAGGCCGTAAGACCTGACCAGAGGCTGCGACGCGGCTCCGGCCTCTGGTCAGTGCCATTTGCGGCACACTGGGAGAAGAACTCGGCGAAAGCGGTCGCCACCATGGGAGTGGTGAGCCGTCCCCAAGCGCGCCGCAGGAGTTCGCCGCTGTTCTTCGCGATCGTGGCGCTCGTCGCGGTCCTGCTGCTGTTCCTCTCCGTACCCGGCATCGGGCCCGCCGTCCGGGCCGCCCGCGCCGACGGGGCGCCCGGCGTCTTCACCGCCCGCACGCTCGCCTGCGTCTACCACGGCCTGCACGAGGAGTGCACGTGGACGGGCGAGTTCCGCGCGGACGCGGGCGGGCGGCGCCAGGTCTCCCTGTACGGCAGCGACCGGAACTCCATGCGGGCCGGTCAGGAGATCAGGGCCGTGGACGTCGGCCGCCCGAGCCGGGTGTACGGGCCGGGCGGATCCAACGAGTGGATCTTCACCGCGCTGCTGCTCGCGGCGGGACTCGCGCTGCTCGGTCACGCGCTGAGGCGGCTCACCGGGCGTCGGCGGTCACCCGGCTGAGGCCGGGCGTGCGGCGCCGGGCACGGTTCCGGACCACCCTCAGCCGGAGGAGAACTCGATGGCACGTCCAAGGATCACGCTCGACCGTGCGGCGCCGCCGCCGTCGTCACCGCGCAGACGCTGGCTGGTGGTGCTGCTCAGCGTCCTCGTGGGCTTCCTGCTGACGGTCTTCTGGTCGGCGCGCTTCGTCGACCAGGCGATCGGCGACAGCGTCGCCAACACCCTGCTCGGGCACGACGCGAAGGCCACCCCGATCGCCGGGACGGCCGCCGGCGTCGTGTTCGCGTTCGTGTCCGGCCTGGCCGGGACGTTCACCGCCTGCAACGTCGCGGCGCTCGGCGCGGTGGCGCCCATGCTCGGCGCGGGCGGCAGCCGTCTCGGCCGCCTGCTGCTCACGCTGCGCCCGCTCGGCTGGCTGTCGGCCGGGATGCTCGCCGTCTCCGCCGTGTACGGCGCGCTCGTCGGGCTGGTGGGCACCGCGATGCCGCAGTTCTCGACCGCGCAGAACGTCGCGGGCACCCTGTCGCCGCGCAGCGTCCAGTCGATGGTCGTCTTCGGCGTGATCGGCCTGGCGATGCTCTACCTGGGACTCGCCGCACTCGCCCTGGTGCCGGACCCGCTGGCCCGCCTGTCCGCCCGCTTCCCGAACGCCCCGATGGTCGTGATGGGCGTGCTGATCGGCGCCTTCCTGATCGGCCGCCCGTTCCCGTTGTTCAGGCAGATGTTCAGGGACGCGGCCGAGAGCGGCAACCCGTTCTACGGGGCCGTCGCCTTCTGCCTGCAGTCGATCGGGAACATCGTCGTGATGGCGGTGCTGTTCCTGGCGCTGACCCTGGTCGCGGGCCGCCGCCTCGCTGGCTGGCTGAGCGCCGAGCCGGGACGCCTGGCCGCGCTGACCGCCTCGGGGCTCATCGTGGCGGGCGTCTTCACCTTCCTCTACTGGGACGTACGGCTGCTGGCCGGCCGGGGCATCCTGCCCTGGTACCCGATCGTCGACTGGTTCCCCTCCTGAGCACGGCGGGCCGCTCGCTGCCGTGCGGCGGCCCGCCCGGCGGCGCTCACGCGTACGACGGCGACGAGGCGCACGTGCACGCCATGCGCGCGCGCTCGGACTCGCGGGGACGGCGGTGCAGGATCATCGCCACCACCATCGGAGCGAAGACGACCGCGTTGTAGAACAGGTGGAGTTCGAGGCGGGGGAAGGCCAGTTGGAGCAGGCTGGTGGGCGCCGGGCGGCCGAGCAGGTTGGTGCCCACGAGCACCTGCAGGAGCAGCAGCAGATGCTCCAGGTGGTGCCACACCTGGATGCCGAGCGAGATGTTCCACCAGGTCCTTCCCCGGCCGGTGAAGCCCTTGCGCAGCGCGATGAGCGCGGCGAGCATGAGCAGCGCGTAGCCGTAGTGCAGCCATTCGGAGGTCACCAGCCACGGGAAGAACTCCCCGAGGACGCCGCGCGCCTCCGGCAGCGGCCAGCCGAGCACGTACACCTGGACGGCCTGCGCGAGATGTTCGGCCCAGTGCGCCACCACGATCACCAGGAAGACGTTGAGCCCGAGGCGGTGGTGGCGCCCGTTGAGCGATCCGGTTCTCTTCGCGGGATTGTGCGCCGCGGCCGCTCCAGCAGCCATTGGAAACCTCCTTTTTCGGATCGGTGAGAAATTTCCGCTAGCTGGTTGAAATCTGGCTAAATTTAGCATTTCTAATTTTGGATCCACCTCTTTCAGAATGCGCACCGGAAAGGCGTCGGCACAAGCGGAGAAGACATCGGGTTCAGCGCGTGGGCACGCTTGAGCGGACGAATCCGCCGCACATTCGAGCGAGGTATCCGCCATGCTGGCCGACCAGCGCCACAGTCCGCCGCGCGCACTCCCGGAACCACGGACCATGACCACACTGCGTGAACAGCATGAGCAGCTCCGCCACGAGATCACCGCGGGTTCGCGCGACGCGGTGACCAGGCAGCGGCGGCTCGGCAAGCGCACCGCCCGCGAACGCCTCGACCTGCTGCTGGACGAGGGCTCGTTCACCGAGATCGACATGTATCGCCGTCACCAGGCGCACGGCATGAAACTCGGCGGCAACCGTCCGCACACCGACGGCGTGATCGCCGGTTCCGGCACCATCGGCGGCCGCAGGGTCTTCGTCTACGCGCAGGATTTCACCGTGTTCGGCGGCTCGCTGGGCCAGGCGCACGCGGCGAAGATCCACAAGGTGATGGACCTCGCCCTCGCGGCGGGCGCGCCCCTCATCGGGCTCAACGACAGCGGGGGAGCGCGCATCCAGGAGGGCGTCATGAGCCTCGACGGCTACGGCGGCATCTTCCGCCGCAACGTCCAGGCCTCCGGCGTCATCCCGCAGATCAGCGTCATCCTCGGGCCGTGCGCCGGAGGGGCCGCCTACTCGCCGGCCCTGGCCGACTTCACCTTCATGGTCCGCGACGTGGCCCGGATGTACCTGACCGGCCCCGACGTGGTCGAGGCGGTCACCGGCCAGCGGGTCAGCCACGAGGACCTCGGCGGCGCCGACGTGCACGGGCGCCGTACCGGTGTGGCGACGATCGTCCACGACGACGAGGAGAGCTGCCTGGGCGACGTGCGCTACCTGGTCTCCCTGCTGCCGGGCAACAACCTGGAGACACCGCCCAGTCTGCCCCGGAGAGGCGCGGAGGCCGACCACCGGCCGTGGCTCGCCGAGATCGTGCCCGTGGAGGCGAACCAGCCCTACGACATGCGCGCCGTCGTCGCCGAACTGGTCGACGACGGCGAGTTCATCGAGGTGCACGAGCACTGGGCGCAGAACGTCGTCTGCGTCCTGGCGCGCGTCGACGGCGAGGTGGTCGGCGTCGTCGGCAACCAGCCCCTGGTGCTCGCGGGCGTCCTCGACGTCGCCGCGTCGCAGAAGGCCGCCCGGTTCGTGAGATTCTGCGATGCCTTCAACATCCCGCTCGTGACCCTGGTGGACGTCCCCGGTTTCCTGCCGGGCACCGACCAGGAACACGCCGGGATCATCAGGCACGGCGCCAAACTGCTGTACGCCTACTGCGAGGCGACCGTCCCGAGGATCCAGGTGATCGTCCGCAAGGCGTACGGCGGCGCCTACATCGTGATGGACTCACGTTCCATCGGCAGCGACCTGTCCCTTGCCTGGCCCACCAACGAGATCGCCGTCATGGGGGCGCAGGGCGCGGTGAACGTGCTGTTCCGCAAGGAACTCTCGGCCGCCGCCGATCCGGAGGTGCTGCGGGCCGAGCTGGCCGGCGAGTACGCCGAGCAGCTCATGCATCCCTACTACGCCGCCGAACGTGGTCTCGTGGACGACGTGATCGATCCTGCGCAGACCCGGGCCGCTGTCGCGCGGGGCCTGGCCATGCTGAGGAACAAGCGGCACGCGCAGCCACGGCGCAAGCACGGCAACATCCCGCTGTAGCCATCGCCCGGCCCCCGCGCGGCCCCTCGGCGGGCTGCGGGGTGGCGCGGCCTCGGCGAGGTATGGCCTCCGCGCCGGGCGTCTGGACTACTTGGGCACGATCACCGGGGCCGGGCGCGTCGCCCGCGAGCCGCCGATCTTCTCAACCGCCGCCTCGCCTCCGGCGAGAGCGCGGGAAGTGCTGGGCCCAGGGTCGACGTCGTGTCCTGTTCTGGGCCTTCGTGCCTGAGGTGCGGGTCGGGAACGGGGTCCGTGCACTTGCGTGAGGGTTCGTGCGGTATGCCCTAGACGGGCAGTCCGACCGCCTTGGACGACTCCCGGTCGAGGAGCACGGGGAGGATCGGGGGATCGACCTCCTCGATCGGCCTGAGCCGGAGGACGACGTTCGCGGGCGAGTCGGGTCGTGCCGAGATCGGTCCGTAGACGGCGATGGATCCGTTGCCGTGCTTCGGGTAGGAGCGGGCGAGCACGTAGCAGTCCCTGGGTGCGACGCCGGTGAGCTCGAACGGCCCGGCGGCCGGAACCATCGTGGGAAGTACGGGCAGCCCTTCGGGGATGCGCCTCGGGAAGAGTCCGACGAACGTGGGATCGTCCCGTGAGTCCGGGGCGACCGTGATGACACCGCGAATGACCGTCGGCCCGTCGCTCACCAGTGGCGCCGGCCGGAATCCGCCGTTCTGCCGGTAGTCCACCGGCGGCATCCCGACCATGCTCTTGAACCTGGAGCTGAACGTGCCGACCGCGGAGTAGCCCACGATGTGGCAGATCTCCGTGACGCTGTGCGAGGACTCAAGCAGGAGCCGTTTGGCCTCCTGCAGGCGGAGGGCGGACAGGAACCGCCCGGGTGAGACTCCGGTGGCCCGCTGGAAGATGCGGGAGAAGTGGAACTTGCTGAACCTGGCGACGTGCGCCATGTCGTCTACTGTTACCTCCTCGCTGAGATTCTGGTGGAGCATGGCGATGACGGCTTTAATGGATTCCTCAGTCACTGCGTCCATCTCACTGTGTCCATCTCAGCCTCCGTCCTGGCTGTGTCAACGGGGGGAAGCTCGTGAGTCGGAGTCTAATATGCACCTTTTGTCATGTTCTATAGAGAGATTCACCACCCTGGTGTGAAAAATTCACATCTGGAATTGTGAACTCCTAACTTTTCCCGCTGTCCATGCTGCCGCAGAATCCTGGATGTCATAGCCACCGATATCCGAGGAGCCACAGATGGCCGTTGTCGACACCAGAGCCGATGAGATCAAGGAAACCGACTGGCGGTTCGCCGAACTGGTCATGAGGGCCTGGACGGACCCGCAGCTGGCCGAGCGCTACCGCGTGGACCCCGTGGGCACCCTGGCCCGCTTCGGCATCGCGGTCGCCGGCCCGCACGAGGCCCCCGAGCTGGGCATCGACGACGAGGTCCGCCTTGAGATCGAGCCGCTCGACCACCCGCGCGAACAGGCCGCCGCCCTCCCGTCGTTCAGGTGACCGCCTGACGCCCTCCGATGGAATCCAGGCGTGCCGGAGCCCCCTGCATCTCCTTCAAGCGCCATGTGCGCGTCGAGCTCACCCCAGCCGGGGTCTACCTGGTCGCGCCGTCCGGGACGTACACCCTCACCGGTGCCCACGCCCGGGCGGTGGCCGTCCTGCTCGACGGCACCAGGACTCTCGCCGAGGTGCGCGAGGCCATCGCGTGCCCGTCCGGCGAGCTGGGCCGGATACTCGGCCGCCTCTCCCGGGCGAACCTCATCGGCCTGCACCGCCCCGGGCGGTCGGAGGACGCCGAAGCCGAGGCGTACTGGGACCTGGCGGGCCTCGACGGCGACCCCGGCCACGGGGCCGTCGAGGTCGTGAGCGTCGGCGGCGCCGGGACGCGCGAGACCGAGGCGGCCTGCCGCGCCCTGGGGCTGAACCACGCCCGCAGCACAGGCGACACCGCCGACACAAACCACACGAACCACACGAACAACACAGGCGACACCGCCGATCTCACCGTCGTCCTCTGCGAGGACTACCTCGACCCCCGGCTCGCCGCCGTCAACGACGCGCACCTGTCGTCCGGGCGGGCCTGGCTGCCCGCCGTCACGACCGGCCCCGTCCTCTGGGTCGGCCCCGTCTTCGCTCCCGGGGCCGGGCCGTGCTGGTCCTGCCTGGCCGTCCGGCTGCGCGAGCACCGGCAGGGGGAGGGCTGGCTGCGCCGCGACCTCGGTACGGCCGAGCCGCTGCTGCCCCCGCCCGCGTCGCTGCCCGCGACCCGAGCGATCGGCGTCCAGCTCGCCGCCCTCCACGCCGCCAAATGGCTGGCGGGGGACCGGCTGAGCGAGGCCCTGTGGACACTGGACACGCTCACCCTGGACAGCCGCAGGCACGCCGTGCAGCGCCGGCCGCAGTGCCCGTCGTGCGGAGATCCACAGGTCGTGGCCGCGCGGGCCGGGGTCCCCGTCACCGTGCGCTCCCGGCCCAAGGCGGCGGGCGGCGGCCACCGCGCGCTGACCCCCGAGCGGATGTGGGAGAGGTACGGCCACCTGGCCGACCCCGTCACCGGCGTCACCGGCGAGGTCCGCCGCGACCCCCGCGCTCCCTGGTTCGCCCACGCCTACCTCGCCGGCCACAACCGGGCGCTGCGCTTCGACGACCTGGAGGCGGTCCGCGCCGGCCTGCGCGCCCGCAGCGGCGGCAAGGGCGCCACGGACCTGGAGGCCAAGGTGGGCGCCCTCTGCGAAGCGGTCGAACGCTACTCCGCCTCCCGCTTCGGAGACGAGCAGACCGTGCGCGACAGCCTGCGCGGCCTCGGCCCGGAGGCCCTGCATCCCAACGAGTACCAGCTCTTCCACCCGCGCCAGTTCGCCGGCCGCGAGCGCTGGAACGCGAGCGCGGGCCTGTTCCACCAGGTGCCCGCGCCCTTCGACGAGAACGCTCCGGTCGAGTGGACGCCGCTGTGGTCGCTGACGACCGGGCGGCGGCGGTGGCTGCCCGCCGACGTCCTCTACTTCCACGGCGACCGCGACCGGGACCGGCTGCGGGCCGACTCCAACGGCAACGCCGCCGGGTCGAGTCTGGAGGACGCGATCCTGCAAGGGGCCCTCGAACTCGTCGAACGCGACGCCGTGGCCCTGTGGTGGTACAACCGCACCCGGCAGCCGGAGGTCGATCTGGCCTCGTTCGGCGACGAGTGGCTGACCGGCATCCGCGCGGCCTACGCCGGGCTCGGCCGCCGGCTGTGGGTGCTCGACCTCACCACCGACCTGGGCGTCCCGGCGATGGCCGCGGTCTCTCGGCGGGCCGACGGGCCCGCCGAGGAGATCATGCTCGGCTTCGGCGCCCACCTCGATCCGCGCGTGGCGGCCCGCAGGGCGGTGGCCGAGCTCGGCCAGCTGCTGCCCGCCGCGACGGGGGACGGGTGCGGCACGGCGGATCCGCACCTGCTCGACTGGTGGCGGACGGCGACCTCGGCCGCGCACCCCTACCTGGTCCCGGACCCCGTACAGGCGCCGATGCGCGCGGCCGACTACACGTACACGCCGCACGACAACCTGCGAGACGACCTCGACCACCTTGGCGGCCTGTTCAGCAGGGCGGGTCTCGACCTGCTCGTGCTCGACCAGACGCGCCCGGACCTCGGCCTGCCGGTCGTGAAGGTCATCGTTCCCGGTCTGCGGCACTTCTGGGCGCGGTTCGCCGAAGGCAGGCTCTACGACGTACCGGTGCGACTCGGCCGGATCGCGGAGCCGACCCCGTACGACGAGCTCAACCCGATCCCGGTGTTCCTCTGACGGCGATCCCGTGAGGAGTGGAGACAGGTGCCAGGCTCCATGGACGAGGCGGCGTGGTTCGAGCTGTGGGCCCTCCGCGAAGACGTCTACCTCGAGTTCCAGGACAAGGAACTGATCCTGCGCAGCCGGTGGGAGGACGTCTGCCTGCCGGTGCCGGGGGAGGCCGCGGTCGAGGCGCTGCGCCGCATGTGCCTCGGGCCGATCTCCCTGGACAACGTGAGCACCCGATTCGACGACCGCGCGGAGCTGAGCGGGATCCTCGAACGGGTCCGCCACCTGGTGGTCCGCTCCTTCGGCCCCGACCCGGAGCAGCCGCTGCTCTCGGTGGTGCCGATCTCCCTGTGGGCCGAGTACTGCCTGGGCGCCCCGCTGGCCGACCGGCCGGTGCGCCTGTCGAGGTTCGCCGTGATCACCTCGGACGGGCGCGACTGGCGGGTGGAGTCGCCGCTGTCGCTGCACCGGGTGCTGCTGCACCAGGCTGCGGCGATGGAGCTGGTCGGCGCGCTCGCCCGGCCGGTGCTGCCGTCGCGGCTCAGCCCCGCGGACCGCAGCCTGGTCAAACGCCTGGGCGCGGCCGGGATGGTGGTGCAGGCCTCGCCGAGGGCGGTCTTCGAGGAGGACCACGACCCCGTGCTCGCCGGGTGGAGTCCGCTCGACCTGATGTTCCACAGCAGGACCACCCTGGGACGGCACGACCACGACTTCGGAGAGACGTACCGCTCGGGCAGCAGGGCGGTCGAGCCCGTCGCCAAGCCGCCGGCCCGCGAGGAGCGCGTCAAGCTGCCGAAACCGAGCTGGCGGCAGCTGGTCGAGACCGACCCGCCGCTCACCGTCGCCCTGGAGGCGGCCAACAGCAGGCTCCCGGAGCCGGAGCGGGTGCCGTCGATCGACGACCTGAGCGAACTGCTGTACCGGACGGTCCGGGTGCGGTCGCTGACGGGGGAGCCGGACGGCACGACGGCCCTGGCCACGAGCGACCGGCCCTACCGCAGCGCCGGTGACTGCTACGGCCTTGAGGTCTATGTGACGGCGGACGACTGCAAGGGCCTGCCGTCCGGTGTCTACCATTATGATCCGCTGGCCCACCAGCTCGCGGTGGTCACGGAGCGGGGCGATGAACTTCTGGAGAACGGCAGGGTCGCGGCCAACCTGGCCTGCCGTCCGCCGGTGCTCATCACCCTCACCGCGCGCTTTCGCCGCCTGTCGTGGAAGTACAACGGGCTGAGCTACGCCCTGGTGCTCAAGGACGTGGGCGCGCTGACGCAGACGCTCAAGCTGGTGAGCACCGCGATGGGGCTGCCGACGTGCGCGCTGGACGGCGCCGACGTGGACGTCTCCTCCCGGGTGCTGGGCCTGGACTGGCGGATCGAGTCGGCGGTGGCCGGGCTGGTGGTGGGCAGGTCGTGCGGCGCCCGGCCCGGGAGCACACAGGCCAGGCATCCGATGAACGACGCCGCGTGGCCCGCTCGCGCGATGACCGTGATTCGTTGACCAAGGGCGGAAACAGCCCCGTAACGCGTGGCGCTCATGACCTCGCTATGATCGTCTCGGCCGTGGTTTCCCGGTGTTTTCATCATTCCGTACCGGGAACAAACATCTGACAACGCCTGTCGTGATCACTTGTTAGACACGCTCTAGTCCAGTCGGTCGGCCTGACATAGCCTCGTGATGACCGAGGTCGCGCGCATCCGTCAGGGTCGGAAGGGGCGAGGATGACCAAGAATCTCGTGGCGGGAGCACGAGATGTCCGGTTGATCCTCAAGATTCATTTACACCGGGTATTCTCCCTGGTCTCCCGGGTGCGGCGAAAGGGCGGCCCCACGGTGCCCGCGCCACGACTGGCCCTTTTGGTCACCGCCGGAGTCCTTTTCGGTTTTGCATTCGACGCGATCAGCAATGCCCTCAACGGTATCGGTCGGGAATCGGCCCATATTTTGGAAGTCGCGGCTTTCGGCGCCTGCATCGTCGCCGCCTTCGGATTGCAGATCGCGCATTCTTTCGGACGCCCCTGGCGTTGGCGGCCCGCCGCCCGTATCGCCTCCTTGACCGCACTCGCCGCCTCGGTGTTCGCCCCGGCGCTGTGGATCGGCCCGCAGTCCTCCGCGTTCGTCCCCCTCCTCGCGGCCTCCGTGCTCCTCGTCGCCCCGGCCCCGGTCAACTGGCTGCTGTGCGCGCTGGTGTGCGTCGCCAACCCGCTGCTGTTCCACATGTACGGCCTCGGCCCGGTCAGCCTCGTCTTCGTCTCCGCCTTCACCCTGGTCAACGGCCTGGTCTTCTACGGCCTCAGCTCCCTGGCCACGCTCGCGGAGGAACTGGAGTCCGGCCGCAGCTCGCTGGGCCGGATCGCGGCCGCGGGCGAGCGGGTGCGCATCGCCAGGGACCTGCACGACGTGGTCGGTCACGACCTGCTCGCGTTCACGCTGAAGAACGAGCTGGCGCACCGCCTGCTGCCCGGAGCCCCCGAGCGGGCCAGGGAGGTGATGTGGGAGGCGTTGTGGATCGCGCGCCGGGCGACGGCCGCCCTGCGGATGATCCCGACGGGCGATCAGAAGCTGTCGCTGGACAGCCAGGTCAAGTCGATCGAGTCGACGCTGTCGGCGGCGCAGATCGAGACCCGGGTCGCGGTCGACTGCCGTGACCTGCCCGAGGAGGTCGACTCGGTGCTGGCCATCGTGCTGCGCGAGGCGGTCACCAACGTGCTGCGCCACAGCAAGGCCCGCCAGTGCGACGTCGAGGGCGGCGTCCGAGGCGACTTCGTGTGGCTGAGCGTGGCCAACGACGGCATCACCTCGGAGATGCCGCCCTCCAGCGGCAGTGGGCTCGACAACCTGGCCTCCCGACTGGCGGCGGTCGGGGGGCGGATCACCGTACGGCGGGAGGACGGGTGGTTCCGGCTGGTCGCGGAGGTGCGCCCCTCGGGCCACCCGGCCAGGCAGCCGTCACCGGAGCGCGAGGTGGGGACGGGCCTCGGCGACCTCACGCGAAGGAGTGCGCTCAGGTGGGCGCCTGGCGGCGCGAATCTCCTGACATTGGCAGTTTTGCTGGGTTATATTCCCATCCTGATTACGAATATCCTCTGGCGGAATCCTGCGGGTTTCACGTTAGGTGTGGGAGCTTGCCTGGCTGTCCTGTTCGTCACTCAGTTCGCGCACACGTTCTTCGGCCCGCGCGCCTGGCCGCGCACCGTACGCGTCGCGACGCTCACGACCCAGGCGGTCGCCTCGTTCCTCGGAGTGCTCTGGGTCGGTGCGCTGTGGGGGGCGATGGCGGGCTTCCTGGCCGGATCCGTCCTGCTCGTCATCCGGGGACGCCGCAAATGGGCCCTGTACGCGGGCGTGGGGGCGCTCGTCCTGGCCGCCGCCCACGTCATCGGCGACGAGCAGTCCGCCCTGCACGGCTACCTGGTGACCTCGACCCTGCAGGCCGGTCTCGCGATCTACGGCCTGGCCTCGCTGACGGCCGTGGTCGCCGAGCTCAGGGAGACCCGCGACGAGATCGTCCGGCTGGCCGTCACGCAGGAGCGGCTGGGGGTGGCCCGCAAGGTGAACGACCTGCTCGACCGTGACCTGTTCACGATCATGTGGAACTGCGGCGTCGCGCACAGCCTCACGCTGACCGAACCGGGCCGCGCCCAGGAGCACATCATGGAGGTCCTCACCGCCTCCCGCAGGCTCGTGACCGAGGTGCGCTCCACCGCGAGCGGGTACCGGCACGTGTCGCTGGCCACCGAGGTCGACTCCACCCGCGCCGCCCTGGCGGCGGCCGGGATCGACGCGCGCGTCGGCATCGGCTGCGACCGGCTCGCGCAGGCCTCCGACATGGCGCTGGCCCTGGTGCTGCGTGACGCGATCACCAGCGTGGTACGGCTGAGCGGGGTGCGCCGATGCACCGTCGAGATCACCGCGCGGGACGGTGCGGTGGCGTTGCGCGTCTCCCACGACGGCACGTGCGACGAGGACTCAGTGGAACACGTCCGGGCGCGCGTGGAGGCGCTGAACGGCAGCTTCCGCGCGGAACCGGAGGGGGAGTGGTGTCACCTCACCGCAGAGTTACCTTTTGCTGCCAGGCGTGACCCTCAGCCCGCGCGCCCATAATCTTCCTTGGTCGGTCGGGGCATACGGAGAACCAAACCGGAGGACGACGAGGCGGTCGCTCCCCTTCGGGGCGGGATGATTGGTGGTTCAGATGCTGAAGCTCCTTCTCGCCGAAGACGTGCGCATCGTACGCGAGGCTCTGGTGGCGCTTCTGGAGAGCGAACGCGACCTGCGCGTGGTGGCCGAGGTGGAGAGCGGCGACCGGATCGTCCCGGTCGCGCTGGAGAAGCGCCCCGACGTGGCGATCATCGACATCGACCTGCCGGTGATGGACGGCCTCACCGCGGCCCACGAACTCCACCAGCGGCTGCCCGCGTGCCGCAACCTGATCCTCACCGGGCTCGGGCGGCCTGGAACGCTCCGGCGCGCACTCGCCGCGTCCGTCTCCGGTTTCCTCCTCAAGGACATGCCCGCCAACCGGCTGGCGAGCGCGGTCAGGGAGGTCGCCGCCGGAGGGCGCGTCATCGACCCGCAGCTCGCGCTCACCGCCTGGGACGCCGGGGAGAATCCGCTCACGCAGCGTGAGATCCAGGTCCTGCGGCTGGCCGCGAAGGGCGCCGAGCCACCGGAGATCGCGGCCAGCCTGAACGTGTCCACGGCCACGGTGCGCAACTACCTGTCGAAGATCGTCGTCAAGCTCAACGCCCGCAACCGCGTGGACGCCATCCGCATCGCCACCGAAGTCGGGTGGTGCTGACCGGGCTCGCCAGGAGATGCGTCGCTTTCAGGCCGCTCGGACCATGAAGGCATGGATTCGGACCGAACTGATGAGCAGACGCTCACCCTGGAGGCGTTCGCCGACACGATCGTTCCCGGCGAGAAGCGCTCCTCCGACGACGTGGCCATCGCGGGCGCCTCGCCGGGCGGCGGCGCCGTCGTGGGGGGTGCGCTGGAACTGCTCGAGTGGGACGCCGCGGGTCTGAGCCAGGCGCTCGGCGACTACGTGCGCGACCTCAACGCGCACGCGCTGCGGTACGCCGACAAGCACGGGCTGACGCTCGACCCCGCGCTCCCCCCGTTCGCCGCGCTGTCGTTCGAGCGGCGCACCGACCTGGTCACGGTGCTGACCGAACCCGGCCACCCGGAGAAGGAGTTGTGGGTCCTGCTCGCGCTCTTCTGCTACATGGCCTACGACTCCGCGGCGCACATGGCGACCGCCGAGGCCATCGCCGCCGGGCACCCCGGGCTCACCTCGATGGGCATCACCGCGCCGGACGCCGACGGCCTGTGGCGCTACTCCGACAACTCCTACGGCCGGCCGCTGGCTCGCCTGCACCCCGACACGATCGCCTCAGGGAGCCTGGCATGACCAGCGTGGAACAGACCGACGTGCTCGTCGTCGGCAGCGGCTTCGGCGGCGCCATCGCCGCCTACCACCTCGCGGCGGGCGGCGCCGGCGTCGTCGTCCTCGAACGCGGGCCCTGGGTGGACACCGAGGAGTTCGAGCACGACTACAAGCTCGGCTCCTCCTACACCCGGATCTTCGACTTCACCGTCGGCGACGGCATGAACGTCCTCGGCGGCAACTGCGTCGGCGGCGGCAGCGTCATCTACTTCGCCGCGATGCCGCGCGCCCCCCGCTTCGTCTTCGAACGTCACGGCCACCTCGGCCGGCGCATGTGGCCGGCCGCCATCGACCGCGACAGCCTCGACCCGTGGTACGACCGTGTCGCCGAGGCGATCCCGGTCAGCACGCAGGGATGGGAGAACGTCTCGTACGCCGGCGGCCTGTGGGCGGCGGCCTGCGACCACTCCGGCCGCACCGCGAACCCGGTCCCGGTCGCGATCGACAACGACACCTGCGTCAAGTGCAACTGGATGATGGCCGGGTGCCGCTTCGGCGCCAAGCGCTCGCTGCTCACCAACTACCTGCCCGCCGCCATGGCGCACGGCGCGACCGTGCGCCCGCTGCACGAGGTGCAGCGCATCACCCGCAACGACGACGGCGGCTACCGCGTGCACTACGACCACATCGACGACGAGGACTACCGCGTGCGCGGCGAGTCCGGCGCCATCGACGCCAAGATCGTCATCCTCGCGGCCGGTGCCGGGGCCACCCCCGTCATCCTGCAGCGCAGCGAGCCGGTGCTCGGCACGATGCCGCACGGGGTCGGCCGCTACTTCTCCGGCAACGGCGAGCGCCTGGTCACCGCCGTGATGAACGAGGAGCGCATCCGCGAGGTCCTCGGCCTCGACCGCGGCGACGGCACCGCCTACGAGGCCTTCCACATCGGCAAGGGCCCCTGCGTCGCCAACTGGGACCGGCTCGACGGCGCGTTGCCCGAGTTCAGCCGCTACTCGCTGGAGCAGCTCTACTTCCCGCCCGGCCTCGGCACCATCCTCGCCCAGGTGCCGGAGGACCTGCGCCAGGGCCCCGGGCCCGCCTGGTTCGGCATGTCGAAGAAGGAGATGCTCAAGCACTGGAAGTCCTGGCTGATCATCTTCGAGATGATCGAGGACGGCAACGAGGGCGTCTTCGGGCCGCCGCCGCCCACCGGCAACGCCGTACGGATCAGCCAGCAGATGCTCGGCAGGGGCACGCTGCGCTACGACCCGCTGCCCAGCACGCTGCGCGCCTGGGCGCAGGCCGACGCCGACGCCAAGGAGATCCTGGAGCGCGACGGGCTGGCCCGTGCCGAGGCGTGGACCAACGACGTCGTCGGCGCCTACACGGTGCACCCGCTGGCCTCCTGCCGGATCGGCGACGACCCGGCCACCTCCGCCCTCGACGACCGCCACGAGCTGCGCGGGCATCCGGGGATCTTCGTCACGGACGGCTCGGCCGTACCGGGGGCGCTGACGGTCAACCCGGCCATGACGATCGCGGCGCTCGCCGAGCGCGCGATCCCCGGCATCGTCGAGGCCGCGCGGCAGCGGGGCGTCGACGTGCGCTACGGCGCCCCCGCCCCCGACGGCGGGACCAGCGGGCGGCGCGGCGTCGCCCATCTCGTGGACCGGCGATGACCGGCCTGTTCGCCCGCTTCACCCGGCGCAGGGGCCTGAGCCAGATCCGCCACGTCGCACCGGTGCACCCGAGGAACGCGCGTGGCCTGGTCGCCGCCGTCTACGCGCAGGTCGAGCACGACTTCGGGATGCTGGCGCCCCCGGTCGCGCTGCACGCGCCAGCGCCGCCGACGCTTGCGGCGGCGTGGGCGATGGTGCGCGAGACCCTGGTGGCCTCCGGGCCGCTGCCGAGGGCGGCCAAGGAGGCGGTGGCGACGGCGGTCTCCCAGCAGAACGCCTGCCCGTACTGCGCCGAGGTGCACGGCATGATGTCGTACGGGCTGCTGAGCGAGCCGGACGCCGTGGCGGTGAACGGCGGCAGGACCGGCGAGATCGCCGACGCGGAGATCAGGGGCGCGGTGGCCTGGGCCACCGGGGACCTCGCCGACGTGCCCGTGCCGGACGAGCAGGCCGCCGAGCTGTGGGGCACCGCCGTGACCTTCCACTACCTGAACCGGATGGTCAACGTGTTCCTGCCGGACGGGCTGTTCCCGGCGGGTGCGAACGTACCGATGCGGCTGGCCGGCAGGCTCGCGCGGCCGCTGGTGCTGCGGCGCAGCGAGCCGGGCGCGGCGGCGGGACTGCCCGCCGCCCGGCGGGTTCCCGAGGACCTGGGCTGGGCGGCGGGCAATCCCGCCGTCCGGGAGGCGTTCGCCGCCGCCTACGAGGTGATCGAGGAGGCCGGCGCGCGGGTGGTGCCGCAGGATGTGCGCGAGCTGGTGAGCGAGGAGGTCGCGCGGCGCGCGGGGCGGCCGCCCGGCCTCAGCAGGAGCTGGGTGCACGAGGCCGTGGCGTCGCTGCGCCCGGCCGAGCGGGCGGCGGGACGGCTGGCGCTGCTGACGGCGGTGGCCGCCTACCAGGTGGATCCGTCGGTCGTCGACGACTACCGCAGGACCGGCGCGGACGACCGGCACCTGGTCGAGCTCACCGCGTGGGCGAGCTGCACGGCGGCCAGGCACTGGGCGCGCACCCGGGCGGGGAGCCCGGGACAGGCCGTACGGCCGACGCGACCGCAGCGGCAGAAGAGCACGGCGCGAAGCGAACCAGACAGGAAGGCTGAGGCATGAGTGAACTGCAGAAGGTGATCGAGGACCTCACCGAGGAGAGCGCGGAGCTGGACCGGGTGCTGTCCGGGTTGCCCGCGGCCCGGTGGCAGGAGCCCACCCCCGCCCCCGGCTGGACGGTGGCCCACCAGGTCGGGCACCTGTCGTTCATCTACCGGATCGCCGGGATGGCCGCGGCCGACCCGCAGGGGTTCGAGGCGATGATCGCCTCTGCGAAGAACGGGCTGAGCGCGGCGGTCAACGCGGCGCTGGAGGAGTACGTCAAGCTGTCGCCCGCGGCGCTGCTGGCCCGCTGGCGGGAGGAGCGGACGGCCGGGTTGCGCGCGCTGGCCGCGCTGCCCGACGGGCAGGTGGTGCCGTGGCTGGTGCGGCCGATCCCGGTGGAGATCCTCGCCTCGGCCGGGATCATGGAGACCTTCGCCCACGGCCAGGACGTCCTGGACGCGCTCGGCCTCGTGCGCGAGCCGAACGACCGGTTGCGCTACCTGGTCATCTTCGCCGTGCTGACGTGGGACTTCGGCTACGAGGCGCGCGGCATGACCCCGCCGGACGTGCAGTTCAGGTATGAGCTCACCGCGCCGTCCGGCGAGCTGTGGGCTTACGGGCCGGAGACCTCCGACCAGCGGATCACCGGTTCGGCCTACGACTTCTGCATGCTCGTGACCCGGCGGCGGCACCGCGACGACTGCGACGTCAGCGCGGTCGGTGCCGAGGCCGAGGCGTGGCTGGACATCGCCCAGGCCTACCGGGGCCCCTCAGGCGAGGGCCGTAAACCAGGGCAGTTCACCAAGCTCTCCGCATAGAGGACCGCCCTGCGGGGCGGTCCTCACTCGACCGAGGCCCGCCCCGCGTTGGGTACCCCGACTCGTCGGTCGGCCTCCAGGAGCACCTCCGACAGCTTGCCCGGGGTGGACAGCATCGGCCAGCGGCCGGTGTCGATCGAGCGGAAGGTCCACCCCGCGTCGTCGCGCAGGCGCCGGATGTCGTCGCCGATGCTCCCCTCGAAGTGGTCCTTCTCGCAGATGACGTACGTCGCGGAGTGCGTCGCCAGCGGCCGCGCCAGGCTCGCCGGGTCGGTGATCGTGCGCCCGGGATGACCGACGAAACGGCCGCACAGCCACCGGGCGTCGCGGGGGGACAGATCCTGGCCGGCGGCGATGGCACCGACGGGTGGCGGAGGCAGCCGCCCGTCGTTCTCGTCGATGAGCGCCTTCTCCTCCTCGCGCAGGCTGTCGGGGAAGGCGTCGAGCATCGAGCGCCCGTCGTGGGCCACGAACCCCTCCACGTACACGGTGTGGGCCACCCGTTCCGGCGCCCGGTCGACCACGCACCCGGCGACGATGCCCCCGTAGTCGTGGGCGACCAGGATGATGTCGTCCAGTCCCTCCTCGATGAGCAGCGACAGCGCGTCGTCCACGTGGTCGTCGAGGGTGATCTGCTTGCGGTCGAGGTCGGCGAGGGACAGTCCGGACAGTGTCACGGCGATGGTACGGTGACCCGCGGCGCGCAGCTGCCGCTCGACGCGTTGCCATATCCACGCTCCGGCCCACAAGCCGGGGATGAGAACGTAACTCCTCATGGCGCGCCTTTCGAGATCATCGCTGCGGCCGTGACCCTGGTACGCGTCGCCTCATGGTGCCGTTGCGGGCTCCGGGGCGTACCGCGGACAGCGACAAGTCGTATCGGATCCGATCTTGACCGATCGTATGCGGAGACCGTGCCCGGCCGTTCGGAGTGCCGCTCCGATACGGACCCCCGCCGCGGCGAGCCCGGTCCTGTGTTCACACATATATACCGAGCGTAACGCGGCAGGCTGCGACAAAGCCAATGCAATCGCTGCGTTTTACCGCAAGGTAGGCACCGTTCACCGATCGGGCGTTCGGCAGGAAACGCGCCGCCCGGCGGGGGCACCGTACGGCGGGGCGGACGTGGGTCGAGGGGGCCGGGGGCGGCCGGCCGCCAGGAGGGAGGCGCGTTCTCGGCGGGCTGTGTGTGGTCCATGGGCGAATCCCTGAGATTCTTGATCGGTGGGCGGCTCCGTGTCAAAGCCTCCGTGCGCGGCCCGGCCCCAGCCGGGTGCGGACGACGCGGTCGAGGCGGTCGAGGCGGTCGCCCAGGGGCGCCTGGAGGGCCTCCGGAGCCCTCCGGAGCCCCGTTCATCCGGTGCGGGCCATGCTGTCCCGAACGTCGCTCATGGCTGCCTCCACGGCCGTGCGAAGAATGTGATCATTCTGGCGGCGCCGGGGCCGCCGGACCTTCTTCGCGATTGCTGAGGTGGATCGTTCCGCCGGGCGCACGGGACGAGCCCGGCCGGACCGGGTTGCGGACGGTCCTGCCGGGCTCGCGGGGCGGTGCGGGAAGGTGCAGGGAGGTGCAGGCCGGGTGCGGTCAGCGGTTCGCAGCCGGCACGCGGGAGCGGACGAGACGGTTGCCGAGGCGGGCGACCGGCTCTTCGACCAGGTAGAAGGCCAGGGTGGCCAGGACGATGGTGATGACCAGCACCTCGGCGAGGTACTGCCAGAAGTTGACCGTCCCGATGAGCATGGCCATGGGTTTGACCTCGGTGCCGAACACGCTGCCCAGGCGGTAGGCGGCGTACATGGCGGGGAAGTGCCACAGGTAGATGCCGTAGGAGATGCGGCCGAGGAAGCGCGAGACGGGGTTGCCGAGCACCGCGTCCATGAACCTCGACCGGGCGCCCGGCGCGAACAGCGGCACCGTGGCCAGCACCGCGAAGATGACGAACAGCAGGTGGTCCATGGTGGCCTGACTGGCCGGCGGGTAGCCGCCGTCGCCCGCGATGTAGAAGGGCTTGACGCAGTTGAGCACGTAGACCCCGAACGCGGCCCCCCACCACATCAGCGGCGACTTCCTGGCCAGCCGGTACAGAACGGGTTCGCGGCCGGTCAGCTCCTGGTGGGCCGTCAGCGCGGCGAACATCATGCCGATCGCCATCAGGCCGAGGAACCCGGGCGCCCAGAACATCTGGACCGGATACGGCGGGAAGATCGGCAGGTGGACGTAGATCTCCCAGGCGACGCCGAGCACGACGACGGGGACCAGCGACCACACGATGCGGCGGAGCTTGCCGTCCGGGTCGGCCGCGCGCCTGGCGAACTTGTTGATCAGCCAGGCGCCGAGCGGCAGGATCAGGTAGTAGCTGAGTTCGGCGGCGACGCTCCAGGTGATCTCCAGTCCGGGGATCATGAAGACTTCGCCGCCGTCGTACCACTGGGTGATCAGCAGGGGCCGGAGCACGTACCACACGCTGTCGATCGCGGGCAGGTTGATCAGCAGCAGCGAGGCGATGACGACCAGCCAGTAGCCGGGCAGGATGCGCAGCAGGCGCCGGACGAAGAACGGCTTGGACTTCGGCGCGCTCGTGTCGGCGAACGTCGCCTTGACGAACGGGCGGTACAGCAGCAGGCCCGACAGCAGGAAGAACGGCGACAGCCACACCGTCAGCCCGACGGCCACCCAGTTGAAGAACGGCCAGCCCTTGTACGGGCCGACGTCCATGACACCGCCCATGTAGGTGACGTGGGCGAGCAGCACCGCGATGGCGGAGACCCCGCGGATACCGTCAAGGACGGGCACCCGGGCTTTCCCCGGCTCCGCCGCCTCCGGCTTTGGAACGTTCTTGGCCCCTTCTTCGGGGGTGCCCGCTAACTCGGCGACCATCGCTGTGCTCCTTTGTGCGAGGGGTGGAGACCTCGATTCGTGCGTCATTCAAGACTGCGGACGAAGGGAGCACATCTTCCAGAATGCTGATATTTTCAGCAGTTCTACATTTGTCACAGTATGCGGGTGAATGACCGGATATCATCCACCAGCAATACCGGCTCCTCCAGCGCCGCGAAGTGGCCGCCGCGCCCGAACTCGGTCCAGTGCGCGATCGTCGGGATGTCGCGGTCGGCCAACCGGCGGATCGGCAGGAACAGGTCGTGCGGGAAGACCGCCACACCCACCGGCACCGACTGAGGCGGCGGCACCGCTCCCGAGACCGCGTGCCGCACGTCCTCGGCGCCCTCGTAGTAGAAGTGCGCCGACGTGCCCGCCGTACCGGTCAGCCAGTAGAGCGTCACGAGCGCCAGGATCCGGTCGCGGTCGATCGCGTCCTCCGGCAGCTTGCCCGACGGGTCGGTCCACTCCTGGAACTTCTCCACCATCCAGGCGAGCTGCCCGACGGGCGAGTCGGTGAGGCCGTAGCCCAGCGTCTGCGGCCGGGTCTGCTGGATCTTCATGTAGCCGGACTGGTCGACGTCGAAGCGCCGCAACTGATCGAGGCGCCGCAGGTCCTCCTCGCTCAGCGCCTCCAGCTCGGCGGGGTCGCCGGACGGGAAGGTCATCAGCATGTTCACGTGCACCCCGAGCACGTGCTCCGGGTCCATGAGCCCGAGCACCAGGGAGATCACCGACCCGGCGTCGCCGCCCTGGGCGACGTACCCGTCATAGCCCAGCCTGCTCATCAGCTCCGCCCACGCCCGTGCGATCCTCGGCACGTCCCAGCCGGTACTGCGCAGCGTCGAGAACCCGTAGCCCGGGATCGAGGGGATGACCAGGTGGAAGGCGTCCGAGGGGTCGCCGCCGTAGGCGACCGGGTTGGTCAGCGGCCCGATGACGTCGCCGAACTCCGGGAACCCGCCCGGCCAGCCGTGCGTGAGCAGCAGCGGGGTGGCCTCCGGCTCGGGTGAGCGGATGTGGAACACGTGCACGGACTCGCCGTCCAGCTCGGTGACGAACTGCGGGTAGCGGTTGAACTCCGCCTCGACCGCGCGCCAGTCGAAGGACGTGCGCCAGTGGTCCGCCAGCTCCTTCAGGTAGTCCAGCGGCACGCCCCTCTCCCAGCCGAACCCGGACAGTTCGGCCGGCCATCTGGTGGCGGCGAGCCGGCGGCGCAGATCCTCGATCTGGGCCTCGGGAACAGAAATGCGGAATGGTTTCACTGAGAAATCCCCCTTGCGCGTGCCGAATGGCGAGAAAAGAGCACCCGGCTCTTCGCCGGAATTCTCACCAGCCCCCGGATTCTCTTTCAACTTCTGATGTGCGCCCTGGTAGCGCACACGCAGAGAAGCCGGCGCGCAGGCCCGGAGGACACCATTGGCCAAGGCACTACGGACACCTTGACGGGGTGAAGAAGTGGTTCAGAATGACGCGACCGTCGAATTCGACGGCGAGAAATTGGACATCGACGGCGTCCGCCGGGTCGCCGAGGACCGGGCGCGGGCAGCGCTGGACCAGTCCACTTTGGATCGGGTGAGAACGAGCCGGCAGCACTTCGAGGACATGGTCCGGCGGGGCGTTCCCGTCTACGGTGTCACGACCGGCTACGGCGAGATGATCTACATGCTCGTCGGCACCTCCAAGGAGGTCGAGCTGCAGACCAACCTGGTCCGCAGCCACAGCGCCGGCGTCGGCCCGCTGTTCTCGGAGATCGAGGCGCGGGCGATGGTCGCCGCCCGCCTGAACGCGCTGGCCAAGGGCCACTCCGCGGTACGCCCCGAGCTCCTGGAGCGCCTCGCGCTCTACCTCAACCTGGGGATCACCCCGGCCATCCCGGAGATCGGCTCGCTCGGCGCGAGCGGCGACCTCGCCCCCCTGTCGCACATCGCCACCGCGCTCATCGGCGAGGGCTACGTGCTGCGCGGCGGCGAACGCGTCGAGACCGCCTCCGTCCTGCGCGAACACGGCATCGAGCCGCTGGAGCTGCGCTTCAAGGAGGGCCTGGCGCTGATCAACGGCACCTCGGCGATGACCGGGCTCGGCTGCCTGGTGCTCGGCCACGCGCTCAACCAGATCCGCCAGGCCGAGATCGTCACGGCCCTGGCCGTGGAGACGCTCCAGGGGTCGCTGAGCCCGTTCCAGCCCGAGGGGCACGACCTGGCCCGCCCGCACCGGGGCCAGGTCGACACCGCCGCGAACCTGCGCGCCCTGCTCGCGGGCACCCGCCTGGCCGTCGAGCACGCCGACCTGCGCGACCAGGCCAAGCAGCAGCAGAGCGGCGAGGTCTCGCGCACCGACGTGTGGATCCAGAAGGCCTACACGCTGCGCGCGATCCCGCAGGTGGTCGGCGCCGTGCGCGACACCGTCTACCACGCCGCCCAGACCGTCGAGACCGAGCTCAACTCGGCCAACGACAACCCGCTGTTCTTCGAGGGCAGGGAGGTCTTCCACGGCGCGAACTTCCACGGCCAGCCGGTCGCGTTCGTGATGGACTTCACCACCGTCGCGCTCACCCAGCTCGGCGTGTTCTCGGAGCGGCGCACCAACCGGCTGCTCAACCGCTACCTGTCGGGGCTGCCGGAGTTCCTCGTCGCCTCCGGCGAACCCGGCCTCAACAGCGGCTTCGCCGGCGCGCAGTACCCGGCGACGGCGCTCGTCGCGGAGAACCGGACCATCGGCCCGGCCAGCACGCAGAGCATCCCCTCCAACGGCGACAACCAGGACGTCGTCAGCATGGGCCTCATCTCCGCGCGCAACGCCCGCCGGGTGCTGTCCAACAACGACTACATCCTCGCCGTCGAATACCTCGCCGCCGCCCAGGCCGTGGACGTCTCCGGCCGGTACGACGGGCTCAGCCCCGCCGGCCGGGCCACCTATGAGACGGTCCGCGCCCTCGCCCCCACGGTGGAGCACGACCGCTACATGGCCGACGACATCGAGCGGGTGGCCGCGGCGCTGTCGCGGGGCGAGTTCCTCCACGTCGTCCAGCAGGCGGGCATCGAGCTGCGGTGAACCGCCGATCACGAAAGGCGCCCCATCGATGAGCAAGACCACGCGGATCCCGGTGTCCTTCGCCCAGCAGTTGCTGTGCGCCTTCGACTCCGGTGACCCGGATTCCGGGCCGTTCGGCCCCCGGCACAACATCACCTGGGCCTGGCGGGTGCGCGGCGCCGTCGACACCGGCACGCTGCGCGCGGCCCTCGGCGACGTCGTCGCCAGGCACGAGGTGCTGCGCACCAGGATCGAGCGCGACGGCGACGAGCTCTACCAGAGCGTCGCCCCGCCGTGCCCGGCCGAGGTGATCGAACGGGACCTGTCGGGAACCGCGCGGGAAGCGCGCGCCCGGCGCGCGGAGGAACTGGAGATCGAGATCGAGGGCGGCGCCTTCGGCATCGAGCCGCTGCCGCTGCTGCGGGCCTTCCTCGGCCGCTTCGACCAGGAGGACTCCGTCCTGGTCCTCGTGGCCCACCACGCCGCGGTGGACGGCTGGTCGATGCAGGTGCTGGCCGGCGACCTCGCCGCCGCCTACGCGCGGCGGCGCGGCCACGCCGTCGCCGAGCGCCCGGCGCCCGCGCAGTACGCCGAGTTCGCGACCTGGCAGCGGGAGGCGGCGGCCGAGTCGGTGCCGGCCGCCGCCCGCGCCTACTGGCGCGAACGGCTGAGTGGCGGGCGCATGGCCACGATGACCACGGACCACCCGCGCTCGGCGGACCTGCCGAAGAACACCGCGGTCATCCGGTACGCCGTCGACGCCGACCTGTCGGCCGCCCTGGCCGCAGCCGCGAAGGACAGCCGCAGCTCTCCCTTCATGGTCCTGCTCGCCGCCTACAACGTGCTGCTGGCCAGGCGGACCGGAGCGCGCGACATCGTGGTGCCGACCATCGGCGCCAACCGCAAGCAGTCGCGCTTCCAGGACACCGTGGGGAACTTCACGAACTTCATCCCGTTGCGCACCGATGTGACGGGATGTGCCACCTTCCGCGAGGTCATCGACCGGACCCGCGCGACCTGCATCGAGGCGTACTCACGGGAGATCCCCTTCCTCGCCGTCCTCGGCGAGGCGCCCGAGCTGATGGCCCGCGCCGGTGAGGACGACCAGGCCCTCGTCGCCTTCCAGGTGCTGCAACTGCCCTTCCTCATCGAGGGCGAGCGCGTCGGCGACCTGGAGCTGACCAACATCCCCCGGCGGCTGTCGCAGCAGGCCGCCACCGAGATCCCCGACGGCGCCCTGTGGCAGCTCGACGTCGCGCCCACCGGCGAGATCAACGTCTACCTGGGGTTCAACACCCACAAGTTCAACGAGATCACCATGCGGACGCTGGCCGACGACCTCAACCAGGTGCTGAAGGACGGCGCTCTCGACCCGCACGCCCCCTTGCGGATCTGACGAAGAGACAGGTAGCGACGTGAACGCAGACGTGAACGGAAGGATCATCATCCCGGCGGGCGACCCGCGCTACGAGAGCCTGCTGCGCGGCACCAACCACCGGTTCGTCGCCAAACCCGACCAGGTGTGCGTGGTGACGAGCACCGAGCAGGTGGTCGCGGCCGTCGGCGAGGCCGTCGCCGCAGGGCTGCGGGTCGCGGTGCGCAGCGGCGGGCACGGCTTCGAGGGCTTCTTCGCCACCGAGGGCGGTGTCCTGCTCGACCTGTCGGAGATGACGGAGGTCTCCTACGACCCCGCCCGCGCGGCCTTCGCCATCCAGCCCGGCGCCACCCTCGGCCACGTCTACCGGGTGCTGTTCAAAGGCTGGAACGTGACCATCCCCGGCGGCGAGTGCACCGAGGTCGGCGTCGGCGGGCACTTCGCCGGCGGCGGCTACGGGCCGCTGTCGCGGCGCCTCGGCGCCGTCGTCGACTACCTGTACGCGGTCGAGGTCGTCGTCGTGGACGCGGACGGCACCGCCCGCGCGATCGTCGCCACCCGCGAGCCCGGCGACCCCCACCGCGAGCTGTGGTGGGCGCACACGGGCGGCGGCGGCGGCAACTTCGGCGTCGTGACCCGCTACTGGGTCCGCTCGCCCGGCGTCGTCTCCGCCGACCCCGCCAAGCTGCTGCCGAAGGCGCCCAGCCGCTGGCGGGTCGCCTACTGCATGTGGCCCTGGGAGTCGATGACCCGCGAGTCGTTCACGACGCTGCTGCGCAACACCGGCACCTGGTTCGAACGCAACAGCGCCCCCGGGTCGCCGCACGCCCAGCACTCCGCCTCCTTCTACGCCTCGCACCGCTCCGGCGGGGCGCTGCTGCTCCAGGCGATGGTCGACGACGAGATCCCCGGCGCCGCCGACCTGATCGACGCCTACTTCGACACCGTCGGCGAGGGCGTCGGCGTGCCGTCCACCCGCACCCACACCGTACGCCCCTGGCTGTACTTCGCCGCCTACCCGAACTGGGGCGACCCCGGCACCCAGGACATCCGCCGCATCAAGATCAAGGCCGCCTACCTGCGCAAGGGGTACACCGAGCCGCAACTGGCCGCGATCTGGGAGCACCTCACCGGCGAGGAGGGCACCGGCAACCAGCTCATCCTCATCGGCTACGGCGGCCAGGTGAACACCGTCGCCCCCGACGCCACGGCGACGGCCCAGCGCGACTCGGTGCTCAAGGCCGCCTACATGGCCGTATGGGGCGACGAGGCGGACGACCACCGCCACATCGCCCGGCTGCGCGAGTTCTACCGCGACGTCTACGCCGACACGGGCGGCGTCCCCGTGCCCGGCGGGGCCGGCGACGGGTCCTACATCAACTACCCGGACGTCGATCTCGCCGACCCGGCCTGGAACACCTCGGGCGTGCCCTGGTCCGCCCTCTACTACAAGGACAACTATCCGAGGCTGCGGGAGGTCAAGCGGCGCTACGACCCGCGTGACGAGTTCCGCCACGCCCTGTCCGTCCAGTTGCCGGGAACACCGCGGGACACACCGCCCGGAACACCTCCGGGAACACTGCCGGGAGCACCGTGACACCCGGCCCTCACCGCCCCCACCGAAAGGACCTCCGATGGCTGAACCGGAGAGCCCGCGTCCCCTCACCGGCGCCGAGTACCTGGAGAGCCTGCGGGACGAACGCGAGATCTACATCTACGGCGAACGCGTCAAGGACGTCACCGCCCACCCGGCCTTCCACAACCCGGCCAGGATGGTGGCCCGCCTGTACGACGCGCTGCACGATCCGGCGACCAAGGACACGCTGACCTGCCCGACCGACACCGGCAGCGGCGGCTACACCCACCACTTCTTCACGACCCCGCACAGCGCCGACGACCTCGTCGCCGACCAGCGGGCCATCGCCGCGTGGGCGCGGCTGAGCTACGGCTGGATGGGCCGCAGCCCCGACTACAAGGCCTCCTTCCTCGGCACACTCGGTGCCAACGCCGACTTCTATGAGCCGTACGCGGACAACGCCCGCCGCTGGTACCGCGAGTCGCAGGAGAAGGTCCTGTACTGGAACCACGCGATCGTGCACCCGCCGGTCGACCGCGACCGCCCGGCCGACGAGGTCGCCGACGTGTTCGTCCACGTCGAGAAGGAGACCGACGCCGGGCTGGTCGTCAGCGGCGCCAAGGTCGTGGCCACCGGGTCGGCGCTGACGCATTACAACTTCGTCGCCCACTACGGCCTGCCGATCAGGAAGCGCGAGTTCGCGCTGGTGGCGACCATCCCGATGGGCGCCCCGGGGGTGAAACTGATCTGCCGCACCTCCTACACCGCCTCGGCCGCCGTGATGGGCAGCCCCTTCGACTACCCGCTGTCGTCGCGCCTGGACGAGAACGACACCATCTTCGTCCTGGACAAGGTGCTCATCCCCTGGGAGAACGTGTTCATCTACGGAGACCTCGGCAAGGTGCAGATGTTCACCGGCCGCTCCGGCTTCCCCGAGCGTTTCACCTTCCACGGCTGCACCCGGCTGGCGGTGAAGCTGGAGTTCCTCGCCGGGCTGCTGGCCAAGGCCCTGGAGATGACCGGCGTCGACGGCTTCAGAGGCGTGCAGGCCCGCCTCGGCGAGGTGCTCGCCTGGCGCAACCTGTTCTGGGCGCTGTCGGACGCCGCCGCACGCAACCCGGTGGACTGGGTCGGCGGCGCCGTACTGCCCAACCCGGCCTACGGCATGGCCTACCGGTGGTTCATGCAGACCGGCTACCCGCGCATCAGGGAGATCGTCCAGCAGGACATCGCCAGCGGGCTCATCTACCTCAACTCCAGCGCCGAGGACTTCGCCAACCCGCACCTGCGGCCCTACCTCGACCGGTTCCTGCGCGGCTCGAAGGGCACCACGGCGGAGAGTCGGGTCAAGCTCATGAAACTGCTGTGGGACGCGGTCGGCACCGAGTTCGGCGGCAGGCACGAGTTGTACGAGCGCAACTACGCGGGCAACCACGAGAACGTGCGCACCGAACTGCTGTTCTCGCAGATCGCGAGTGGCGAGCTCGACGGGTACAAGGCGTTCGTCGAGCAGTGCATGGACGAGTACGACCTGTCGGGCTGGACCGTACCGGACCTGTCGTCGTTCCCGCATCTGCGCGGTGCCCGCGACGGTCTGATCAACGGCTGACTTCGACCCAGGAGGGTGAACATGACCAGCGAGAGCGAGATCGAACGGCGGGCCACCGAGATCTGGCGCGAGGTGCTCGGCGCCCGGCCCGGCCAGGACGCGGCCACCTTCTTCGAGTTGTCCGGCCAGTCCATCACCGCAGTGCGCATCACCACCCGGGTCGAGGACGAGATCGGCGTCCTGGTGGACATCGGGGAACTGTTCGAGGACCCGGACCTGCCCGGGTTCGTGGCTCTCGTGGTCGCCAAGGCCCGGCAGGAGAAGCTGTCGGCCTGACCCGCAACGCGCAAGATGTGCGCGTCCGGGCCGGATGACACGATGGGAGTGCGGGCCAAGGGCCCGCAGCAGGGGCACCGTAGGCGGTGCCTGCTCAAGGGGCCTGCTCAAGGGGCCTGCTCAAGGGGCCGGCTCAAAGGGCCGGCTCAAAGAGGCCCGCCGGCGCAAAGGGGTCGGCTGTTCACAGGGGCCGGCCCCAGGGGCCGAGGTCCACCTCCTTCCCGCTCACCGTCGGCGCACTCCCGCCCGTGAGCACGGTCGCGTACCAGGCCCGAGCCGAGCACGGCCCGGCCATCTCTCGGCGGCGCGAGGCTGATCGCACGGCCGCGCCGGTCCCCGATCCGTCATCGCGGCGAAAGGAACACCATGTCCACGACCATGCCCACCGAGGTACCGGCCGCCCAGCAGGCGGCCGTCGCGACGATCGCCCAGCGGATGATCGCGGCCTGGGCGCACCACGACGCCGACGGCTTCGCCAACCTGTTCATCGAGAGCGGCACCCTGATCCTGCCCGGGGTGCTGCGGCAGGGGCGCGAGGACATCCGCGCCTTCTTCAAGCACGCCTTCGAGAACGAGTTCAAGGGCACCCAGGTCACCGGCAAGCCGATCAGCATGCGCTTCTTCGGCCCCGACGTGGCGCTGCTGCTGTCGCAGGGCGGCGTGATCGCGCCGGGCGAGACCGAGGTGGCGGACGCGCAGTCGATCCGGGCCTCCTGGTTCGTCGTGCGCGTAGACGACCAGTGGCAGCTCGCCGCATACCAGAACAGCCCCATGAACACCCGCCTGGCGACGCCGGGCAGCTGATCACCGGAATCCGGCCCGCCTCCACCTCTCGGCCGAGAGGTGGAGGC